>JAEWMH010000050.1 GCA_023393235.1 Bacillota bacterium | reverse complement strand
GTTCTAAGCTCCAAGTGATCCCGGATAAACTCCTTGTGCGCTTCAACCGCATCCATTCCATCCGCTCCCCATTCCCGCAAAATAAAAGAAGAACACCCCAAGCATAAAATCTTGCTTAGGGCGTTCTTCGCCATAGAGATATTATAGATGATCTGCGGTCGGCACGCTACCCTGAAATAACAAGGTCCGAGCCGCAGACTGGATGTACAAAGAGAGCCTCACTGTGGCGTCAGCCGCACATAGTCCAGCACCAGTTGGTAGCCTTTGCTGGAGGCGTTTTTGCCTGTGGAGGTAAAGCGCAGCACCAGCTCCCCTCCCGCCGGGAACACAACATCCCCCAGATCGATTTCCTGGTAGACCGAACCCGTGGGCAAATCGTACAGGTCCATAGCCGCGCCTTGGTTCACGCCGTTGACGGACAGCTGATAGATGCCGCGGTCGTTATTCTTCATCACGCCAACCTTCACATTGTACAGCTTGCCGTTAGCGGACAACGCTGCTGCAGCCTGTGGATTCAAACCGTAGACGCTGCCGCTGACGGTAAAACCAGCCATGTCACTGTGATTAGGCGGAAGCTCCACACCAATACGGTCATAATTGCCTTAGCGGTAGCCGTAGAAGTTGCCGTTGTCATGCTGGGGCTCGAACTTGGCCCAGGAGGAGGCGGTGGCCGGGGTTTGGGTAAATTTGCCCACGGCTCTGCCGTCCGCCGTCACCTTGGAATACGTGCCTGTTCCCCCAGCCTGGTTGTACCAGTTGGCCCAATTTTGCTTGAAGGTTCCCCCATTGGAAAAATCGTCGTACACCATAGGCGTGTTCGGCCCCGGAAGCGGCGCTACGGCTCCCAAAACCATCAGGGGTGCGGACAAAAGCAGGATAAGCGCCAGCAATACCGGCACCGCCCTTTTCCCCATTCTCCTTCTGCTCCCCGGCAGAAATAAAACAAACATGTCATTTTCCTACTTTGTAATCGTTTACAAATGTATATAAAAATCAGGGCACACCTCCCTTGCTTCGGATGTGCGCCCTGATGTGTACATGCTGCTTGGTTTAGCTATGTTGTGGTTCGGAACTCCAGCTCGATGATGACCGGCTCTCCCGTCAGATTAAACCGGAGAAAAGCCAATTCATCCTTGATGATTTTCACCTGCGCTCCGGCCAGGGAGCAGGAGGCCAGACGGAAGCCGGCTAGATCATCCCAATACACCAGACCGAAGGGAATGGCTTTCCACTTCCCGATCTCATACGTGAACCGGATGGCCGTCTCCGTCCGTTCATAGTGGCGGACGAATACAGGCGGAACCTCCTCGGTGTATTCCCTGGCGCTGTCTGCGCTGCCGGTGTAGCTGCGAAGCAGTCGCGGTCTGCATTCCCCTTTAACAAAAACCATCTGGGCATCCTTGTCGTAGGTGAGGAAAGCATCGGGCCACGGACCTAGCCCCACTCCGCCCAGCGTCAGGGTATATTCATTGATCTCCGGCCGGATAGGTTTGTCGCGGGTCAGCATGTAAACCGGCTCTGTTTCCCCGTACCGCTCTCCATACTGGCCCAACGCCTGGGGCAAGGTGGTCAGCGTCACGCCAAAGCCGGTCACGTATCGGAAGAACCGGTCCAGCATCCCCTCGCAGGCCTCCACATGGGACGCGGGAAACACCTGAAACTGCGGGGTAAATTCCATCTCATGGGCCTCTTGATGCTGCAGGAAATAGACCCGGTCATTATGGTCGGTATTATCCAGGTACTCCTGAAATACCAGCTTCCAATACTCGATGTCCTCTTCCGAGCACAACCCGGCACGCAGCACGTCGTTGGGGTCGGTGGAATACAGCACGGGACTGCCGGTGCTCCAGGTCTGGTGCAAATCCCGGGCGGTCCATTCGCAGGCTACCACCTTGCCTTTTCCCGGATGGGGAGCCGTATACCGGGCCGGGTCAACAAACCAGGAGCCCCAGGGAATGCCCTTGTGGGTAATGCCGTCCCACCAGACCTGCTCCCAGCAGTAGCCCCACATGCCACGGAAATCCAGTTCCTCCAGCACTTCGATCACTTCATTATAAATTTTGCCCCGGCCGGCGATCTTCACTTGAACCCAAGGGAAATGCTCCTGGACAAGCTGCCAGTCCTGCTCCAGCTTTTGCTTCAATACAGCCTTCGACCCGCCTGCTTCCTCCTCGAAAAAAGGGCATTGCAGAATCACGTCATCCCCATAATCCTCATGCCACTCCCGGATCCGGTCCGCCAACACGGGGATGGAACCCCGGTTGACGATCCAGGTGACAGGTATGCCGTAACGGTGGGCCAAGGCTGCGGTTCTTTCCACACCTTCAACAGCCGTTCCTTTGCACCAGGGTGTGTCATAATGGGAGGCATAGCTGACGAAGGTGTAGATCAGACGTTCCGGTTTCAATATATTCCGCCTCCTGAGCAAATCCTTATTTCTTCGACTCTACCAGCCACGCATCGATTTGAGTCTGCATTTCGGCCTGAACCTTCTCTAACCCGGCGGCCTTCAGCTTGGTATTGCGTTCATCCAGCATCTTGGACGGATTGGGCAAAGCGCCGGTGCTGATCGCCTTATATTCATTGACGACTGTAGTCAATTGGGCAATTTCATTCTTCACCTTGGTATCGTCGAAGGTAAAACCCAGCAGTGGGAAGCGGGTGGCTTCATTGTTGAATTTTTTCCAGCTTTCGTAAAGGTCATCCGGTTGTCCGGGCTTCAGGTAGTTCAGGAATTGGTTGCCCACCACCCAAAAAAGAGCGGTATCGCCATAGCCGGAATCCTTGATGGGCTCGATGCGGTTGGCGCTGAGCTTCTTGTAGTGTTTGCCTTCAATCCCGTTCACCAGCAGGTTGATCACATACGGATCGGTGTGCAGGTAGTTCAGCACCATCATCGCCCGTTCGGGGTTTTTGGAGGTTCTGGAGATGGACATCATGGAGCCGGTAGCCAGGTCGGTGGTGACAATGGGCTCTTCGATGACGTGGGACACCCAATCAAAATTATCGGCCAGCTTCAGTTCAATGTCTGCACCCGGCTTCCATACGGTGGATTGCAGCCAAAGCTTGCCTTGTTTGCGGATGTCGGCCACGTTGGTTGTGGTGGTGGCGGCGTCGGCGTTGATGTATCCCTTTTCATAATATTTGCGGAAAAGCTCTGCATCGGTTTTGTTCAGGGTGACGATGTCCTGGTCCAGCACAGTCTTGACCTTCATGTCCTTGGATTTGTAATCCATGAAGAACATGGGGAGTTTGCCGGGAGTCGGGCCGATGGGACGGTAGTTGGAGCGAGTTTCGTACATCATGAAGCTGACCGGACCGCCTGCCACATACAGGTTGGTGAAGGTGGGCTCCTTTTCCTTGATGGTGGCAAAATACGGCTCCAGATCCTCCATTTTATTGATCTTGTCAATGGGAATATTATATTTGTCTACGATATCCTTGCGGTAGGTGAAGGCTTTGCCCTGTGTGATTTCCTTGTTGGTGGGAATGGCATACAGCTTGCCTTTATAACGGGGCGCCTCCAAATAAAGGGGATGCAGCTCCTTCTTCAGGCCTTGGCCGTATTTTTCCACCAGAGAATCCAGCTCTACGAATGCGCCTTTGGTGACGTTGGAGGAAAAACCCAGCCAGGAGGCGGTAAACAGCAGGTCCATCTTCTCGCCGGTGTTCATCATCAGCTCGGTTTTCTTCTGGTAGTCGCTGGGGGCGATGGGCTGCAGGGATACGGTGGTGTTGATTTTTTCCTTCAAATATTCATTCAGCTTCTCCTGAATGACCGGGTCATCCTTCTGGGGTTTGCCGTAATAGATAATGGATACCTCATACGGGTCCAGCTTGGCGGCTTGGGGGCTGGCTGCAGGGGCAGCGGTGCCGGCCGGTGTGCTGGGGGCGGTGCTGGGGGTGCTCTCCGAGCTGCTGCCGCAGCCGGCCAATGCGGTGGTTAATCCGACCGCCAATGCCACAGGTGCAAGTAATGCCGATTTTTTACGGTTCATTTTTTGTGACCCTCCCTGTAATGGATAATATGTCAAACGGCCGTCAAACTCAACAGACAGCTGATGTAGGGCGGCCGGTGAAGCACGGTGTAACGGCGGAAGGCGGATGCGGCCATGCGTCTCCCATCAAACGATTTCGGCTATCCCTTGACGGCGCCCACCGTCAGACCCTTCACGAAGTATTTCTGGAAGAAGGGATACACCACCAGAATCGGTCCCATGCCCACTACGGCCATAGCCATCTGAAGGGATTCGTTGGGCAAATCCTTCAACAGCTCCGGGTTCTGGAGAGCCAGGGCCATATTTTCCCGGATATACTGCACATCCTTCAGCACCCGCATCATCAGGAACTGAAGCGGGTACATGGCCTCTTTATTAATGAAGAGCAAGGCGTTGAACCAGTCGTTCCAGTACAAAATGGTGGAAAACAGCGCCATGGTGGCCATCACCGGCAGGGACAAGGGCAGGATGATCTGGAAGAAAATCCGCAGCTCCCCCGCTCCGTCGATTTTGGCAGATTCGATCAAGGCCGGGTGGATGGTGGTCTGGAAAAATGTCCGCATAATAATGACGTTAAACGGGATAATCAGCAGCGGCAAAATCAGGGACAGGTACGAATCCTTCAGGCCCAGGGCCTGGGTGTAGACCATATATTTGCTCACCATCCCCCCGCTGAACAGCATGGTGAAGAACAGGAAGAAGGTGAAGAACGAACGCAGCGGATAATCCCTGCGGGAGATAGGATACGCGAACATTGCCATCAATAGCACGCTCAGCACGGTTCCCGCAACCGTAATGCCGATGCTGACGCCGTATGCATTGAAGATGGTGGACGCATCCGTAAACATGGTCCGGTATGCGGTCAAAGACCATTGGCTGGGCCAAAAGCTGTAGCCTTCATTAATGAGGACATCGCCGTTGGTAAAGGATACGAGGATGACCAGCACCACCGGAAGCACGCAGAGCAGGGACAAAAGTATAAATGTCAGATTGAGCATGAGGTTGGATACGGGTGAAATGCGGTTTTCCCGCCGGGCGGTTGTGGCTGCCACAGCATGTGCACCTCCTTAAATGGGAGTAGGATTTTTTAGAACAAAGCCTGCTCCGAGTCGATTTTGCGGACAACACCATTGGTGAAAATGACCATAATAAAGCCCAGTACCGACTGCACCAACGCCGCTGCCGAGGACATGCCGATATCGTTCAGCTGAGTCATGACCCGGTAAACATAGGTATCTACCGTATCCGTCACCGGATATAACATGCCGGAGTCCATGGTGACCTGATAGAACAGGCCAAAATCGGAGTTGAACACATGTCCCATGTTCAGGATGGTCATAATGATGATAATCGGCCGGATGGAGGGCAGGGTGATGTGCCAGATTTGCCTCCACTTGCTGGCACCGTCGATGACGGCGGCTTCATAATATTCCGGATCGATGCCGGAGATGGCAGCAATGTACACAACCGCTCCCATGCCTACTCCCTTCCACGCGCTGACGATGGTTAGAATGAAGGGCCAATACTGCTTATCCATGTACCAGGAAATCGGCTCCTTGCCCAGCCATTCCAGGATGGAAGTATTGATGAATCCGCTGGTGGGATGCAGGAAGGCATACACCAGATAGCTCACCACCACCATGGACAAAAAATGGGGCATAATCAGGAACGTCTGGTACGTGCGGGCGGCCAGGCGGCTGCGCAGCTCGTTGATGGCTACGGCCAACGCCACGGATAACAGCAGGTTCAAAAACATAAAGGTCAGGCTGTACCCGACGGTGTTGCGGACGATCCGCCACAAGGAGCCGTTGTTGAACAGGAAGGTAAAGTTCTCGAAGCCCACCCAAGGGCTATGCCAGATCCCGTCGATATAATTGATCTTCTTGAAGGCAATGAACAGCCCGAACATGGGCAGGTAATTGTTCAGGATCAGGACGGCTACCGTCGGCAGCACCATCAGCGTCAGGTACCGGAACTTCCAGAATTGGCGCCATTTTTTGAGTCCTGCCCCAACGGCTCTCTCCTGCAGCGCAACCCTTGGCGGTGCGGCTGTTTCTCTCACATGCTCCACTCCTTTCTTCTGCATACTGTAAGTATAAAACGGGGATGGTCCGATGACGATGATCTATCCTTGCATCCTTGTGACGGATTCTCGTGGGGGTTGTTGGGGGCGGGTTGGGCCGGGGGGACCAACTTTTCCGCCTGTTCTACCTCTCCTGCTTGTCCACGTTTCTCTCGTTTGACCGCTGCCCTCGTTTCTCTCGTTTGACCGCTGCCCACGCTGCCCACGTTTCTCCCGCTCCAACCGTATGCCCCACTTATTCCATTCCAACCGTTTGCCCCTTCCGCGTCCCCCATTTCTACCACTTCCGGCATGATAGCGGACCGCAAATGTCTGCTATTTATCAGCGGCACCCTCTTTTGGGCAAAATAGCGACATGATTTGTCTGCTATTGCTGTGAAAAGCCTCACTTTCGCCTTGCAGAGAGCATTTAGCAGACATTTTATGTCGTTATTCCGGTTGTTTTCTGCTTTTTAGCATAGCAGACATTGTTTGCCGCTTACATTTCGCAAATGTACATGCGGAAAGGTCGAATGGTGGTCCACCGCTAGATGAGTGACAGTTTGCCGCTAGTCTGGAGTACATTAACAGCTATATTGCCATCCAGAGCTTGTTTTGTTACGATAAACGCATATGAGCACAACCTTGCGTGAAGCACACGCCGCACATCCTCCGGGATGCTGCGGCATTTTTATTTTCATCAGAGGAGAGGATCCTAATGAGCTATGAGCGTGAATATGCCGTCTTTATGGAACATCAGCAAACAGGCCGCAGCGGCGAAAGCCTGCGCAGGTTGCAGGAAGGGCACGGTTACCTGGAGCAGTTGTTTCTTCAACAGGTTTGGTGGCCGGCAGTCGGGAGCTTCGAGCATTTGTTTGCGGAATATGAGGTTAGCGGGCTGGTTCAGGGCTTCCGGTTTCTGGACTTTGCCTATCTCCGGCCACCCTACCGCCTTTGCTTTGAGCTGGATGGCTTCGGCAGCCACGCCAAGGATCTGAACCGGTGGCAGTTCGCGGACCAGCTGCAGCGGCAAAACCATCTGATCTTCGAAGATTGGAAGGTGTTCCGTTTCGCCCTTGATGATGTAAAGGAGAAGCCCCAGCGATGCCAGTTGTTTATCCAACAGCTGCTGGGCAAGTATTACGGTTCCCTATTGACCGCTCCCCACCTCAGCCAAAAAGAAAGGAAACTGGCCCAATTCTTCGTGCATCTGGGCCAAGAGGTTACGCCTTCGTCGGCGGCAACATTTCTACAAACCAGCAGAGACCACACACGACGTATTTTAAGCAGTCTGCACGCAAAAGGAATTATTGTACCCCTTAAAGGAAAGCAGCGTATCCGGGCTTACATCCTGAATCCGGATAACAGCCGGGTCCGGTTGGACTAATGGTCTGTTAAGCTTCCGTTATTTGCAAAACGGATTGAATCCGCACGATTATTCCATTACCATAAACAAAGATGAAAGTGCAGATTAAAGGAGGCGGAAGATGAACCGGAATAGTGGAACACTGGAAACAAAAGCAGACTCCATCCATGTACATATGGTCGTTGGCCATTCCTTTGCTGGCAGCTTGAGGCTTGCACTAGCTCAAATGGAGGGTCCCGATTCTCATGAGTTGATTGTGTTGGAGGAGCATTATGCCGTCGGCCCCCTCGGCGGGCTGGATTCACGGGAGGGCCGTACCGCGCGCAGCCAATGGTTTAGTGCCCATATAACGGACGGGGGCAAGGCGTATGATCATTTTGAAGAGGAGTATACGATCCTCCTTGCTTATATCTCCCGCATCCCGCCCCAAGCCGAGGTGATTCTGTGGGCGGGAGAGAATGCCAGCGAGCAGGCCGGGCTGCGGCATGCCCTTTATTTGCTGCGGGATAAGCCGAATCCTGTATCGATCTACAACGCTTGTGCCATTTGTGAAAAACAATTCAACCGACCCGATGCCTTCATTCAATACAGGCATTCGGGCGAAATTCCGCCGGACAAGCTCCGTCAGGCTCTGCTTGCCGTTGATGGCAGCGGACGTCTGACCTTGGAGGAGCGCAGCAGGCTGGAGCAGGAATGGCTTGATTTATCTGGACAAAAGGGGAACTTGCGAATCTGGGAGCGCGGCGCAGTCACAGAGGTGCCGGAGGATTATTTCGACGGGTATCTTCTGGAGAAGCTGGATGTGTTAAGAGTCCCAGGGGATGAGCGTTTTTTAAAGGCAGCGCGTTTATTGGGAGAAGCCATCGGTTACTGCGAGCAAAATATTCCCGACTACTACTTTGAATACCGGCTGTGGGAGCTGGTGAATGCCGGTGTGTTGGAAATCCGGGATGGCCCCGCTGAAATCCGGTACTACAATATTCGCAGGAGGACGGTTAACGAGCAGGAGGACGGAAGCAGTCTGGGGGACGGATATCTTCCCAATAACCCGGAGATCCACATGGAGGAGGTGCAAAACCAGCCTCTTCAGCTCCGCTCTCCCCGGCTGCTTCTGAAATCCGGCAATGCCGTAACCGCAGAAGCGGTACTCGATTATTTCCTGCGCAATAAGGAGTTTCTTGCCGAGTGGGAGGTGCTGCGGCAGCCGCAGTTTTACACGTTGGAGGCGCAGAAGCAGATGCTGTCTGAGGATAAGGCTAACATGGAGCGGGGACAGCTGGTCAAGCTGTGGCTCTGCAAGGCGGAGGAGCCGGATCGGGTGATCGGGTCTGTGGCCCTTTCCAACATTGTTCGGGGAGCCTTCCAATCCTGTCACTTGGGATACCGGCTGGACGGGGCAGAACAGGGAAAAGGCTATATGACCGAGGCCGTCAAAGAAATAGTCTCCTACGCCTTTCAAAAGCTGGGCCTGCACCGCATCGAAGCGAATATTATGCCGCGCAACCTAGCCTCCCTGAAGGTGACGGAGAAGCTGGGGTTTTATCATGAGGGATTGTCCAAGCATTATCTAAGGATCAACGGCAAGTGGGAGGATCACATCCATATGGTCTTGTTAAATGAGGAAATAGAGTAAGCCAAAAGCAGGGGAGGCACGCTTGCGATGACAAGAATTTTGATTCTGGCCCCGTATGCGGGCCTGAAGGAGCTGGCCGCGGCCGTAGCAGAGGAATATCCCGAAGCTTATATCCTGGTGCACCGGGGCAATTATCTCAACGGGCCGCAGCTTTTATTGGAGCTGAATGCGGCAGAGCATTTCGATGCGGTGATTACCCGTGGGGGGACGGTGGATGCCTGCCGGAGGGTATCTCCCATTCCCGTTATCGAAATGCCGGTGAATGCCTTTGACCTGATCCGGGTGATCCAGCTGTCTGCAGGCTATACAGGCCAAAAAGCACTGTTGGCCTATCCCAATATTGTCCGTTCCTTCTCCCAATTAAGTGATCTGCTGGGATATGCCGTGCCTTCGGCCGCTTACCGTGAGCACCGGGAGGTTCCGGAGCTGGTGCGTAGTCTGAAAAACGACGGCTGCGAACTGGTGGTGGGGGACCAGATTGTGTACCAGACGGCTCAGGAGCTAGGGATGCATAGTATCCTGCTTACCAGCGGGGCGGAGGCAGTCCGGAGCGCCATCGAGGAGGCCATCCGGTGGGCCACCGCATTATCCCATCAGAAGGAGACAGCTCCCTCCTTCGCCCAACCCGTCAGACTGATGGAAAATCCGAGTGTTTTTGCCGATGATGCCATTCTTGTGATGCCGAAGGAAGAGCTGCTGCCAAGCGCGGTCCACACCGTGTTTCCTCCGGAGGTGATGCTCCAGCTGACGGAATGGAGTGATACTCCCCTGCCCACCATCATCACGGGAGAGGACGGCATGTGCAAGGATGACGCCGGGTTTCTCTGCTGCTGCTTTGGCTCCGCCAAGCGCAAACGACTGGTCCGTGTCAGCTGTGGCTCCATCACAGATTCCGGTGTGTTCAGCCGGCTGGACGGGCTGTTGGCGGCGCTTCTGGAGGAAGGGGAGCTTACCTTGTTTTTGGAGGATATCGCCAGGTTATGGCTCGAAGGCCAACAGCAGCTCCTGCCTCTGCTCAAAAGGCTGTCCAAGGACAGCCGGGTTAAAATGATTTCCTCAGTCGAGCTGCCTGTGGAGACGGCAGTGAAAAGCGGAAAGCTGCTGCGGCAGCTTAAGCCTTATCTGGATGAGGTGAGGATAGAACTGAAGCCTCTTGCCGCTTATGCCTCGGATATCCCCAACATGGTAAGCATGTACCTGGCTGCTCTGGACGTGAGATGCGGTATCCGGGCCGTAGGTGTAAAGGAAAACGGCATCCGTCTGCTGCGCGAGTATCCTTGGCCGGGAAACCTGCGGCAGTTTATGCGGGTGGTCAATGAGCTGGCCCTGGGCTGCAAGGGCGCGTATATTCCGGAAAATCAGGTCCGCCAAGCCCTGGAGCGGGAGCATCTCCACTATTCCCAAACCGGTCTGGTGCCTATGGATTTAAGCGGCAGCCTCAAGGAAATTGAAGCCCGGGTCATACGCCATGTGATGGAAGAGGAAGGTTTGAACCAAGCCAAGGTGGAAAAACGGCTGGGCATCAGCCACAGCACGTTATGGAGAAAGCTGAAATAGTTTCATTTTGAAACAAATTGTCACCAATCTTCGTTGAAGCTTCATCGTCATCTGACTACAATATTCCTGACAAACGACGATGAAAGAAGTGTTGACACATGATCCGCGATATGACCAGCGGCAATACGGCCAAACATTTGATCCATTTTTCCATTCCGTTTATTCTCGGGAATATGCTGCAGCTGACCTACAATGCAGTGGATTCCATCATTATCGGAAAGTTCGCCGGCAAGGACGCCCTGGCTGCAGTGGGTACCTCCACTCCTATTATCAACATTTTGATTTTGGGTATTTCCGGGATTTGTATCGGTGCCTCGGTGCTGATGAGCGAGTTGTTCGGCGCGGGCAACGAAAAGGAACTGAAAAAGGCCGTCTCCACCACCCTGCTGTTCGGCGGTGTTTTCTCCATTTTCATTATGACGCTGGGGCTGATCTTCGCCCCTGGTCTGCTGCGGCTTCTGGGTGTTCCCGAAGAAATTATGCATTCCTCCACCCTGTTTCTGCGCATCAGCTTAACCGCCACTCCGTTTATTTATTGGTACAATGCGGTTTCCGCAGCTATGAGAAGTGTAGGCGACTCCAAAACACCCATCCGTTTCCTCGCCATTGCATCCGTGCTTAATGCCTGTTTGGATCTTCTGTTTGTGGCTGTGCTGGACTGGGGAGTGGCGGGAGCCGCTTTGGGGACCAACATCGCCGAAGCCTGCTCGGCAATCTTTTGTATGGTGTATATTTACCGGAAAGTGCCGCTGCTCCGTTTGGGGAAAGCGGATTTCCGCTTCGACCGGAGCATGCTGGACCGGATTCTCCGCCATGGTACCATCACGGCCCTGCAGCAGTCGGCCCAGCCCATCGGTAAGCTGATTATTCAGGGTGTAGTCAATCCTCTGGGGGTGGATGCCATTGCGGCGTTTAATGCGGTGAACCGTGTGGATGATTTTGCGTTTACCCCCCAGCAGAGTATCTCCCACGGAATGATGACCTTTGTGGCCCAGAACCGCGGCGCGAAAAAGAGGGACCGGGTATTGGCCGGCCTGAAGGTTGGCCTGAAGCTGGAGTTCTGTTATTGGATTCTGATCGGCGTGCTGGCCTTTAGCCTGAAGGAGCCGATTATGCGGTTGTTTGTGAAGGCTGAGGACGTATCCACTATCCAGTTGGGCGTGGATTATTTGAATTGGATGGCTCTTTTTTACTTGTTCCCGGCGTTTACCAACGGGATTCAGGGGTTCTTCCGGGGGATGGGCAATATGAAAATCACCCTGGTGTCCACCCTGATCCAAATCACCACCCGGGTCATTTTCGTGTTGATCCTGGTCCCCCACGTGGGCCTAAACGGAACTGCCTATGCCAATGCCATTGGCTGGACGCTGATGTTGGCTTATGAGGTGCCGTATTATTTCCGGTTCAAAAAGCAGCATGCGCTGCTGCAGAGGGGATGAGGCACGCCGCGGTGAGGCTGCTGTGGGGATGCCGGGAGTGCCACTCCTCGAGATACGCTTCTTCGGTGCCGCAGCTCTTAAGAGATACCGGAAATTGTACGGAAATGCCCAGGTGGTACCTGACATTTCACTCGGCGATGGCCGCTGGACATAGGACGGAAATGATGCACGGTGGTACCTGCGAAGTCACTTTCGGCGATGGCCGGGCTGGACATAGGAAATTCTAACGGCGGTGAGAGCCGCTATTAGGGCAAAAAAGCGCCTCCACGGATTCTAACGGAAGTGAGAGCCTCTATTTGCCCTGAAACAGGGGGAAATCCCCGCGGCGAAGGCAAATAAGGGTTCCTGCTTCCGTTAGATTTTTTAAAGGGCCGTTTTCGGCCAAATAAGGGCGCTCACTTCCGTTAATAATGCAGGTGGCCTGCGGGCAAGGGACCGAGGACGGTCTTCAGGCACGAAACCGGAACGGGCGGACTGCGGGCTGGGTATCCATGCAAGCGACCGGGTTGAATATGAAGCCCCGTAGTCCCGAAGAGCCTGACTCATCCAACACTAACTCTATCGTCGTTGCCGCCACGTCAGCTCGCACCGCCTCGCCTCCAATCAGCTCCTACCGCCCGGGGTAACTCCCCTCCAACGAACCGCTGCCGCACCGCCAAAAAGCCCGTCCTGCGGATCTTCTCCGCAAAGGACGGGCTTTGTGCTGCAGTTGCGCGTGCTGCTAAAAGTCAGCGGCGCTGCCTTTTATTGGGCCGGGATCAGGAGCTGCTGGCCAATATGGATCAGGTTCGGGTTGGCCAGCTTGTTGTAGGAGGCCAGCTTCTGCCAGGTGGTTTTGTACTTGATGCCGATGGCCCACAGGGTGTCACCCTTGACCACGGTGTAGACGGTATCCGCGGCAGCTTCAGGCTGCGGTGCAGCCGGTGCCGGTACAGGCGTAGCCGGAGCTGGCGCTGGTGCAGCAGGCGCAGGCGCCGGAGCAACCGGTGCCGGAGCGGGTACAGTTGGAGCCGGTACAGGGGCCGGTGTAGCAGGAGCCTCCGGTGCGGCTGCGCCTTCGGCGGCCAGCTTCAGCTGGTACTCGGCGTAGCCATCCGTAGTGTTGCCCACATAGGCCAGGGAAGCGATGCCGTCGGAGAAGCTTTTGGAATCCGGCGAGGTCTTGAAGCTTACATTAGCGCTACCGATAGTAGCCGCCAACGACCAGTTGCCGTCCGCTGTGGGGTTGATGGTTTTGTACTCGCGGATGTAATCAATAACGGCCTGACGGTTTTCGTCCGGGGAAGCCAGGATGATGCGCTTGCCGTCCGGATTGGCAAACTTGCTGCTGGACGCCCGGTAGTTATTGGAGGCCACCACAAACTTTTGTGCCGGGTCAATGGCCTTGCCTTCAAACTGCAGGTTCACAATCCGGCTGGACTGCGGGTTCAATGCTTCGCCGGTTGCCTTGTATTTGGCAGGCTGGGTCACATCGATCTGGTAGCTGACGCCGTCGATGACGTCGAAGTTGTAGGTCGGGAAGTCGTTGTTGATCAGCTCCTGCTTGGCTGTGCTGGAGGGATCTACCTGGTTGAACTGGCCGGCAGACCATTCCAGCCATTCCTTCAGCTCGGCGCCGCTTACCAGCACCGCATTCACTGTATTGGAATACAGGTACAGGTCAGCCACATTCTTGATGGCAATGTCGCCGGTAGGAATATTCGTGTAATAGTTCGGGCCTTGGCGTCCGCCGGCCTTGAAGGGAGCGCCTGCGGAGAGAACGGGGATGCCCTCGTATTCGGTGCCTTGAAGATGCTTCTCCACGTACCACTTCTGGGCATTGGTTACAATCTGGATGGAAGGATCATCCTGGATCAATGCAAACCAGCTGTTGATGGGAGCCGTGGTGGTGCCTACCGGCCCGCGCACATAGTCCAGCGTGTGCTGGTGGTCCTCCTTGACCGCATCCAGCACCTCCTGGTCCGCATCCACCAGGGACTTCTTGGCCGTAGCATCATAGATGGGCTGAACGGTTACGGCCGAATCGGTAACCGACCACTTGCCGCCCGCCAGGCTCAGCTTCAGATCGATGATGCCCAGGTTGTTGCCCCAGTAGCCGGGTTCAACAGATGGCACACCGTTGATAGTTCCCTTGGCCAGATCTACTCCCGGCTGGTCCTTGAAGGCGGCGCTCGGGAACACCTTATGGGCGTGGCCGAACAGGATGGCGTTAATATCCTTCACCTTGCTCAGGTACAGCACGGAGTTTTCCATTTTGTCCGCCTGCGGAATATTCTCGAAGCCGGAATGGGGGATGGCGACCACAATGTCGGCGCCCTTGGCCTTCATTTCGGGCACAAACTTCTCGGCGGTTTTGACGATATCCTTCACCACCACCTTACCCTCCAGCTTGGCCTTGTCCCATTGGAGGATTTGCGGAGGCACAAAGCCGATCACGCCCACCTTCAACGTATGCTTGGCGCCGCTGTTGTCCGTTACTTCTTTATCCAAAATGAGATAAGGGGTGAACATATTCTTGTCATTGGATTCATCCTGGTCCTGATCATCCACATAGACATTGGCATTCACATAAGGAAAATTGGAGCCCTCCAGGGAGGTATCGAGGAAGTCCAGGCCATAGTTAAACTCGTGGTTGCCCAGGTTGCCGGCATCATAATCCAGCAGATTCATCGCCTTGTAAACCGGGTGGGTTTCGCCCTGCTGAAGGGGGTCCACCGTAGCCACATAGTCGCCCAACGGGTTACCCTGGATCAGGTCGCCGTTGTCGAACAGCAGACTGTTCTTGGCCGCTTGACGGGCTTGTTTGATCAGCGAGGCGGTTTTGGCAAAGCCGTATTCATCTGTAGGCTTGTCCGCAAAATAATCATAGTTCACCATGTTTACATGCAGATCCGTGGTTTCCATAATCCGCAGGTCTACCGTAACCGCCCCGTCCTGGGCAGCTGCGGGAAGCACAGCGGGCAGGGTCAGCAGACTGGCTGCCACCGTTGCCGATAGGACTTTTTTCCAAGCTGAAAACCTGTTTGTACCTGACAAATGGAGTTCCTCCTCTATTCTCTCTGGTATGTAGGCCAAAAAACACCATACAATAATCATTCTAAAATAGAGTCAGAGAAATGTCACGATAATTTTTTGTAAATTTATCCAATGAAAACATGATCATTTACTCTTTGATCTGAACAGGCACCACAATGGAAGCAATGAGTCCCCCCTCCGGCCGGAGCCGGTATTCCAGACCGTAGGCTTCGCCGTAATGAAGCTGGATGCGCTGATGTACGTTGCGGATGCCATAGCCCTTGTCCCGGAGCGTACCGTCCACGATCTGGCGCAGCTTCTCCAAATCCACCGGAATAAAGCCGTTGTCCTCCACCAAAATGTGCAGTTCCTCCCCCTGACGCTTCACCCGGAGCCACAGCTGGCCCTCCCCGTCCATACTCTGGACTCCGTGAAAAATCGCATTTTCCACCAACGGCTGAATCACCACCTTGGGCACCATACAGTTCTCCACACCCTCCTCCACATCCCAAAACACCTCAAAAACACCGGGATACCGCTTCATCTGAAGACGGATGTAGGCCTGCACATGCTCCAGCTCCTCGCTGACAGTAATGATGCTTTTGCCCTTGCTTAATCCGATGCGTAGCAGCTTGGACAGATCCTTCACCATGCTCCCCACATCCTGATTGCCGCTGCCCAGCGCATACCAATAGATGGAATCCAGGGTGTTGTACAAAAGGTGGGGCGTAATCTGAGAGTGCAGCGCCGACAGCTCCTGCTCCTTCTGCTTGATCTGCATGCCGTAATTTTCCTCGATGGACTGGTCCAAACGCTGGGTCATCCGGATGAAGGCCTGGTACAGCAGGCCGAATTCGTCCGTCCGCTGCCGCGGCAGAGAGGTGTCGAAGGGCAGCCGCTGGCCCGGCTCATATACCCGGGTGAACATCACCAGCTTGCCCAAGGGTTTGATAATATCCCGAATCAGATACAGCACAAACAGCAGCACAAAAAGAAGATACACACCCAGCATGACGGTAATGGTCCGCTGGAATTGGGTTTGGTTGCCGGTGATGGAGGCCAGCGGAATCTTGTAAACCAGCCGGGTTCCAAAGCCGTTTTCATAGGAGACCGCATATAAGTGGGCATGACTTCCCCGCGCGTAGGAAAACCCGGATTCCTGACTTCCCAGGGAAGCAGGAAGCTCCCCCTGAAGCAGCGCCCCCTCCCCATATTGCATCAAGAGCTCGCCCCGGCTGTCATAGAGGAAGATGGCCGCATCCTTGGGAAGCTGTACGGCGATCATATTCTTCATCAGAAGCACCTCCAGCTTGGACACAGCCAAAAAGCCCAGGGTATCCTCATATTTCTCAGGATGAAGAATGGTCCTGGTGAAGGAAACCGTAGGCAGCCCGCTGCTGGTGCTGGCCAGCCGGACCACTCCCGCCCCTTTTTCCGTCAGGGTCGCCTCCGCCCAAGGGGGATACTCCTCCTCGTTCCCGCTTAGGTAGATAATTCCTTTGCTTTTGGTGGTGGCATCCACCGGCAGTGCATTCTCCTCCTTCAGGTATAAGGCATACTCCGTCCCGTCGGAGGACCAGCGCCCGAGTATGGCGTCCGCCTCGGTCAGCTCCCCCATGGTGCTGATAGTGGTCCAGAAGGCCAGCTGCGACGGATTGCTGAAGAAATAATTGTCCAAAAAGGTGATGGTTTTATCCCGCACAGAAATCAGCGTATTTTCCATCATGGCATGATTCTGCTTCACCAGCTGGAGCATGGTTTTGCCTACCTCGTCCTGAATGGTGGCGGAGGTTTTGGAGGAGGAGATCCAGCCCACAGCGAGGAAAGGCCCGATGATCAGCAGGCAAAACGCCAGGATGACCTTATGTTGGAGTCTCAGATTAATTCCCCCTGAACGCCTTGCGGTAATCCGCCGGCGTAATGCCCGTCAACCGTTTGAACATGCGGCTGAAATGCTCCGGTGACTGGTACCCGACCTGGTAGGAAATTTCATAACGCTTTCGGTCCGTCCCGGCCAGAAGCCGTTTGGCCTCCTCCATCCGCACCTCCGACACATAGTCCCAGACGTTGGCCCCGGTTTCCTTCTTGAATAAATAACTGATGTAGGCCGGGCTAAAATGGACCTCTCCGGCGATATCCTGGATTTTCAGCTCATGATTGCCGTAATGGCTCTGGATAAAGGTTTTGATCCGGGTGACCACCGTCTGGTCCCGCTCGCTGATGCAGGCCTTCAATAATACCGACAGCTCCTGCATATAACGGGCCAGCGCCTGCGCCTTGGTCCGGGGGTCCATCCCCCGGAAATACAGATCCGGGTCCAACCGGCGGAAGGAGTCGCTTTTGTCATGCCCATAGTCGAACAGAAGGCCGTACAGGCGATACACCAGAATGCCGAAGCAGCTGTGGAAAAGACCCTCCGACCCGGCAAGGCCATCCAGCATCATTAGCATGGCCTGCAGCTCCTCCTTGGGGCCGAGTATAGGTTTCCGGTTCGGGCTGTTGTCTTCCTCCTCCCCTCCGGACTGGTCCTCCTCCTTCAGCTTCTGCACCAAAACCTCCACCTTGGCCACCCAGTCCATCATCCGCAGGCTGCCGAGAGACGCCATATCCGCATAATAGAGAATGCGGTTGTCCGGGTGCAGCTTCCGCCATTCGATGGCCGCCTCCGCCTCCTCCATCAGCTTGGGCAGCATGGACAGGCTGGCGCTCAGGGAGCTTAAGCCCACCGTCGCCGTTACGTTCAGGTACTGCTTGAGGTTCATCACGATGGTCTGGCCGATCAGATTCAGCCGGGAGTTCAGATGCAGCGGGGTTCCGGCGGCCTCCTCCGCCTCCAGCTGGATCACGCAGACCAGCTGGTTGCCGAAGCCGTTGAAGGCGACGCCGCACCAGTCAGACAGACTTTCCTCCAGAATATTGATGGAGGCATATTTCAGAAGCTTCCGGTCCCGCAGGGTGATCTCCTGCTGGCTGAAGCCGCCCTTGCTCAAATCCAAATGCACAATGGCAATGCCGCAGCTGGCCCCCTGCTCCTTCAGGGTTCCCCCGATATCCTGGAGCAACTCCCGGTAGTCCTTCTCCTGCAGCTCCCGGGCAGTCACCAGCTCCATCAGCGCCTCCTGCCGTTTGGCCTTCTGCAGCTGCTCGCCTCTGTCCTTCGGGGCAGACTCCCGCAGGGTCAGCCGACCGGCCTCCTCCTTCTCCCGGAGCACCCGTCCCACCACCTGGGTCAGCTCCTCCAGCTCCACCGGTTTGATCAGGTAGTCCTTGGCGCCGAGGCGGAGAGACATCTTGGCGAAATCGAATTTTTCGTGGGCGGAAATCACGATCACCGGCAGATGAGGCTGCTCCAGCAGGATAGCCTCCATCAGCTCAATGCCGTTCATCATGCCCATCTGGATGTCGGTCATCACCAGATCATACGCATCCATCCGCAGGCAGTCCAAGGCTTCAAATCCGTTGGAAACGATTTCAACTTCGTCAATCTGTAGCGGGCCGCTTAATAAGTAGTCCTTAATTCCGGCGCACACCCGAGGTTCATCATCGACTACAAGCACTCTGTACACCGCACATCATCCTTTGCTCCGGCCATTTGTCCGCCAGCTTCTTTTACTCCCATGTTAACATGGGCGGCAGGGCGGCTTATGATGTATTTGAGGTTTTTGGTGATCTATTTTGCGGAATTTCAAAAGCAGCGGCGTCCACCGCCTGTCCTGCCTTCAGTGTAGAGCAAAAAAGGGGCGGATACCAGAGGGAATAGGGGCGGCGGATGCCCGGCAGGCGGGGCCAGAGGAACACGAGGGGGAGGTCGGCAGAATACCGGGAAAATGATAGTGGAACGAAATGTCTGCTATATACCGTACGTGGAATGATAGCGGATCGCAAATGTCTGCTATATACCGTACATGGCTGCTTTTGGGTATCATAACGACATTATTTGTCTGCTAATCCACCCGAATCCCCCTTTTTAAGCCTGATTTGAAGCAATAGCAGACATTTTATGTCGGTATTTCGATAAAATGACCCCTTTTGCGCAAATAGCAGACAATTGTTGCCGCTTACACACAATCGACTGCTGCACCATTACTTCCGCTTACTCGAAACTGCCTCCTCTCCGCTCCCCATCTCCCTATGAACCGAACGCACCACAACAAAAAACCCTCCGGGTTCTCCCCGGAAGGTTTCAAGTACACCTTACCTGCCTGCTCTCGCACAGCCACCGCTACTTTCTGCGAAGCTGCGCGCTGTAAAGCCCTGACGGGCAGTTATCCCCGCCTGTCAGGGCAGGGGAGCCGCAATCCAGCCCAGCGGTCCCCTCCTCCAACCAGCTTATTTAGCCTTGCTCTTCAGGAACGCATCGATTTGCGTCCGGTATTCCGCCAGCACCTTCTCGGAGCCCGCCTTCAGGCGTTTGTCCAGGAACTGGGGCAGATATTTGTCGGGATCCACGGTGCCGGTTTCGATGACCTTGCGGAACTCGTTCTCCACTGCCTTCAGGTTGGCCATTTCGGCCTTCACCGGCTCGCTGTTGAATTTGAAGCCATAGAGATAAGGCTTCTTCGCCGAATCATTGGCCTTTTTGGTCCGTTCCCAGGTGTCCGCGGCCTGGCCGTCCATCAGGTAGCCGATGGTCACATTGCCCATCACCCAGTTCATGTTGGGGGCATACCCGCCGCCGGCAATATCCTTGATGGTGTTGGTGCCGGTTTTGGTGTAATGTTTGTTCTCAATACCGAAGGACAGCAGATTGTAGAGAGCAGGATCCGTGTTCACCAGCTCCAGGAGCATCATGGCCCGGTCCGGATTTTTGGAGGTGCGGCTAATGGCCGAGATGGTAGCGGTCACGCCGGTAAATTCCGGCTCCATCAGAGGCACAAACACCACATCATTCCCCCCGTTGCCTGCTTTGGCAGCGGCTTCCCCGCCGGGCTTCTGGGTATAGTCGAAGGTAGTGGCGTACACGCCTTTTTTCTCCACATCCGCCTTGTTCTTCAAGGTTGCGGCATCCTCGTTGATATACCCCTTCTTGTACCAGTCGTAGGCCATGGCCACATGCTGCTTATATTCCGGAGTGGCAAAATAGTCCTCCACCGTCACCTTATCGCCGTTCACTCTGTAGGCGATGACATTGCCATGGCTGCTGACCCCGTAAACGGAAGGGGAATAGAAGTCATTGTTAATGCCGAAGGGAATAATGCCTGGTTCATTCTTTTTGATTTGCTCAAAAAAAGGCTCGATGTCCTTGTACGATTTGATCTTGGAGATGTCCAGCTTATACTTGTCGGCAAACCGCTTCTGGACCACAAAACCCGCCGATTTGGCGGCAATCTGGTAGTTGGGCACACCGTAGGTTTTGCCGCCGATCCTCACATCCTCCCAGGCAGAGGCGGGCAGGCTGGCCTTCAGCTTGGAGCCGTTTTTGTCCAGCAGGGCATCCAGCTCCAGGAAGGCGCCCTTCTGGGCGTTGTTACTGAAGTTAAATCTCCAGTCGGAGGTCCAGACAATGTCGAAAGCCTCCCCTGCTGCCAGAATGGTATTCATCTTCTGCTCGTAATCCGCACCGGCGATGGGCTTCAGCTTCACAGTAGCATTGATTTTGGGCTTGATGTATTTGTTGACCTCTGTCTCCACGGAGGCCAGATCCGGCTGGGCGGTGCCATCCAGATAGTACCAGACCAGATCCACCGGCGGCAGAGTGCTTGCAGAGGGTGCTGCCGATGAAGGTGCGGCGGAGCCGGATGTGGCAGCCGGACTGCTGCTGCTGTTGCTATTGCCCCCGCAGCCCGTCAGGGCCAGACCGGCGGCGAGAATGCCGAAGAATGCGCGTTTTTTGAGTAAACTCATGGAAAACAACCTCCCCTTATTGTTCATTCTACTTGTTGCGGGCCTACCTGATCCAGCCTGTTGTGCAGCATGCATCACTCCCTTCGGAAATTAAGCATTCCAGCCCCCAAGGGTCTGTTTTCAAACTCCGAGGGGAGCAGGTTTTGGCGATAAAAGATGCCCTCAAGCGGGTTTGAAGATAGGCCCTAACCCTTCAGCGAACCTACTGTCAGCCCCTGCACAAAGTACCGCTGGAAGAACGGAAACACCAGCAGCATGGGGCCTGCAGCGAGAATCACCATCGCCATCCGGGCGGACAACGCCGGGAAATCCTTGGGGGTGGTGCCCAACTGCGACAGCATCTGCTCGTTCTGGGTCATAAACTCGATGCTGTCCATGATCCGCACCAGCATCAACTGCAGGGTCACCAGATTGGGATTGTCAATATAGAGCATGGCGGGGAACCAGGAGTTCCAGAAGCCGAAGGAGATGAACAGGCCGATGGTGGCCAAGGCCGGCAAGGCCAGCGGAAGAATAATCCGGAAGAAAATCGTCAGCTCCCGGGCGCCGTCCACCTTGGCCGACTCGATGATTTCCCCGGGGATTTTGCCCAAGAAACCCTTCATGACCATGATGTTAAACGGTGTCAGCATCCCGGACAGAATCAGTGCCCAGAGGGTATCCTTCAGATGGAGCACCTGGGTCATCAGAATATACGAGGGCACCAGCCCGCCGTTAAACAGCATGGTGAAGAAAATAATGAAGGTGCCGATCCGGTTATAGCGGAAGTCCTGCCGGGAAATCACATAGGCGGTCATCGCCGTCAGCAGCAGGCCGAAGCAGGTTCCCGCTATGGTCACCGTTCCGGTAACTCCGTATGCCTGAAGAATGGCCTTCGGCGCCTGCAGCACCAGGCTGTAGGCCTCGACGCTGAATACCCGGGGCAGAATGGAGTAGCCATTTTGGATCAAATCCGCTTCGGAACTGAGGGAAATGGACACCACCAGCAGAAAGGGCAGCACCATGGACAAGGTAACCAGGATAAACAGCAGATGAATGGCCGCTTGCGAGATCCGGCTGGGTTTCATAGATTTGTGCATGTGGACTCCCCTTTCTACCAGAGTGAATTTTCCTTATCCAGATTGCGTACAACGGCGTTGGCCGCGACCACCAGAATCAGGCCGACGATGGATTGGTACAGCCCCACGGCTGCCGACATACCCACATCCCCTACGCTGCGCAGAGCCCGATAGACATAAGTGTCGATAATATCTGTGGTGGGATAGGTCAGACCTGCATTGTTAGGGATAAAATAGTGCAGCCCGAAATCCCCGTTGAAAATCCCGCCGACCGACAGAATCAAGAGAATCGTGATCAGCGGCGTCAGCAGCGGCAGTGTGATTTTCACCGCCATCTGAAAGCGGTTGGCCCCGTCGATCCGGGCGGCCTCGTAATACTCCTGGTTGAGGCCCATAATGCCGGCGTAATACACCAGCGCGGAGAACCCTACCTTTTTCCAGAGGCTGACCACGTTCAGAATGACGGGCCACGGTTCCTTTTCGAGAAACCACTTATGCGGCTCCATACCGAACCAGCCCAGAATGGTGTTCAGATACCCTGTCTGATGGTCCAAAAACGCGTAGGTGATATAGCTCACCACCACCCAGGACAGGAAATACGGAAAGAATAGTGCCGTCTGGTACACCTTGGTGCTTTTGCGGCTGATCTCATTGAGCAGAATGGCGAACAGCAATGCAAACGATGTGGTCAGAAGAATGTAGCCCAGCTCGTAGGACACCGTGTTCCGGGTAATCCGCCAGGCATCCTCGGACACGAAGAAAAACTTGAAGTTCTGAAAACCCACCCAGTCGCTGCCCCAGATGCCTTTGTCAAACCGGTACTGCTTAAAGGCCAGCACGATTCCGAACATGGGCAGGTAGGAAAAGATAATAATGTACAGAAGACCGGGAGAGATCAGGCCGATCATCTCCAGATTTCGCTTCAGATGTTTCCACTCCCGGGCCAGCCGCGACACCTTCTTCGGGGCGGCGGACGGCTCCGTCTTTTCCGCGGTTGATTGCAATATACGTTCCATGTTGTCCCCCTTCCCTTCGCTCCTTGCACCCTTATCATGCCAAGGAAGCCCGCCTCACGGAAAGTCCGAAAAGTCAGCCTTTGTATGAAATCCGGAGGAAGGGGGTGTGTCAATCGAGCAAAGCTGTATGTGCAGACAGGGAGACATGTATGAAGCGGCAGTTACCTGTACGAAAAACGGAGTTTTTGTCTCACCAAGGCTGGATGCCGGCCAATGAATGCACGGTGCTCCACTCCGTCCAGGGCAGCTCCACAAAGCCTAAGCCAAAGGCGGGAGAGCCTGCTTGCAGCTTGTAGTTGTTGGAGGACACACTGGTGAACAGCGGGTCGGCCACAAGGGAGCTGGCATCCTTGCCGCTTAGCTTAGGCACCTGGTACAGCAGATTGTAGTCGCTGGTATAGGTGCCGCCGGTGAAGAAGTCCAGATACTTGGGCCAGGAGGCGGTTTTGGAATAGATGATATTGCGCTCAATCAACGTATTGGAGGGCACATGCTGAGTGGTTCCCCATTCCAGCCGGACAAATTTGTCCTTGCCGTCCTCATGCCCCAGCCCCTTCCAGATGCTCCGTCCGATGATCCCCACATTGTTGCGGATCACATTGTTGTCGCCGCCATGAACGAATACCGCCGCCCGGCTGTGGTCCTTAATAAAATTCCCCGTTACCTCCACCCCGCTGGTTTCGTCATCCAGGTAGATGCCGTCCGCGCCGTAGGGGTATTGGAAATACGGATTGGTCCAGTCACTCATTCGCCCCCCGGTATCCTCGATATAGTTGTAGCGCAGGATGGTGTCCGTATCATTGCCTCCCCGGCCCAGCATTTCGATGGCGCCGGTATCCTGGGTTTCCCGGTTGGTGAAGCGGATCTTGTTGTATTCCACCGTATTGCCCGTATGGATGGTGGCGGTGTCCCAGCGTTTGATGGAAATGCCGTAGCGGGCGGTATATTCAATACGGTTGTGGTCGATCCGGTTGTTCTTGACGCCGTAGGCCATGACGGCGCCTCCGCCTTTTTTAACCAAGCCGATATGATGCATGTAGTTCCAATTCACCGCATTGGAGTCAGCGCCGTAGGCCAGCTCCACCCCGGTGGTGCCGATTTGGGCCATTTCGTTATGGTTGACATTGTTGCTGCTGGAGCCGGTAAGGATGATGCCCTTGCCCACATTCAAGAAACGGTTGTTGTAAAAGCCGTTGCCGTTAGCGCCGTTCTTCAGCTCAATGGCAGGTTGGCTGTAAGGGGTATCGGTGAAGCTGAGCCGCTCCACCACCACCTGGCCGGCGCCGTCCAGGGACAGGATGGTTCTCCGGGGCACCACCGCTCCTTGACTCAGGAGCTTGGCGCTGTCCGCAGGTTTGAACAGCAGCTTGCTGTCGGAGGTCCGGTAGGCGAATTCGCCGGTTTCATCCAGATAAGCCGGGTTGTTCAGCAGCCGGTAGGTGCCGTTGGTGGAGATCACGTACCGGACATTGCCGGAAAGGTTCAAGAGATTATTGGCCGCATCGATGGAGGTGACGTTCAGAAGGTCATTATCCCAACGGCGGACAGCGAAGGTTTCCACCTTCAATCCGGGCACGTAGTCGGAGGCGGTTACCTCCCCCGCCTTGAACTTCACCTTGTTCATGGCCGTTTGGGCGTCGGCGAAATAATGCCCGTAGGTATACGGATTGGCGGTGTCATAGGCTTTTTTCTCGGCGATCCGCTGCCGTGCCCCGTCGAAAATCAGCTCCATGTCTGTGGGGGTGGACAAGGAGGCGGAATAGATGCCGCCGCCCTCTGCCGCAAATCCTGTCACCCGGTCTCCACCGCTTAAGGTCACGGTTTCTCCGTCATAGGCCCGGTACCGGGTGCCGCTGTCCGCTGATGTCAGCACCAGGGTAGAGGACATGTAATAGGTGCCTGCCCGGATCAGAGTGGTTTTGACCGTGCCCGTCCGCATGGCATCTCTTGCTTTGGCGAGGGTGCGGAAAGGACCGTCCGTCCCGGCACTGTTGGGGGACGCCAAGGTGCCGGACCAGCTGTCATTGCCGTTCAACGCCACATAATAGCTTCCCGCCGCCTGTACGGCTGGAGGAGCCATAGACACTCCCACCGACCATAACAGCAAAACCGCAATCCACAAACGACCCGCCTTTCTCCAAACCTTCTTCATCCTTTGATCACTCCCTTTGCAGGTATCGCGGTAGTCTCAAATGTAATGTAAGCGCTTTATTTTCCGCGTACAGCAATCATGCCCCATTTTGCATCATGAGGCACAGTGCGAATTATCGGTTTTTGTCTATACAGGCTTATGAATCCCGCATTTTTGTATTGGAAAAGGCAGGCTGAAGGCATATTCTCCTGCCCGCAGACCTGCCACTGCATGATTCCGTCACCGGCTGGTCCCGCTGCCGCTTCTCCCTGCTAATAAATCACCTTTTTCAGACGGTACTCATTGGGTGTTACTCCGAATTTATTCTTAAAAAGCTTGTAGAAATTGCTCCGGTTAATGAAGCCCACCCGCTCCATAACGTCGGATACGCTCCGGTCCGTCGTCTCCAGGAGCCGCACTGTGTGGGCTAGCCGGATTTCCGTAATATACTCGGCCACGGATAATCCTTCGCTTTGTTTAAACAGCTTGCCCACGTGGGCGGAGGACATCTTCAGCATGGAGGCGATGCCCTGCAGACTCAGATTCGGATCCTCGTAGCGGTCCTCGATATATTCCTTGATGGTATCGAATAAGATCCGGTTTTTGCCGGCGTCCCCATCCTCCTGCTGCTTCTGCAGCTCCCGGAACAGAGCGGTCAGTTCCTCCGCCATGGCGTCCAGGGTTTCCTTCTCCAGAAGCTGCTTCTGCAGCTGGTTCCAATCCACGGACAAGGGCTTCAGCTTATTGGTGTTCATCTCCCCTACCGCCTGCTTGACAGCAGCTAATACCAGCAGCACCGCATGGTAGATATTGTCAGGGTGCAGCCTGCCCATAAACTGGAACAGCTTCTGCACCGTTTCGCCGAAGGCGGCGGCATTGCCGGATTTAATCGCCTCCGCCAGCCGTTTTTCCAGCTCCTGCGGCAGATTGAAGTCCCGGTTATCCAGCCGGGCCTTGACCATTTCATACGGGATAATGGAGCGCGGCCCGTACACCACCCGGTACTCCAGCACCTGCTGGGCCAGCTCATAGCTTTTGGACATATCCTCATGACCCGTAAACACCGGTCCAAGGGCAACGGACAGGCTGATGCGGTAATACGCCTCCACAATGCCGATAATTTCCCGCATGGCCTCTCCGATTTTTTCCACGAAGCCCTCCGGCTCGAAGCCGCTGATAATCATCACAAAATGGCCGCTCCGCATATCCACACTTTCGCAGCGGTACCGCCTGGACAGCACCTCTTCTGCAATGTTCATGACCGCGAAGGCATACAGCCGTTTTTCCGCCTTGGAGGCAGTCTGGTCGAACTGGCGGTAATGGTCGATGGACAGAATCGCCACCATCATGGCCGAATCCGGCTCCAGATTCAGGCCGTGCTCCCTGATTTGCTCCTGGAGCTCCGACCGGGAGACAGCGCCGCTGTCCGCCAACAGCCCCCGCAGGTTGTAGTTGCGGATGAGGCGCAGATCCGTTTCCGCTAGCTTGGGGTCCGCCGCCGCTTCTTTGATCTCCAGCATCCGGTTATAGGTTTCGGACAAAATCGCCAGATCGTCCTTGGGAGTGGACGGATCCTCTCCCAGCACACCGCCGCTGACCCGAATCTGCCGGACCAGGTTGCGGATGGGCCCGTAGAGCCGGTGGGAAACCAGCACGGAGAGCACCAAAGACGCCAGGAAAAAGCTGGCGGTCAGCGCCAGTGTGGTGGTTTTCCAGCGGGCAAGCGCTCCGAAAAGGGTCTCATAGGGCTGAAGGCTGACGATGGTCCAACGGAACATATCCGTAGGCATGTAGGTAACCAGCTGCTTTTCCCCGCCCAGCTCCAAAGAAAACAGCCCGGGTTTGCCCTCCTCCTTCCCCCGGCTTTCCCCGATCGCCTTTGCCAAAGCCGGATCCAGCTCCTGGGGCTTCAAATCCCCGCCGAAAGCGCTGCCATCTTTTCCAATAACAAGCAACTTGCCGGCCTGCTCCGTCCCGATATCATTCAGCCGCCGGATATTGTCAAACACCCATTCCGGCTTCACATTCACAATCAGCGCACTGCTGCCGGGTTTGTAGGCGGTGTTGGATTCATACAGCATATAGCTGAACACGCTGTGCTCCGGATTGGCGGCGGTTTTCAGTCTCATGGGCACCAGCTCCGCCTTGGATACCTGGTCCGGCTTGGACAGGTACTGGCGGAGTTGGGCCATCAAGGCTGTTTCGTATTGGATATCCAGATTTCCCCCGGCATAAAAGCCGTCGGTTCTGGCATTGTACAGGATGACCGAATCGATATACGTGTTGCTGTTGACCCATTTGTCCAGCTTAAACTGCTTGTTGGCCTGCTCGAAGGCATCCAGCGGCGCCCCGTAGAGCATGGCGATAATATCATGGTCCACAAACAGGTTGAAGGCTTGAGTATCGATCATTTTGCCAAGAAGCCCGATATTGGAGTTGACCTGGGAGAGCACCTTCATATTGGCGTCGTATTGTGTCTCCCTGACGGTTTTCTCTGAATACCGGTACAGGGTCAAAGCCGTGAGGGACAACGTGAGCGTAATCAGGAGCGAAATAGACAGCAGGATCCGCTGCAGATACTTTCTCGAACGGTAGACAGATAAAAGCCTCATCTGACTCCCTCCATCTGGTTAGGGCGTGTCTGAAAACTCCGAGGGGAGCAGATTACCCTGAATTTTCGTTCCAGGCAAGGCACTTTCGTGAAGGCGTACCGGTGGTACGTCAAGCGGAAGTAACGCAGGATGGGGCGAAAAGGCGGTGTCAGATGCCCTCAAGCGGGTTTTGAGACACGGCCTACTGTGAACCGATTATATCACGCTGCTCCGGCTATGCACCAGCCGCCTCCACCCGGAGGGACACCGGTTCGCAGCTGTGGGTATACAGGGCTATGTGCAGTCCATCCTGCTCGAAAATCGTAAGGGGACGCCCGTCTGCGAAGATCCGGACCGGCCGGTCAAAGGCGATCTCCCCGGTGGTGCCCGGTGTGCCCGCCGCCTCCCAAAGGGTATAGCCGTCATCCAGCGGCACCAGCTCGCTGGTGCAGTACACCAGCTCGACGTAAGGCAGGCGCACGAGTGCAGGCAGCATGCGCGCTGTAAGGGGGGCAATGTACAGCACCGACTGCTTGGGGAAATCCAGGCAGCCCTCTCCTGTCCGCAGCCGGATGCGGTCATACCGCTCTATGCCTGTCATGTTAACAGCGGTCACCAGAGAGAAGCCTTCCTTGCCTCGGACAACCGTGTGATAGATGCCATGCTCCGCTTGCACCGCTCTCCCCTGCGACAGCATCGGCAGCAGCAGCAGCTTCAGCGATTCCACATTGTCCAGCCCGGTAAACTGTGGGGCGAACCCCAGCACCAGCGCCTCTCCGCTGCCGAAGGGGTGCCGGTAGCCGGCGGTTTCGCCTTCGTAGGTGATCAGACTGATGCCCTCACCGGGAAGCTCCAGCGTGTTCAGCTGGTCCGCCGGGATGCCGTCCAGCTCCTTCATCCGCATGAAGCGGCGGCCGATATCCCCGGCTGTAAGCCCGAAGCGGGGTATCTCCCGGCAGAGCCGGAAGCCTGTTGCCTGGGCCAGCAGAGGCAGGTCAAGGCCATCCGGCGTCCGGACGGGGACCTCCGGATAAAAAACCACCTTGCCTCCTTTTTCACCATGCCGCATCACATATTCCATCGCCTCCGCCGACAAGGTGCCGTCGTTGGGAATAATCAGGAGCTCCGGAAACCCAGGCTCCCGGTTGGGCACATCCAGATCCATCAGCGCAAACTGGATGTTGCTCATGGTGAGCATCTTGGCAAGCGCCTCAATGCTGTCTACCACCTGCTTGGACCGGTTGGCCGACAGGGTGGAGGCGCCGGAGGAGTGGTCCTCGAACACGGATAGCTCACTGCCCGCATACTGCGCCAGCAGGTAGAGCTCCTGGGACAGGCCGATCACCGCGTCATAGACCTTGGCCGTACCGGTCAGTTCCCGCTCCCACCGGGCGGCAAACCGGTTGAACTCTCCCGTCATCCGGTAGACGGTGTTTTCCTCACCGGAGGCGGATACCGGATCGGCGAATAGATCATAGGCATCCGTCACATAGGTGCGGCTGAAGCCTTTTTCTCCGGAGGCAAAAATAAAGTAATTATACCCGTCCATCCCATGCCCCAGCAGCGTACGAAGATGCACCGGGTAATTCAGATGGTTGGGCACCTGGTCCAGGGTCATCCAGCCCGCCCCCACCTCGATGGCGATGGCGGGACGGTCCGGCGCCTGCATCTTCAGCGCCTCCAGCCGGAAGACGATTTTGGGAAGTCCGTTGGCGTCCATATGATACCCGTACTTGAGATAGGAGTGACAGGTGGTGAGAATCTCCTCCCCCTGTTCCTTCATGTACGCGGCAAAGGAAGCATGATTGCCCGGGCCGCGGAAAAACCCGTTGATAGGCTCATTGTAGGTATTGGGCACCTGAAGGCCATACTTGCGGCTCCAGCGGGCCAGTTGGGCGGCGTACCGATAGACATATTCCGTGCGGAACCGCATCCAGTCCAGGTAAAGCCGCTTTTTGCCCAGGGCGTCCGTCCCCTGTTGTTTGGGATGAATGGCGGCCAGACTTGCAGCTTGAATACCGTAACGCCGGTTCAGTTCCTCCAGGCTGCCGAACCGCTCCAGCAGGCTATGCTGGAACAGCCCTGGCGTGTCTCCGTCACCTAATACATTCGTGTCATACAAGGAGCCATCCGGGTCAAGCCCGGTGAACAGCAGGTTCATTTCGTTATCCGGCTGGTGGAGGATGATGGGACCGCCGTTTTCGATGGAAAACTGCTTGAGCAGCGGAATCACCTGGGCGTACCAGCGTTCTGCCAGCTCCAGGAAGCGCGAGCCCAGCTGCTGCGGCACATGGTTGCCCTGCCCCACCCAGAAGGCGGGACTGCCGTCCGGCTTGGCACTGACCGTGGCGGGATATTGCCGGTACATCCAGCGGGGATGCCCCCCGTCCACATATTCGGCATTGATGAAGGGTCCCGGTTTGGCTATGACGTACAGGCCCATGGATGAAGCTAGTTTCAGGAAAGCCACTACATCCCGCTCGGGAAGGGTTTCCCCGGTAAAATCAAACCTCCCCTCCTCGGGCTCATGAAAATCCCAGGGGATGTAGGTGGCGATGGTATTCAGATGATTATCCTTGGCTTTCGCCAGCATGGCCTTCCAGCGGCTCTTGTAAATCCGGAAATAATGGATTTCTCCGGAACGCAGCAAAACCTCCTTGCCGTTGATGCGGATGCTGCGGCCTTCGATGCGGATCGTTCCCATGTATGCTCCCCCGTTTTGGTCGGTGATGGCCGGCTATGGTCCGGCCATGCCGTTTTTCTTTATTGTCCTTTATTGAAGCGGGAAGGGGGAAGTGCTGAAGTTCGACAATTGTGCGGGAGGGGTGTGTGAATTTTGCGCATTTGTCCCCAAATAAACCATACTCGGCAAGCTGCATTCCCACCCGATTTACACCTGAACATGAAATTCCGCATATAACATGGGCGGGCCAGGCTTAAGGGATGGGGTAAACACGATATTTCAGCTATAAATCCGGTTATTGGAGGGAGATGGGCTTTGCCACAAAAAAAGAAAGGCAGCCGGCGGCATTCGCCTGGCTGCCGTTCAGAACAAACAGACACAAAAAAAGTTGGCGGTTAAACTTTACGTTTTTCCGCCAACTTCGTTATGCAGGGGCTTTGGAGACAGCTCTTTCGAGGTTTAAAATAAAGGTTTCTTAATGTCCTTCCTGCTTATCCAACAGCCGGTACAACACTGCGGCCGCTTCCGCCCGGGTGGCCGTATCCAGCGGCGCAAACCGGTTGCCGGGCTGGCCGTTGATCAATCCGGTCTGATGGGCTTGATCCACCGCTTCCTTGGCCCAAGAGGCAATCTCCCCATTGTCCGCAAATGAAACGGCGCCTGCCTGGCTGCTGTTGGCAGATTGGGCGGTCTTCCCGTATACTCGCATGACAATCACGGCCATCTCCTGGCGGGTAATGCGGTCCAACGGACGAATGCCTTCCGCCGATCCCTCCAGAATGCCCTCCCGAACGGAGGCGGCAATGATGTTTGCGTACCAGTCACCCGGGGCCACATCCGCAAACCCGCCGGTATAAACCGTGGCCGGCAACCCCAGCAGCCGTGCGGCCATAGCGGCAAATTCCGCCCGTGTTACACTTGCCTCCGGGGAGAAATCCGTCTCCGTTACCCCGTCCAGCATATGTTTGGCCGCCATAACCTGAATGATATCCGTTGCCCAATGGGTGGCGGGAACATCGGCGAAGCTCCGGTTGTAAACAAAAGCCGCATAGGATGTCTGAGCCGATTCCGTGATCTCGAAGGCAATCCCGGTTTTCTCCTTGTTGACCTTACCGCCTGCGTAATCCCACTTTCCACTGCTTTGGTTGTACACGTATAGGCCTGCCTTGCGCCAATCACCGGTTCCCCGAAGCTTGACCGTTGCCTCCAACGGCTGAGCCAGCTTCACATCCCGGTCTCCCGCTGTAACGGAGAGGCTGATCATAGGACTGAGGGCCGCCAGACCGGCCTGCGTTCCCTTGGCCTCCCCGCTGTTGGCAATCATCACCCGGATCGGGTCCGTGATTCCATCGAGCTTCAATGAGCCGTGGGGCAGCAAAAGATGAACGTCTCCGCTCTGAATCACCACTGTTTTGCTCGCTTTTTGCAGCTCGGACAAGTCCTTCGCCGGAAGTTCTACTGCCTTGGCAGAGGTTTGCCCCATCGCGCTTAGATCAATGACGATGTCTTGTTCCCCCGTCCGGACAAAACTGCTGAGCTTGGCAGAGGATACGGTCAGGACGGTCGTATCACCGGAGACAACCACCGTTCCCAGCTCATGGCTGATACTGCCGGTACCAACGCCAGGGCCGGGATAGGTATAATCCGGAGTGCCAGTGTCGACAGGATCGGGCGGTGAAGTAGGGGGAGCCTCCAGACGGAAGCGGATCTCATACACCTTCACTGCACCGCCATGGGCTGTGACGGTGACGACGGCTGTACCCTCCGGCCCATCGGCTTGCACAATATCTACCTGTGACCGCGGGTCCAGCGGCACAGCCGTGACCCGTGGAGCGGCGGGGGTACCAAAGGGAAGCGCAATATTATAGACCGTTACCTCCGGGGAAAAATCCGGCACTATCGCACCGCCTGCCAAAAGCCGCTGCAAATCTGCATTGCCGCCGGGCTCTTCCCACCGGAAGGAAATCTGATACTCAGCGGATTGCACCTGATCCGCGGACACAACGGACACCGTCGCCGTGCCGGGAGCATATACCGCCTGGGTTACAGTGACCGCTGCGGAAGGATCAAAAGCCTCCGCCGTCACCTCAGGCGCCGCCACCGTACCATAAGGCAGCAGCACCGTATAGTCACCCGGCTCGTATACGAAGCCGGTCACCGTCGACTCTCCCGCCCGCAGATCCTTCAGTGTGACCGCGGAATAATAATCCTTGTAGATCTCGATGCCCTGCAGCATCGGGTCGCCCTTCACGGTCAGCAGCTCCACGGTCAGCTTGCCGTCCTGGACAAGGGTGTCATACGGCCCGTACCTGACTGTATGGTTCCGCAGCTCGCTGCCCGCCATGGTCGCGGCCCGGCTGCCCTCCACATTGATATGGAAAGAGCGGTTTCGGTCTGCAGAGGGCTCCATAAACCAGAGGTATACCCGGTAGGTGTGGTAGGTGCCTTCGGTTACCGTCTGCTCCAGCTTCAGGGATTGCGTCGAGGCGCTCAAATTTGTGTTCATCATATGCGTCAAGTCATAGTCATCTTCGAACGGCAGCGGGAAATTGGCTGTTTTCCCCGCTGCCGACG
>JAEWMH010000027.1 GCA_023393235.1 Bacillota bacterium | reverse complement strand
TTTGTGTATAACGAAAACGTTATGTCTGCCCACAGCGGCGGCGGAACGATAAGTCACCGAGAGAAGACGGCCGCAATCAAGCCGGATTCCCACATTAAAATACATGTTTGGCTTGAAGACGAGGATGTCAAAGTAGAAGGTATTTTTATTAAATTTCAGGACAAAGTAGCACCCACCATCAAAGACTACATATTCACGAGCACCGGCACGGAGCGAGACAATACGGACATTGGCGAAAGGGAATTATTCTTGAAGGAGGGAGAACGGATGGATCTGACCTATCCGTTCTCTGAGCCGGTCAAGGCCGCCTCACCTGCTGGTGCAGCAGACTTGAATTTGCACTATTTGTTCACTAACCCGTTTGGAACGGGGATGCCAGGTGCCGGTCAGAACCAGGGGATGAGGCTGCCGGCCTCTACAGATTGGAACCAGTTTACGGATAAGCTGGCATACTCCTATTCTCCATCACCCCTGCACCATTCAGGCAATCTGCCGATCAAGAACGGTGGCGAGCTGACACAGCGCCCTTCCACAGGCGGACTGAACAATAAAACACTGCTCGAAAAAATCCAGGAAGCGGATTTTCACGATGCTGCCGGGAACTACCTAGATGCTAAAGATTTCGGAAAGAAGGCTTCAAGTGAAGGTGCAACCTTCTTAAAGGGCAAGCTTATTAATCCGTTTGATGAAACGGTCGATCCAAACCATATCATCGAAGATGAATACCCTGGAATAGACGGCTACCGTGTTATCATAGACGCGGTTCCGCCCAAATATGCCTTTGAGGCCAACGGGATTCAGCCCGAGATCGTCACCGGCAGCACCCTAAACGGCGGAGATGTGATTGATTTTAAGGTGCAGCTTACAGAGAAGGTCATCATTAAAGATGGCTTAGATACGGATGATCTATTCCTCTATTTCAATAATGGCATGAAAGCCAAGTATGTAAGCGGCATGAATGAGGACGTCTGGATGTTCAAGGCTGAAGTAACCGATACCGATGTGGACGTGGCGCTGCTGAAGGTGATTGCCCTCACTCATGAAAGCCGGGCACCAGGCTACGCCGACAAAGGTGTGATCCAGGATTATGCCGGCAATCTGCTCATGGATGCGGCCAATACCAACAAGTCTGCGAAGCCCTATCCCGACGATATTTCCCAACAGGTGGCGAACACCAAGATCGACTGGGCCAAGCTGTCCATTGATAACCAAGATCCTTCCTTCAGCTATATCTATGACCGTGATGGTGCAACCGATGCGGTGTATGGGAAAAAGGGGAAAATCACCATCGACGCCAATGACCCTTCGGTGACGGCTCCTCCTCTGGATCCGGATGAACCCGGATTTGTACGGCCGAGCCGGGGGATTTACCGGCCCTTGAATATGACAGGACCCATTGGGCAGGATTCCCCTGGAGTGGGGCTGGTCTTTTATTATTGGAGTAATAAGCCCGATAACCCCCTGGCGGACTGGGAAACTGACCACTACGCCGCAATCAAGCGATTTTCTCTTACCGGGCAGCAGCCTGAAGGCATATTCACCGGAGAACCGCTTAAGATGGCCAACAACAAAACCAATCTGTTGTCTCCGCCGTCGGAAGCCTTCGCCTCTGACGCAAGCGGTCCCTGGTATCTGCATACATGGACAGCGGATATGACCTGGGATACAGCCCGGGAGTTGATGCAGTACAGCAAGAATAAAGACTTTGCGATTGATCATCCCGATATGTACAACACGTGGAAGAATGAGTATCTTGCCAGTCATCCGGGTGCTTCCGCAGCCGACGTGGAGTTTTACGCCAAGGGTGAGGCTCTGAAAAAGGTTGCGGAATACGATAATCCCGCCATTTGGACACCGGCGGATTTTAAAGAGGACGATTCCAACTGGATTTATAACAAAGCTACTTTGCTGCTGGACAACCAAGCCCCTGAGCTTTCGGCAGAAGTCATTGCCGGGGATAAGCCTGAGGTTCAAGCACTCGTAACCGCCAAGGATGATCACAGCGGAATTGATGCCGCCAATGTGCAGTACCAGTGGGTGAAGGAGAATGAAGCGCCAAGTCCGATCGGATGGAACACCGTTCCAGCGGACTACATTGTCTCTACACAAGGCCATGTTTTTGAGGATGGCACTTATGACCTGTACCTGCAGGGGGCGGATCATGCGGGCAATATAGCGGCTGCTCAAAAGGCGGCTTCGGCAACCGTGAACTCGTCCGACAATATAGAGGTTTCCTTCTCTCCCACCTCTACGACTTATATGAAGAGCCAGAACGTGGAGCTCACGATTAAAAAAATGCAGCCGGAAGCTGTCGCGTATGCCTACAGCAGCTCCCCGGTGCGTCCGGCGGACAGTCAATTTACACCGACGGTTCTCGCGGCCGTTTATGGCAACGTCCCTGTAACAAATGCTCCGGTTACGGAAAACGCAGCGGCGCCCTCGGTAACAAGCTCCGTTTATACGGCTAACACGGTTACCTCGGCAGTTTATGATCAGCCTACTACCGTTTGGGTTCCCGCCGATCCCACGCTGAACGGTAAGCAATATCTGCATATCCGTGTCCAGGAAGCAGGGGGGCAAAGCTATTATTTCAATCAGCTGTACCTGTTTGACAATACGGCGCCTGCTGTTACCTTCAGCATCAACGGTGTGAACTATGCCAAACCAAGCCATGCGGTTACCGTAACGGCAACAGAGCTCCAACGGCCCGATGACATGAAGGTTAGCTATCAATGGGTTCGGGAGGATGTCCCTGCTCCCGATGAGGCATCCCCGGTCTGGCAGACGCTTCCCAAGGATGGGAAGGTAACCTTGGACAATTCCGTACTTGCTGCAGGTGAAACAGCTAACTTCATCTTGTACGTCAATGCAATCGATGGAGCGGGAAATGGAGCCATTACCCACACAGGCACCTTCCGGTTGTCGCGGGAGGATAATAGTCCGGTGCAGGTGCTTCAATCCGACCTGATCGCCTTCGAGGGCAACGAAACAGATGGATACAAGGCGGTCCTCCAGCTGGAGCTGCAGAATACCACCAAGCACGGCTTCGAATATGCCATCTCCAAGGATAACGGGATTAATTGGACCAACTGGATGCCATATACCAACTTTGTCCGCACTCCGGTTGATGCAACGACACCTGCTCAGCTTCAGCTGAAGGTGAAGTTCCGTTCTCCCGGCGGCGGGGAAAGCAGCCCGGCGGACGTGGATACCAAAGGCTTCAATCCTGCTGCCAATCTTCTTTACGGTATTGCTTCCTACAGCACCATGAAGCCCGTTGGAAGCGGCGCCGTGTCACTCACCATCTCGGTTCCGGCAGGAGTCAAGGTGAAGCCTTCCGCTACCGACAATCTGGCAGCTCCGGTTCATGTCAAGGGCAATACGTACAGCATTCCGCAAAACGGCATTTACACCTTTGACCTGACAGATCTTACTGCTCCCGACCGGAAAGCCAGGCTGTTGGCCGTCGTCAATAATATTGATGACACAGCTCCTGAAGGAGTGATCGTTTACAACATTACCGGCCCTACTTCTTCGAATGTAATAGCTGAATTGCAAACCTCGGAGCCGGTGCGGGTGTTGAATAATGATGGCGCGAGACGCCATAGCTTCAAGGAAAATGACAGCTTTACCTTTGAATTCGAGGATGAGGCAGGCAACAAAAATACGGCAACGGCAACAGTGGGCAATATCGACAAAACGCCTCCCTCCGTTGAAATTGTGGTCACAGATAAGTATGGAGACAACGGCTCCAAAACCTTTAAGACCATCAAGGATAGCCAGGGCAACGTGATTTTGGCTGAAGGCGTTGTGCTGAGTGTGGTGAAGGCTGCCAATAGCACCAAGGATATCACGGTGATTCAAGGCCAAAATCCGGTAATGATGCGGGAGAACGGCAAAGCGGAATTTACCGTACGGGATCAAAACGGCAATACCGCCGTTGTGGCAAAGGAGATCTCCTACATTGCCCCGGCCCTGGAAGCACCGGAAATCGTATACGAATATGTGGATGAAAATGGTCAGCCGCTGCCTCCGGAAAAAACCGTCACCATTGACGGCAAAACCTATGCCAAGGGCAAGGTGAAGGTGACATTGAGCGGACAGGTTAGTGCCCCCAACAAAATGTTCTTGGGTACGGGACCTTCTATTGACAAGAATGGAAACTACCTCAACCAGATCAGCGGAGCGGATGGCCGTTATAGCCATTCTGCCGTCTACAGCGCAAATGGCCGCACCAAAATCGCCATTTCCGATCTTTTGGGGCAAAGGATCATTTCGCAAATTGAAGTCACCGGACTGGATAACACCGCTCCGGAGCTTACGCTTAACCGCCCTGTTATCTCCGTCATCCGGAACCAGGAAGGATTCAACCCTTATACGGATCTGGGAGGCTATACCGTTTCCGACAATCTGTCTGCGGCGGAGCATCTGACGGTTACCATCAGCGACCTGGACCTGGATACAACGGGCAAAAAATCGGTGACGTACACCGTAACGGATGAAGCGGGCAACAGTGCAACCTTCACTCAATCCGTGGTTGTGCTGCCGGATTCCGGACTGATGATTACCGGTAATGGAGAAGTGATTTCCTCCAGCCTGGAAGAGGCCGTAATGTTCGATACCAATACCATCACCTTCCGTGTTCAAGGGTACGACGAAATGATGGTGGAGGGAACGAAGGCAACCAATGAACGGGCAACCTTCAGCATTCTCTATCATTCCGGACTGTACCGGGAAGGGCAAATGAAATATATTGCCGAGGAAATATCCTATGAAGCACTGACGGCACAGCAATTCCAGGTTACCTTCCCTAAAACAGGCTGGTATACCATTATCGTCAGAACGCAGGAGAGAGAAAGGGAGTTTGCTTCCTTCTTTGTAGGCAACAAGGATTAAGCCGCTACCCTGAAATAACATGGTCCCGGCCAAAGGCTGGATGTGTTATGGAAGCCTCGAAATTGGCGAAGCCGATTTGAGGGCCTTCTTCAACATTTCATCGGTCTACGCTGGGCCAGATGATGGGGAATCCCGGAATGGGCAAAAGCCTGTTCCGGGGGCTTTCTTTTGATCACAATCGGCAGTATGGCCGGCTAATCTCTAGAATGAAGGAGTCAACAGCGGATGAGAGGATTTAAACAGACAATCGCAATTCTATTGGCTGTCATTCTGGCCTTGGGGCTTCCCGTCTCGGCCTTTGCGAATGAAATGGGCAAAGAAGACGTAACGGTGATCAGCAACAGCCTCGTGAAGGTAACGGTCAATAATCATACGGGCCGGTTTGCCATCCGTACCGTGGACGGACAACCTGTCCGCAAGAATGACCAGAACGTCAACATGATGTTTCAGGGGGATGATCCGGAGACCTCCTTTACCACCTTCCGGATTGACGGAACGGACTATATCTTCGGGAATCCTTATAAATTCGGAGCCGATTTTTTCTCGGAAATCTCTCCCCCGCGGATCGTGGAGAATTCCGACGGCACTAAACAGATTGAGACAACCTGGAGCATCAAGGGCGTTCAAATCACACAGGTTCTAAAGCTCTACACCAATACATCCGACATCATGAATGCCGGCAATGTGAACGTAGGCTACATCGTCAATAATCCTACCCAGGCGGACGTACAGGTAGGCTCGCGAATCCTGCTGGATACCATGGTGGGCAGTAATGACGGCCCGGCTTTTCAAGTAGGGGCAGCTTCTGATCACCCCCTTCAAGTAGAGCGGAGGCTTGTGGATGATAAGAAGCTGGATCCTAATTTGGAGGGTCTGAATAGAACGCTTCGAACTCTTCCCGCATATTGGGTCATGAAGGACAAGTATGACAGCACCAATCCGTTGGCTACTAATGTGACGGCTTATGGCTTCAATAACTTTTCCGAGAATGACATCAATATTGTGGATGAAATGGTCGTTGGGCATTGGGCGAGAATGGCCAACACCAAATGGGATTACGAAGTTAATGAAAGCTTGGACTTCACCACCGATACCAATGACTTTGGCTCAGCGGATTCAGCTGTGGCCTTGTATTGGATCCGAAACCAATTTCGGCGGGATCGGTCCGCACCTTTGAAACAGTTTATGGTTTGGGTGAAATCATCTCTCCGGACAAGGCGTTCTCCATCCGTTATATTGATCCGGTGAATCAATTGGCAGCCTTGGAGGACGGCAGCGGGTATGTGGATGAGGGCGTATTCCAGATTACGGCCGAAATCGAAAATATGTTTAACATGACCCATTCCGAAATGACTGTTAGCATGCAATTGGATAACGCGCTTAAGTTTGTGGAGATGGACTCCAACGGCAAAATTTCAAGAGATGCGAATGGAAAGGTAAAAACTCTCCCGGGCAATTCAACAACGGTGAAACTCCACAAACCGGCAACCCCTGAGCAGGCTGCCAAGGGGGAACAACCGCCATATACACAAGGCGACACAGAGACGGTCACCTTCCTGGTACAGGCCAAAGGCCGCCCATGGCCGACTACGCCTGAATATATGATTACTGTAACCAGTCCCGAAATGACAACAAAGATGAAGGAAGAAGAGAATGAGGCCATTAAAGCACAATATGAATGCAGCAAGGCCAACTTCATTTTCCTTCCTCCGGTAGGAGTTGCTGCACAAACCTTTGTGTATGCGATGACTCCGGAAGAGGCCTTTGCATCGGATGTCAAATACATCACGCTGAATTTATCGAATGTGGAGGCTTATAATCCGGGCAGTGCCGCCTCCGAACCCAATTTTGACCTGTATCTGAAGGAAACCGCAACCGGCAACCGCTATAAGGTACCGGTGAAGCAATCCGTTATTATGCAGCCTGCCAATGACGGACAAATGGGCGATATGCGGATTACTTACCGTACCGGTGATCTTGTGGATGCCACCGGCAAGGTGCTGAAGGCGGACTTGGGTCCTGCTTTGCCATTAGGCGAATACCAGGTGGAAGTGGATTATAAGGATACGGCAGATACTGGCGGTTTGTATGACCTGACGACGGCGCAGCGCTTTGTAGTCACGGAGAACGAAGCCGCCCGGGTCAAGAAGGCCAATATCCTGGCTGTGATTAAAAACACGGTGGAGCTGAATGCGGATTATGCAACAAATGTAATACCTGATTATATGGAGGCTTTCCCGGGTGAGGATACTCCATCGAGAGATCAGATCCAGGACATGAAGGTCACCCTGACGACTGCCTTGGACAAAATGGCCCGGGTTGGCCAGCTTGTGGATCCCGATTTTGGCGGGGAATTCCAAAAAGAGCGGCAAAAAACGCCTACCTACCGCTTGCAGGCCTTCGAAAGCGAGAAGGAGCTGGAGGATCTCAAGGATCATTTGGACGATCGGAAAAAGGGCGAGGATGAGGTCCTTGTAGAAATCCGGGGGATGATCAACCGGATCGGCAGCGGCAAGGATCTCCAATATGTGGTGGATACCACCAGCGAACCTGCCATTATCAATAAAGCTGTTGCTTACCGCGGTAAGGATATGGTGTTTGCCAAGGGACAGCTGGATGTGATGGATATCAGTCTGATTCGGGGAGCGGCTCAATCTCCCTTCCTCCGTACCTTGTCCGTTAAGGGTGACGGCACACTCTCTGTAGCCAACAGCGGATTTGTTTTTCATAAAGGTGAATGGACGCTGGATTTCTATAACGGCTTCAGCAAATCTCTGCTGGAGAAGAAAGATGATGACAAGAAAGACGATGGACCGGGTGGAGAGGACGAATCCCTGAACGGCT
>JAEWMH010000145.1 GCA_023393235.1 Bacillota bacterium | reverse complement strand
AGAAGAAGCCGCAGCTGGTGATCACCGACATCCGCATGCCCGTGCTGGACGGCATCGGATTGATCCAGACAGTTGCCGGGGAGGGCTTGGACACCAATTTCATCATTATCAGCGGATACAATGATTTCAGATATGCCCAGCAGGCCGTCCGGTACGGTGTATTGGATTACGTGCTCAAGCCGGTGGACCAGGACGACATCGTCAACACCCTTGCCAGGCTCCGGGAGAAGCTGGCCCGGCAGACTCAGGCGCAGGCGGGGAAAGCCGGGGATGCGGGGGAAAAGCTGATCGAAGCGCTGATCCGCGGGGATTTAAGCGGGACGGCCATCGAAGCCTGGAGCGGCTACTGGAGAGATGCGGGGGTCCGGGAGTTTTCGTATATATTAGTGGAAATCAACAACGCATGCCCCTGGAATGAGACAGCCGTTCCCACGAAGGAGCAGCTTTCGGAGGAAATAAAGAAAGCGCTTCAATATTTGCTTCACCGGAATCTGGAGCATATATTCGTGTATGCCCATCACCGGGCCTACGGCTTTATCGCCCCGGATATCTATTACGCGGAAGGCTTCAGCAGCCCGAGGGAATTCGCCCGGGAGCTGGACAACCGGCTGGCCAGCCTGTATCCGTTGGAGCTGCGGCTCTACGCGGGCAAGCCGGTTAAGGAGCTTCACAGCCTGAGGGAGGCCTATACCAGCGCCAAGCAGGCCATGCAGTACAAATTCATCAAGCATAGAGAGCGGGTCATAGCTTACGGGGACGTGGAGGGTGCCGTTCTGAACTATATCCATCTGGAGGATGAATGCACCCGGGAGCTGATCCAGGCGGTGGAAGAGGGGGAGGGGCATGATCTGGCCTTCTGCATCCGGCGGTTTCTCCAGTCGCTGGTAGAGAAGCATGTTTCACCCGAGGCGATGAAAACAGCGGTGGACCGGTTTGTCGCCGGCATCGTGAAATCCATCCGCAGCATGGACGGAGACGAGAAGCTTCTGAAAAGTCTGGAGCCGATGATCGGCTGGCATGACTACAGCATAACCCTGGAGGAGCTGGAGAAGCTGCTGCTTCACTTTGCCTCCGAATCCTCGGAAGCCATTGCCAGGCTGCGCAAAACCTTCACCAAGGGGAACATCCATAAAATTAAACAGTTTGTGGATGCCAACTTTCAGAAGAATGTGAATCTGAAGAGCATCGCGGCCAAATTTTTTATGAACCCGGTGTATTTGGGCCAGCTGTTCAAAAAGACCTACGGCGTTTATTTCAACGACCATGTGCAGCAGCTGCGGATCAGCGAAGCCAAAAAGCTGCTCCGCCAAACGGATAAGCGGGTGTATGAAATCGCCGAGCAGGTAGGCTTCAACAATGCGGACTATTTCGTCACCCAATTTGAGAAAATGGAGCGGATGACGCCGACGGAATACCGCAACCGCATCATGGAGCGTTAGGAGGGTCAGGGATGAACCGGTTACTGAACAATATCCGGCTGCGGAACAAAATGCTTCTCGTATATACCCTGTGTGTGTTTCTCCCCACGATTTTAACCAATGCCATATTCTATACCGTTATCTCCAATAATGTCAGGAACCAAAAGGTAAAGGATATCCGTTTGGCCATTGAACAGATCAAAAACGATTTCCGCTCCCAGGTGGATGATGCCGTGGGGCTGTCCGCTTTTTTCTATACCGATTACACTACCAATGAAATTCTGGACCGGGATTTCCTCCGGACGGAGGATTATGTGGAGGCGTACGATTCCTATCTGCGGCGGATGCTGAACAATTACACCCCCATCGCGCTGTCCCTCCAGAATATTACTGTATACGCGGACAACGCCACGCTGCTTCATTCCGGCAATGTGGGTTATTTGGACAGCAAGGTAAGAGAGAAGGAATGGTACCAAACCGCCACCGCCAACCCCCGCTCCCTGCCCATCTTCGTGCGGACGGAGACGGCGGACGGCTCCTTTGACTCCTTCTCCTTGGTCCGGAGGATGGATTATTATGCCGAGCGGATGTCCCGGGAGAAGGTGGTCAAAATTGATTTTAAAACCATTGATTTAAGCGAGGGTTTCTCCAACCTGAACGTGCAGGGCAGCATGTATCTGCTGAACGGGGAAGGGGAGGTGGAGTTCACCACAGACCCGGAGGTGGACTGGCAGAGCGGCAAAAAAGTGAAGTTCGACACCCTTCAGCGGCCGGAGCATATGATCGTGTTCCAGACGGGTTATTCGGGCATCAGCTATCTGGAGGGGTGGTCCGTAGCCGGTGCCATCGATGAGAATGAGATTGTCAGAGAGGTGGAGAAATCCCGGGCATTCATCCTCTGGTCTGCCTGTGTCATGATGGTCCTGCCCACTCTTGTCATTCTTCTCATTACCCGCTCCATGAACACCCGGATTATTCAAATTCTGAAGCATATGAAGAAGGTCAAAAACCAGAACTTCGAGATGGTCCGCAATGTGGAGGCCAGAGACGAAATCGGCCAGCTGACTGTGGAATTCAACCGGATGATCAACCAGATCAAAACCCTGATCAACGATGTGTACAAAGCGGATATCCAGAAGAAAAGCCTGGAGCTGGAGCGGAGGAAAGCCCAACTGAATGCTCTGCAAAGCCAGATCAACCCCCATTTCCTCTTCAACGCCCTGGAAACCATCCGCATGCGGAGCATTCTGAAGCAGGAGACGGAAACGGCCAAGATTATCCACAACATGGGCAAAATATTCCGCAGCTCCCTAACCTGGAACAAGGACCGGGTGACGGTGAAGGAGGAGCTGGAGTTTATCCACTGCTTCCTGGAAATCCAGAAATACCGGTTCGGCAGCAAGCTGGAGTACAACATAGACGTATCCCCTGAAACCTATGCCTGCACGGTCCCCAAGATGCTGTTCCTGCCTTTTGTGGAGAACGCCAGCATTCACGGCATCGAACCGCTGAAGAACGGCGGTGCCATCCATATCCGGATCCTGACCGAGGAGGAGGATCTGGTCTTTTCGGTGCAAGATAACGGGCTTGGTATGGAGAAGGAAAAGGTGGACCGGCTCTACAGCTACCTGAATATGGACGAGATTATGGGGGACCGGATCGGGGTGCAGAATGTGCTGTACCGGGCGCAGATGATTTACGGGGACCGGTTTGAATTCCTGGTTAACAGCCGCCCTGGGGAAGGCACCATGATCCGGCTGCGGATTCCCGTTATGGAACAGGATATTTAGTTTTCTAAGTAGACGCTATAGTTTGGTGGGTAATCAAATTCCCCTTTGAATTTTATACTGAAGGTGCTTGCAAGTGCTTGCAAATAGAGGAATGGAAAGGGGAAAGGGAAACATGAGGAAAACGCTGCTCCTTGGTCTAACAGCTGTGATGCTGACCTCTCTGGCAACAGCCTGCTCGAAAAGCAACGAGCCTGATAAGGCGGCCACCAGTACCGCCGCAGCCACTCAGGGAACCACCGCCAAGGACAAGGTGACGTTCACCATCTTTAACGGCGTAGCCGGCTCCAAGGATGTGAATACCAACCAGACGACGCTGGGTAAAATTCTTGAGGATCAAACCGGTGTAAACTTTAAGCTGGAGTTTCTGGTAGGGGATTTGAAGACCAAAATTGGCACCATGATTGCCTCTGGCGACTACCCGGAGGTGCTGATCCCGGATGCAGCCATTGAGGAGGTGATGAACGCCGGCGCTTTTATTCCGCTGGACGACCTCATCGAGAAGTACGGACCCAATATCAAGCGGGTCTATGGCGATTTCTTCAACCGGATGAAAGCCAAGGACGGCAAAATCTATTATCTTCCCATTGCCGTGCAGGTAGGCAAGTTTATCCCTGAGCCGGACGGCGGCCATGGCGCCTTCTGGGTGCAGCGCCGGGTGCTGGAGGAAGCCGGTTACCCCACCATCAAAACCCTCGACCAATATATCAAGCTCATTAAGGATTACCGGGAGAAGCACAAAAGCGAGGACCTGACAGGCATGGTTTCCCTGACCCATGACTGGAGATTCTTCGTGACCTCCAACCCGCCCATGCATTTGATGGGATATCCCAATGACGGCAATGTGACCGTTGACTTGAAAACCTTCGAGGCCAAAACCTATGCGGCCAACGATGCCACCAAAACCTGGTTGAAGACCCTGAACCAGCTGAATGCGGAAGGGCTGTTCGATAAAGCCTCCTTCGTGGACAACTATGACCAGTATATTGCCAAACTGACGTCTCATAAGGTGCTGGGCTTCTTCGATTACGGCTGGCAGATCGCCAATGCCACCAATGTCCTGAAGGATGCAGCCAGACAGGACCCCACCCAGGACGGCTACCGGTACTTCAAGCTGCCGGTGACCATGAGCGAGAATATCAAGGATGCTTATATTGACCCACCCGGATTAGCAACCAACCGCGGTATCGGGATTACCACCAAGGCCAAGGACCCGGTCCGGATTATCCAATACTTCGACAACATGCTGACAGAAGAGAACCAGACCATGCTGGGCTGGGGCATCAAGGGCGAGACCTATGAGGTGAATGACAAGGGACGGTACTACCGGACTCCGGAGCAAATCACCAAAATTACCGAAGCCTTCAACGAGAAGTTCGGCTTTAAGTATTACAATTGGAACTGGCCCATGTACAACTCCACCTCCACACTGGCCAACGGCAATGCCAGAGCGCCCGGCAACCAGCCTGAGGTATTCGAAATGGATCTGACGGCCAAGGACAAGGAAATCCTCGGCAAATACAAGATTAAAACCTATTCCGATCTGTTCGCTTCACCTGTTGACCGTCCGTGGTTCCCGGCCTGGGGCTTCACTAAGGGCCAAAACTCGCCTGAGCTGATCTGGGAAACCAAGAAGGACGAAATTACGAAGAAGTATTTCCCCAAGCTGGTGCTTTCTACGCCAGACAAGTTCGATTCCGTCTGGGATGAATTTACCAAGGAATTCGGCAAGCTGGATACGGCAGGGTATGAAAAATGGACGACCACAGAAGTCAAAAAGCTGATTGACATTGCCAAGGGCGGCAAATAAGCGCATACGGAAGGGCCGGACTTCACAGGACTTGGCCGGCCCTCCCGGCGCCATTACCCGATGATGCGGCACCGGAAGGAGAGAGATCCGGATATGGAGAAAACCACTGTAATCGAAAGCGCCCCGCTGGCTTTAAGGGATAAGCCCAAGGGAATCAAGCTGTTTGTTGCGAAGCTGGTGCAGCAGCGTGTGCTGGTATGTATGTCCGTACCTTTTGTCATCTGGCTGATTATCTTCAAGTATGTGCCCTTGTGGGGCTGGACCATTGCCTTCCAGAACTATAAGCCGGCATTGGGCTTTTGGGACCAAACCTGGGTAGGCTTCGACCATTTCAAGTTTTTGTTCGGCGATGAACGGTTTTTGCGGGTGCTGCGCAACACCTTGGCGATGAGCTCCATCAATCTGGTTTTGGGCTTTACTACGGCGATCACGCTGGCTTTGCTGCTGAATGAAGTGAAGAATGTGGCCTTTAAGCGGGTGGTGCAAACCGTCAGCTATCTGCCCCACTTTATCTCCTGGGTGGTGGCCGCGAGCATTATCCAATCCACACTGTCCCCTGACGGGATTATCAATCAAATGCTGGTCTGGTCCGGCGCCATTGAGAAGGGAAACGAAATTCTGTTTTTGGGTGTCCCGGAATATTTCTGGGGAATTTTCGGAGCAAGCTCCGTTTGGAAGGATATCGGCTGGAACACCATTGTGTATCTGGCGGCCATGACCACCATCGACCCGTCCCAGTATGAATCGGCGGAGATGGACGGCGCCAGCCGGCTGCAAAAAATGTTCTACATTACCCTTCCCGGCATTAAATCCGTTGTGATCGTATTGTTAATCATGAATATCGGCTATCTGCTGGAATCGGGATTCGAACCACAATACCTCCTGGGCAACGGCATGAATGTGGATTATTCCGAGAACATTGACATATTCGTCCTGCGGTACGGCATTGCGCAGAGCAACTTCTCCCTCTCCATAGCGGCAGGGATGTTCAAAACCGTCGTCAGCTTCATCCTCCTGTTCTCGGCGAATACCATCGCCAAGCGTATGGGTGAATCCAGACTATTCTAAGAGGGGGGAGATACGCATGAAAGCCAAAGCGGCTGAAGCCGGGAAGCCTAAACGGCGGTATAAAATTAAAGCCTCCATCAGCGACAGGACCTTCGATATCTGCAATACGATTTTCCTGGTCTGCCTGATGATCATTACGTTGTACCCGTTTGCCAATGTGCTGGCGGTTTCCTTGAACAATGCCCAGGATTCGCTGAAGGGCGGCATCTATCTCTGGCCCCGGATGTGGACACTGGATAACTATGAGTATGTGTTTAAGGAAGCGACAATTTTCCATTCGGCTTACATCTCCGTGCTGCGGACGGTCATTGGTACGGTTCTGACGGTATTCTGCTCTGCCATGGTGGCGTACACTATCACCCGGCAGGATTATGTGCTCCGCAAATTCATCACCCTGGCCTTCATCCTGACCATGTATTTTAACGGCGGACTCATTCCTACCTATCTGCTGATCCGGGATTTGGGGATGATCGGCAGCTTCCAGGTGTATATCTGGCCGGGGCTTATCGGCGTATTCAATCTGATCATCATCCGCTCTTTTATTGAGAATCTGCCGGACAGCATTCTGGAGGCGGGAAGAATTGACGGTGCAGGAGATTTTGTTACTTTTACCAGAATCGTACTTCCGCTTACTACTCCTGTATTGGCTACCGTGGCCTTGTTCTCCGGGGTATTCCAGTGGAACTCCTGGTTTGATGTGTTCCTGTACAATTCCTCCCACATCAACCTGAGCACATTGCAGTACGAGCTGCAGAAAATTCTGCAGAACTCCAACACCACCTCGGGACAATCCAGCATCGAAGGGATGATCTCGGGTGCCAGCGGGGCCCAGCAGAACCGGATCACGCCCTTGTCCGTCCGGGCCACCATGACCATCGTCGCTTCGGTGCCCATCATCATGGTGTATCCCTTCCTGCAGAAGTATTTTGTGAAGGGGATGATGGTAGGCGGGGTGAAAGGGTAAGGGCTTCCGAACAATGTTTTTATGAATCACCGGCCGCTCCTTCTTCGGAGGGGGCGGTGATTTTGCTTTATCGGGAACATTTGCAGGGGCTTCGGTCAATTCGTTATGATAGAGAGTATAAGCCAAACAGCCTGATAGAGAAGAAGGTGACGGAACGGACATGATTCAAGATGTACTGAATAATTTTGTTTTGCTCCATGTATTTGCAGGGTGGTTAGTCGCCCAGGTTTTGAAGACGGTTATTCATTTAATCATTCATAAACGGTTCAGCGCGGAGCGTCTGGTGGGCGCAGGCGGAATGCCCAGCTCACACTCCGCTTCGGTGACCGCCCTAGCCACAGCGGCGGGAATCCAATATGGCTTTGATTCCTTCGCCTTCGCCATCAGCACCGTCCTGGCCATTATTGTGATGCATGATGCCCGGGGAGTCAGACGGGAGGCGGGGGAGCATGCCAAAATATTGAACCAGCTGAGCAAGCTTCTTCACAGCCACGGGAGCCAGCCGTCCCCGCAGGTGATCCTCAAGGAATTCGTCGGCCATACCTCCTACCAGGTGTTCGTTGGGGCGTTGATCGGTATTGCCGTGGCTTTGGTGATGCACCAGTTTGGGTGATGGGGCGGTTGGCTGGATATTCGCCACAATCTGCCTCCCTCGGAGTTTGAAGAGCGGCCGCCCTAACGAATCTCAGCCACGCTATTTTGCAGATTTGGCGGGTGTTTGGATTCTAACGAATTTGACGAAGCTTATTTGTTTTGGAATGCGCTCTATTGGGCCTGTTCGTTACGAATAACGTGTGTCACATTCGTTATAATGGGATTCGGCTGTTTTTATGGGAAATAAGCGCTGTGAGATTCGGTAGCGTCCAAAGCTCCTCCCCTGCCCGCGTTTTTCGGGGGTAGAGGGGGGCTTTTCTGTTGCTGGGCTAACGCTCATAGAGGCGCCCAAACGGCTCGGGTCCAAGCCAATTGCATGCCGGCCCGCTCCATATTATGCTGGCTGGAGCTTCCGAAGCTGGCCTGCGCCGTCACAAGCTCACAGCCGGCCTTGTATGCTTCGTGCAGCCGCCATTGCAATAAGGCCGTATGCAAGCCCTTCCGTCTGTAATCGGGGGCGGTTGCGGCCAAGGTGAAGGAAGCGATGTTATTGCCGGTATGCATCATGGCGACAGCAGCAGGCACCCCATCCCATAAAGCCAGATAGAGCTTCCAGCCGGGGCGGTTCAGCAGGCCGATGTTGTTATTGGCAAAGTGATGCTTGTGGGCGATATCCATACCGGATGCGACACAATGCACACCTGCATAGAGCCCAAATTCCGCCTCGTGCTCCAGCTCTATTATTGTAACTGGAGAGGGGAGTTTAGGAGACGCAGAGCTGGGCAAACCATAGAGAACAGAGTGAAAGCCGGTTTGGTACAATCCGTGTCCGGCCACTAGCTTCAGAAATCCAGGATCCGTCCCGGGCGGATTGATGTCCAGTTGAAAGGACCGGTTGCGCTCCCGGTAGAAGGCAATAATCTCGTTCAGACTGCCGGAGTCATCGGGGGAAAACCCCTTAACCGAGTTGAATAGCCCCCAAGGCATGGTTTTGATATAAAAAACCGCCGTTTGCCCGAAGGTCCTGATTTCCACCCCTTCCGGATTGCCGTCTCTTTCGCCAATAGAACGGATTCTCGAGGTGAAAAAATCCGTTTCGGATTGAAGGATACGATTGGCCATATCTTCAGTCAGAATAGGCAATGCCATAAAAGCCCTCCCTTCACTGCAATTAGAATCATTATATATAATTGTCTAAATGGGCGACAACCTATTGTCGTATTTCATTGGTATAATGATGGTAAAGATATGCAGATGCTGGTCATGATAATCCCTTCAAAAAGGCGGGCGATTCCCATCTCAACCCAACGCTATGACAAGGAACAGATACGCAGGTATCTGGTGCATTACCATCACCTGAGTGACGACTCGGCTCTCCAGGGTGGAGAGGATATCGTAAGCTATATCCGCAAAACCGGATGTATCCAGTATGACCCGCTGGATGTGGTAGGCAGGAATCCCGATCTGGTGCTCCAGGCCAGATGCCGCTCTTACCGGAAGGGGGATATCGAGCCGCTGCTGTATCAGGACAGAGTCCTGTTCGACGTATGGGACAAAAATATGTCCATCAGCACAGTGGCGGATTGGTCCTGCTTTGAGCGGTTCCGCAGGCGTTTCCTGGTATGGTGCCAAGAGCACCAGGCGGTCATAGACGAGATTACGGAGTACCTGCAGCAGCATGAATCCGCTTGTTCGTCGGATTTTGCCCATGATGTGAAGGTGGACTGGCACTACGGTCCCCAACGGCTGGCCAAGGCTGCGCTGGAGGCCATGTGTTATGCCGGGTTGGCTGTAGTCCATCATAAGAAGGGCACCCGCCGGTATTATGCTTTGGCCGAGAAGTGTATTCCGGCGGAATACTTCAATATGGCGCCTCCTTACCGGACAGATGCGGAATATTTCAAGTGGGGCGTGCTGCGCAGGATAAACGCTGTTGGTCTGTTGTGGAACAAACCCAGTGACGCTTGGCTTGGGATTAACGGTCTCAAAAGCAAGGAACGAAACCAGGCCTTCCAAACTTTGCTGGAGGAGGGGGCCATTGTGGAAATAGGCGTGGACGGGATCAAACAACCCGTGTACATGGCTGTGGAAAACCTTGATCTTCTGCAAGCCGCAGCTGCCCAACCCTCCGAAACAACCGGCTGCGCCAGAATTCTTGCGCCCTTGGATAACCTGCTGTGGGACCGGAAGCTTATTGCTGACCTGTTCGGCTTCGAATACAAATGGGAGGTTTACACTCCCGCTGCCCAGCGGAAGTATGGCTATTATGTGCTGCCGGTCCTGTGCGGCAGTGAGCTGGCGGGACGTCTGGAGATGGAGACCGATTCGAAACGGAACATGCTTGTAGTCAACCGGATCTGGCTGCAGGATGATGTGGACGGCGCAGATGTAACGGAAAGGATTCTTGCAGGCATCGACCGTTTCCAGGAGTATAACCGCTGTGACTCTACTGAATTGCGTTGTACCTAATAAATTCCTTGCTCAAAAAAGGATATCAGCCGCTGAACAAGAAACTTATGATGGATGACGACTATTTTGTGAAGGATCTGAAAGGATCTGAGAGCTTTTGACCAGCAAAGACAATCCATATGTTCATTTTTCCATCGACGATGTGTACCTGTGGCTGCGGGAAATCAACAGCCAAGCAGAAGCGTATTCCTCCATTTTTGACCATCCGCGGCTGGCGTGCCTGAAAGCATTCCATGACCGGTACGGGGCAGTGGTCACCTTCAATTGCTTCTATTCCGATGAGCTGGCTACGTGGAACCTGGGGCAGATGACGTCCCGGTTTAAGGAGGAGTTTGCCGCTCATGCCCACTGGCTGCGGCTGGCCTTCCATGCCAACACCCGCCAGGACAATTATAATGAACGCCCGGAGGAGGTAGCCCGCTCCCATTACCGGAACACCATGGAGGCTTTCCGGACTTTTGCAACAGATAAGAATATCGACACCATGGGAAGAACCCACTATTTCTCCGGCAATGCGGCTAACGCCAGGATATGGAGAGACAGCTCACCCGGCGCCAAGGGTTTTCTGACCAGTGACGACAGCAGGAAAGTGGATATGTATCTGGATGAGGCCCAACGTGAAGCGTTGAAGGAAGAAGGCGCTTATTACGATGAGAAGGAAGCGTTATATTTTCTCAAAACCATGCCGCGGCTGGAAAACTGGTCCGATCCGGCTGCAGACCTGTCAGCTTGGGCTGGAGACCCGGCTTATGCCGGAAAGCTGAAGGCGCTGGTGTTGTTCACCCATGAGCAGTGCTGGAATGCGGATATGGAAACAAAGCTGGACCGGTTGTTCGCGTGGGCAGTGGATAACGGCTATGAATTTGCCTTCCCGATGGACCGGATTGAAGCTTGATGCCGCAGGGAAACCCAAGTAATATAAACATGAGAATGTAAACCCGAATAATAGGTATAAGGGGGCGAAGACAGCCTCTGGAAAGGTGGTCCCTTTTGAAAAAAAGTTTAATCTTGTTCGTTCTCGTATTTGCGGCGGCATGCTCAGGTAAGAGTGATCCGGCTGCTGCTCCGGCTTCCCCCTCCGGTGAAAAAACCAAGCAGATGATAGAGGAATTCAGTTCAGCCAAACGGACGGCCAAGTCCGTATCCGCCAAAACGTCTGAGCTTGTGGTTTTAGAGAATGACGGTTCCCAAACTTCCTATCCCATGCCCAAGGATGAGTTTTATCTCTCCATCGCCCCATTTGTGGAGCATACGCATAACTGCTATAACCACAATCTGGCTACCTGCAAGGGAGAGCTGGCCAACAAAACCGTGCATGTCAATGTGAAGGATGCCTCCGGCAAGGTGCTGGTGGATAAGGAAGTGCAAACCTACCAGAACGGTTTCCTGGACCTATGGGTGCCGCGGGGCGAAAAGGTGAAGGTCAAGGTGGATTATGAGGGGAAATCCTCGGAGGAGATTTTGACCACCAACGAAAACGACCGTACCTGTGTTACTACCATGAAGTTGTCCTAAAACCGAAAGTCCATAGAGATCGGCCTGGCCGGGAGGAATAGCTGTTATGGGATGTCTGGTGTTTATCATCAGTTTTATGGGGCTGTTCCTGGTTTATTCTGTCATCGGCGGAGTGGTCGGGCAATACATTGTGGAGCAAAATCATATCACCGGCGTGGATACCAAAAATATCTTTATGCCGGTTTTTTTGTATTACGTGCCATTGGCCACGTTCCTCAGCTCCATGATAATTGCAGTCGTGTTCTCTATCAAAAGACAGCAGCGAAAGGAAGCGGAAGATTGACAGAGGCTTCTCCGTTCATATACCGTATAGATAACGAGAGCGTGATCAAGAGGAATGGAGAGTTTAAGATGAAACAATGCATGGATGTAACCAAGGTGCAGGCTAGGCTTAAGCGGATCGAAGGACAGGTGCGGGGCATCTCGGATATGGCGGGAAAGGACGTTCCCTGCGAGGAGATTCTGGTGCAGATTAATGCAGCCAAAGCGGCTTTGCACAAGGTGGGCCAGGTGATTCTTGAGGGGCATCTGCAGCATTGTGTCCGTGAAGGCATTGAGCATGGAGACGCGGAAAAAACCATTGCCGATTTTGCCAAAGCGGTGGAGCATTTTTCACGGATGGGGTAAGACAGGGCCATCATTTTTTTTGGATAAAAGGAGAATCAGGATGAAGCTTGCACGGGAGGATTTCCAAGCTATACAAAACTGGTTTTACCGTAACGCCCGCCCGCTTGATCTGGCAAGATGGCAGTATCACTTCGAGAATGGCGGACAGGCTGCTGTGCTGGCGGCACTGGCTGCTTATCAGAATGAGGACGGCGGGTTCGGGCATGCCCTGGAGGCGGATTCCTGGAATCCCAATTCTTCGCCCATTCAGACAGCAACCGCAGCTGAGATACTGCTGGAGCTTCATATAGAGGACCGGGGCCACCCGGTTATTCAGGGAATCCTGAGATTTCTGGACAGCGGAGCCGAAAAGGATGGCAACACCTGGCGGAATGTGATTGCCACCAACAATGAATATCCCCATGCGCCCTGGTGGAATACGGCTTCGGACAGCACAGCCCGCAGCAGATTTAATCCGACTGCCATTCTGGCCGGCTTTATTCTGCAGTATGCTGACAGGAACAGCTTGTTATATGCAAGCGGGGTCAGAACCGCCAAGGAGCTGGAGGAGCTTTTTTTGCAGGAGACGGATCTGGAGATGCATCCGCTCAAATGCGTAGTTACCTTGCTTGGGTATATCTTTTTGGCCGGGCTGCAGGAGCAATTCGCTTATAATGAGATGAAGGCAGCTGCCGCGCGGCGGATTACCGCTCTGCTGGAACGGGATGCCGGAGACTGGAGCGGATATGCCTGCAAACCATCAGCACTTATCCATAGTCCGGCAGGTCTGGGTTACGCAGACAATGCTGCAATTGTGGAAAAGGAACTGGACTATGTGCTTGCCAACCGGAACCTGGAAGGGATTTGGAGCCTGAACTGGAGCTGGGCCGGCTATGAACGTGAATTTGCTGTCAGCGAAAACTGGTGGAAGGCGGGAATAGCGCTTGAGAAGCTGCTGTTTTTACGGGCATTCGGGCGGCTGGACTGAAACTAATAATGGTATAACCCACGAATCTTGACGGCACAGGCGGCTGTCAAGATTTTTTCATTTTTGAGCCATTGACAATAATTCTCACCTACCATACCATATAGGGGTATACCGTATATGTGATAAGGGAGACGTGGGAACCATGGAGCAGGCTGTTGGCTCGGACAAAGCAAAACCGGACTTATTCCGTACCTTTTGGGAAAAATACGGCTCGATTGTGATCACTATTCTGTGTTTGCTGTTCATTATACTGGCCTGGCTCATGGGGCGGTACGGGTGGTCAGGGGCGGAAGTGGCGTTCTATGTGCTGGCGTACGGGATTGGCGGGCACCGTAAAGCTATCGAAGGACTGGAAACTTTGTTTAAGGAAAAGGATTTGGACGTGGATCTTCTGATGGTTGTGGCTGCCGTGGGGGCGGCAAGCATCGGCTATTGGATGGACGGAGCCATCCTGATTTTCATCTTCTGCTTAAGCGGCACACTTGAGGATTTCACCATGGAGAAGACCAACCAGGATATCCAGTCCATTATGAAGCTGCGCCCGGAGGAAGCGGTGGTCCTGCATGGAGGAGCCGAGCGGAGGGTGAAGGTGGACCAGCTTCAGCTGGGGGATGTGGTACTGGTGCGTCCCGGCGAGCGGATTCCCGCAGACGGGCAGGTGGTGGAGGGACAGTCCGCTGTAGATCAGGCCTCTATTACAGGTGAATCCATTCCTGTGGACAAGCTGGCGGGGGACGAGGTTTTTGCGGGGACTATCAATGGCCAGGGGGCGCTGAAAATTCTGGTGTCCAAGCCTGCTGCAGAAACGCTGCTGTCCCGGATTATACATATGGTGCAGGAAGCCAAAAACGAAATGCCTCCCAGTCAATTGTTTGTGGAGCGGTTCGAGGGCATTTACGCCAAAATCGTTGTCGCAGCCGCAGTATTGCTGATGACCCTGCCGCCCTTCATCCTGGGCTGGGATTGGGATAAAACCATCTACCGGGCGATGATTTTCCTGGTGGTTGCTTCGCCGTGCGCCCTGGTTTCGTCGATTATGCCCGCCATTCTGTCCGGCATCTCCAACGCCGCCCGGAAGGGGGTGCTGTTTAAGGGCGGTGTCCATCTGGAGCATATCGGGCATGTGAATACGGTGGCTTTTGACAAAACAGGGACGTTAACAGAAGGGAAGCCCAAGCTGACCGATATGGTTCCCTTGCTGGATTATACGGAGGAAGCCCTTCTTAGGCTGACGGCGTCCATTGAGAACCTGTCCGAGCATCCCATTGCCAAGGCCATTGTCCAGCAGGCTAAGGATCGGGGACTGGTGCTGGAGACTGCACAGGCGTTAACCGCCATTCCAGGTGTTGGGGTAAAAGGCAGCGTCAATGGCGTTATGTGCAAGGTGGGCAAAATCGGACTTTTACATAATCCGGTGCTTACCGATCTGGAAACGAGCATTGCCAAACGGCTAGAAAGTGAAGGGAAAACCGTTCTTTATGTGGAGGCAGATCAACTGCTGGTCGGCATCCTGGCCATTCAGGACGTGGTGCGGCCGGGTGCAAAAGCTGCGGTAGCGGCATTAAAGCAGATGGGGATGCAGGTGGTGATGCTGACGGGGGACCGGGAAGCAACGGCCCAGGCCATCGGCAGGCAGCTTGGGGTCGATCAGGTGTATGCGGATTTGCTGCCGGAGGATAAAGTAGCCATCGTGAAGCAGTTGTCCGGAACCGGCAAGGTGGCCATGATCGGGGACGGTGTGAATGATGCTCCGGCCTTGGCCGTGTCCTCGGTGGGGATCGCCATGGGGGCTGCGGGAACGGATGTGGCTTTGGAAACAGCGAATGTGGTTCTGATGGCGGATGACCTGTCCAAAATCCCCTATGCCATTTCCCTGGGCCGCCGTACGGCCCGGGTGATCAAGCAGAATCTGGCCTTCGCCATCGGGGTGGTACTGGTGCTGGTGGTGTCCAACTTTTCCGGCGGCATCAATCTGCCCTCCGGAGTCGTAGGCCATGAGGGCAGCACCCTGCTGGTGATTCTGAGCGGATTGCGGCTGCTGCGGTAAAGGCGGGGCGTTAGAATGCGGTGCTGCTGGAAAGCGGGAGGGGATGGATAGTAGAGAGGGGTGCGGGGAGAGAGGCTAGAGGAAAGAGGAGCGGGGAGAGGTGGGGAGTAACGGACTGTGGTTCCGTTATTTTGCCAATTCAAGCGGTTTTGAAGTTTTCACGGACACAGGATGCGTTATTGTTTCGAATCGCCGCTGAAATCAGCCTGTTTTGCCCAAATAGAGGATCCTCAGTCCGTATGATCAGAAAAACGCTGATTTTACGTCGAATAGCGGATCCTCGGTCCGGATAGCTTCGATTTCATTTTCTCTGTCGGGCAGCGGCGGGGCGGTTGATGGTTTTGATCCCCTCGGTGCCCGCCATGCTGCCGATGGTTGCGATGAGTAGACTGGAAGAAATAATTTTAATGATAACATACAGCCCTGACCCGATAATGATATCAATGAGCAGTATTTTTTGCAGTGTTGATTTTTCGATGGCAATGAAGATCATTTTGGGCTGATGAACCTGTTCCATAACGCCACCCCCATGAGCCTTATCTTCACAAGGTATGAGCGGGGGCGGTTGTACTATTCAAATTATAGCTGCTTCAAATCCTTACTTTCCAAAATCGGCTTGGCAAACCCTTTTTTGGCCACTGTAATCATGGCTTTTCCCAGTTGCTCCGATGTGATGAACAGGCAGAATTTTAGGAGTATGCGGTTTAATGGCTTAAGCAGATCATACATGGTCTGGTACAGCCTAGTTTTCGATTTTACGCCGTGCAGCGGAATGATGCCCCCTGGCCGGAACATATAGGCCTGTTTAAAGGGTAAGCGCAGCAGCGCATTTTCAGTTTCCCCTTTTACCCTGGCCCACATGGACCGTCCCTTCTCACTGCTGTCTGTCCCGCTTCCCGAAACGTAAATAAACGTCATATCCGGGTTTAATCTGGCCAATACTTCCGCAACCGAAAGGGTGAGGTCGTAGGTGATTTTCCGGTATTCCTCCTCCTTCAACCCCGCGGCAGACACCCCCAAACAGAAAAAACAGGCATCAAAACCGGTCAAATCATGTTCAACCCGTGACAGCTCCTTCAAATCCGAAAGCAAAATCTCCCGTAATTTCGGATGCTGCTTTCCTGTGCTGCTGCGGCCCAGAGTAAGAACCTGCTCCACCCCATCGTCCAATAAACACTCGCGTAATGCACTCTGGCCAACCATGCCGGTCGCCCCGAATATGATCACCTTCATAAAACTCCTCCAAGCCTTTTTCAGACTATACTCATTTACTTGTAATGATAATCCAATATCGGTAGATTTAAAATTGCAAGATAATGAAATCGTACTAGGGTTCGTCGAATGGTAATAGAGGTTGGACTGAGGGGGATAAATAATTGAAGGTATTTATTGTGTACGCCCATCCTAGCGAGGACTCGTTTACGTTTGCCGTAAAAGAGGAGTTCATCAAGAGCTTGCTGGCAGCTGGCCATTCTTATGCAATCTCGGACTTATACGCCATGAACTTTCAAACGGACCTAACGGAGAGGGAGTATTACCGCGAGGCTAATTACCTCAGTGAACTTCCAATAAGTAGCGATGTATCGAAGGAGCAGGAGAAAATCAACAGCTGCGATTGTATTGTGTTTATTTACCCTGTATTTTGGACGGAGGCTCCCGCTAAATTGGTGGGTTGGTTTAACCGGGTGTGGACCTATGGCTTCGCTTATGGAAATAGAACTATGAAGAAGCTGGACAAGGCCATTGTGATTTGTACAGCTGGGCGGTCTTTGCCGCATCTGGAGGAGCATGGACATTTGCAGAGTATGCAATCCGTTATGCTGGGGGACCGGATATTCGACCGGGCGGCACAGAAGGAAATGATAGTGTTGGACAGCATGTCTAAATTCAATGCTTCTGTGAGAACCTCCAATTGGGAAAAACATCTGCGGACTGTTTATGAAATCGGGCAGAGCTTGTAACCACATTAATACCGCCTCCTGAGCTCGTGGGCCAAGACGCGGAAGCCTTTGGAGAACCTAACGAATCTGTGCAACGCTATTTGACTAAATATGGGCCTGTTTAAAATCTAACGAATCCTAGCCACGTTATTTGTCCCAATTGGCGCCAAAATGCCTTGAACCAAGGGAATAGCGTGGCAGAGATTCGTTAGATTTTTAATTATGCCGGTTTTCGCGAAATAGCGTGGCTGAGATTCGTTAGACGGACTGCTTTGCTGCTAAAGCTCCCTTACCGATACCCCTCCACATTGGCGGGTTTGCCCTTGTCCTGTACCTCTACCATGTAACGCCAGGCATCCGGCCGGGAGCCGTCCAGATCGGTGATCCCGTACACTTGGGCAAGCTCGCCGCTTGAGGTGGATTGGCCGTTCCACCGGGCGGCATCCGGATCATTGGCCAGTGCGGCAATGCCGCGGCCAATAAAACGCGGTGTTTCCGAGATGGCAAAATGCGGCTCCCGTACCAGCGCCTCCTGCCAATTGGCTTCGGTTACTCCGAAGGTCTCCAGCATAATCTCGGAGCGCAGCCAGCCGGGGGAAACGGCAACCGCCGTTCCTTGATAAGGGGCCAACTCATGGGCCAAGGACTTGGCCATCCGCAGGATAGAGGTTTTCGCCAAATCATAAAACAGTGACAGCCGGTAATGCTCCTCATTATACGCTTGGGTGCCGTCGGTAATCTCCAGAACCAGGCCGTGCGGCTTGCGGATTAAGAGCGGCAGCGCATAGTGGCTTGTAATAATATGAGTGTCAACGGACAGGCGCAGCATCCGCAAGCCTTTCTCCAGCGAATGCTCCCACACGGGAACGTTCCACTCCACCATATATTCTCCGCCCCAGATATCATTGACCAATATGTCCAGCTGCCCCTGCTCCCGTTCAATCCGTGCAATCAGCGCCTGTACCTGAAGGGGATCGAGGTGGTCCACCTGTACCGCAATTCCCTTGCCCCCTGCCTGTTCCACCAATTCAGCGGTCTCCTCAATGGTTTCCGGCCGGTTGTATTCCGACCGTCCTGCCCGTGTGGTGCGCCCGGTGACATACACCGTTGCACCAGCTGCACCCAGCTCCACGGCTATCCCTCTGCCTGCCCCCCGGGTACCCCCAGCCACCAACGCTACTTTTCCCGATAAAGGTTTCATTCTGCCGCCTCGCTTCCCTTCGCCTTGTTCTTACTTCTATTATAGGCCGGGAATACGACATCTATTGTCATATTGGAAAAACTCGGGGGAGGCCGACCGCGTTATTTCAGAGTGGCCTGAAGACTCAGCTTCAAGGCCTCAAGCCGTTTTGCCTGTTTAAATGCAGTATGTAAAAACTCTTCTGCCGAAACATCCATATAGTCCCAATTCATGGGCTCCAACGCAATTGCACCTGTATAGTTGGTCTCGGCAATTTTCCTCATGGTGACAGACCAATCAATTCTTCCATCGAAGGGCAGCTGGTGCTGGTCGCGGCTGCCGCCGTTATCGTGCAAATGCAGGGCCATCAGCCGGGAACCGTACATGTCCAATAGATCCTTGTCCGGGTTGTAGTTGACGTGATGACAGGAGTCATAACAAAATCCGAGATGGGGGGAATCCACCTGCTCCAGCATATAGGACACATTGGCCAGGTTCTCCAAATTCTCCAGTGCCACATTGACGCGTAGCTTTTCGGCTTTTTCCGCGATTTTCTTGACCCTGTCCAGGCCCAGGGCGTTAAAAGGTCTTCTATCGTTAGGCAGGTGCACCACCATAGTCGGGATATCAAATTCGGCGCAATCGGCCACACATTGCAAATAACAATCGCTTAAGGCTTCACCGTCCAGATTATCCAGCCAGAGGCTGTTTTGCTGTTGGACCGGTGCGTGAATATTCTCAATGATCAACCCGGCCTCCCGCGCCAGCAGCGGCCCCTTACGGTACTCGTTGCGGCCAAAGCCCTCACTCCACCATAATAAAACCCCGTCAAATCCGGCTTTTTTTATACTCTGATACCGCTCCTGAATCGGCAGCTCATAACCAAACCAATCATAAATAGTAATCATACGCCCATATCCTCCTCCATTTGCCGTGCAGGTTTACATTCGACCTGTAGGAAGACATTCCCTTTTTGTTCCCCAAAATAAAAAGCCCCTACCCGCCTTCATCATGAAGGCGGGCAACAGGCCCAAGGATGGGGTATGCGGATTGGTCTGTCAGATTTTCAATTCCCCAAGCTTGATCAGTTCCACGACCGCTTGCGAACGGCCTTTAACGTTTAATTTTTGCATAACGTTAGAGATGTGGTTCCTGACAGTCTTTTCACTGATGAAAAGCTGCTGCGCGATATCTTTGGTGGTTTTGTCCTGAACCAACAGTTCGAATACTTCGCGCTCGCGGTGGGTAAGGATGAACTTGCTCTTGTGATCGATGCCCTTCAATGTAGTCACCCCTCCTTGCCTGGGTAGTTGTCGGATACAAGGTATAGGGATACAGTCAAATCCATCATATGAAGAGCAGCATTTGTTGGTGCGGGGTGGGCAAAAAATGGGCAGCTGCTAAACCGGAACCTTGTGATGGGAGTCAATATGCTCCTTCTTTTGAGGTATCACGGTTTGTTTACGCCATATCTGTTTGGTAAGATAACCATATCGCATGCCTATGCAGCTTATAGAAATGTAATATGAGATGAGGAAAAACAATGACACAGATTCTGCTGGTTGAAGATGATGCGAATTTGGCATTTGGCATAGAGTATACCCTATCCAGTGAAGGGTATATGGTCATGGTTGCCGGTACCTTGGAGGAAGCAAGACTAAGATTAGCGGCTGGCGGAGTGGAGCTTGTTTTATTGGACATCAATCTGCCTGACGGCTCCGGTTATGAATTATGCAGGGAAATCCGGGCATCCTCGCAGATTCCCGTTATTTTTCTGACCGCCTTGGATGAGGAGGCGAATGTGGTAGCCGGGCTAGATCTGGGAGCGGACGATTATATGACCAAGCCCATCCGGACCAAGGAGCTTGTTTCGAGAATTAAGGCTGTCTTGAGGCGGAACATAAAGCAGCAGCAGGACGTTAACGTGTGGCACTCACAGGATATTGAAATCCGGGTTCTTGAAGGATCGGTGTATAAAAACAAGCAGGAAATTATCCTTACTGGGCTGGAGTACAAGCTGCTGCTTTTGTTGGTTACGCATCCCAAGCAAATCTGCAGCCGTGGTACCATCCTGAGTCACTTATGGGACATGTCAGGGGAATTCATTGATGACAATACACTCTCCGTTCATATCCGAAGGTTAAGAGAAAAGGTGGAGGATGTACCTGCCGCGCCTCAATATATTGTCACGATTCGAGGAGTTGGATACAAATGGAACATGGATGTATCGGGAAGATGAGCCATGCTTGACGTGATTCGCAACCCGGAATGGAAATCTGTTGCCGTCAAATTCATTGCCTTGCAGCTGCTCTTAGGCATGCTCATGTTTTTCTTTATGAACCATCAGGTCGGCCGGGTCAATCAGGTTATTGTGGAGCAGAACGCCGCCATAATGGGTCATATGCTGAAGAAGGATCCTCAGCTTGAACAAGAGCTAGTGTCCTACATCACCCAAGGCGTGCAACCGGCAGAAGTAGAGGAAGGCAAACGAATTCTGGCCACTTACGGATACGGTTCGGACATATCCATTGAGGACCAGCCAGCGCTCTCCGGTGTGGCCTTACCCGTGAAGGCGACTGTGCTGGTCATGATGTTTGTTATTCCTGTGTTGCTGCTATTGCTGTGGGAATACCGAAAGGTGTTCGGCAGAATCAACAGGATCTCCCATGCCGCGGAGCAGGTTGTAGAACGGCAGTTTGACGAGCCGCTGCCCGAGGACGAAGAAGGTGCGTTTGGAGCTTTAGGACGAAGCTTTAATGCCATGGCCGGACGGTTAAACAATACGCTGCAGCTGCTGCAGCAGGAGAAGGAGTTTCTTCAGAATTTACTCTCTGACATATCCCACCAGCTCAAAACCCCCCTGTCCTCTCTGATCATTTATAACGAAAATCTGCTCAAGGATCCGAAGATGAAGGAAGACATGAAAGCTTCCTTTTTGGAACGCAGCCGGCAGCAGCTGGACCGCATGGAATGGTTGATCGTCAGTTTGCTGAAGCTGGCGCGAATTGAAGCGGGCTCCATTGTTTTCCGTAAGAATGAGATTAGAATCCGGGATTTGATCGAGGATGCCGCCTTTTCCCTGCAGCTGTTGTCGGAGCAAAATAAGCAGACCCTTCAAATCCATGGCGGCGAGGATCTGCTTATCCAGGGAGATGACGAGTGGATGAAGGAAGCCTTCATTAACCTGATGAAAAATGCAATGGAGCATACGCCTGAGGGGGGAGTGATTCACGTCCGTCTGGAGGACCATTCCTTGTTCTCCACGGTAGTGATTCGAGATTATGGGGAAGGCATTCACCCGGAGGATGTGCCCCATATTTTCAAACGGTTTTATAGAGGCAAAAGCAATTCGAAGTCCCAAGGCATAGGTATCGGATTATCCCTGTCGAAGGTCTTGATTGAAGGTCAGGGTGGGCAAATTACCGTCTTCAGTAAACGCGGGGAGGGAACGGAATTCCGGGTCCTGTTTCTTAAAAGCACCAGATGAAGGGGAAGCTTACGAATATGTAAGCTTCCTCTTCACTTTAACGTAAGACCCGGCGCTTATAATGACTAACAAGCAGGGAATAACAGCGTTGGAGGTAAAAATAATGGAAATCCTAAAAACGGTTCAATTGAGTAAAAGCTATGGACATGCAGAAGCCAAGGTAGAGGCTTTGAAAAATGTAAATATATCTGTAAAACAAGGAGAGTTTGTTGCCATTGTAGGCGCAAGCGGCTCCGGAAAGAGCTCCTTGCTTCATTTACTTGGGGGAGTAGACAGACCGACAAGCGGACAAGTCATCATCGATGGCTCGGACCTCTACACCAAAAGTGAAAACGAGCTTGCCATATTCAGAAGACGCAAGATCGGGTTTGTGTTTCAAGCGTATAATCTGATCCCGGTTCTGACCACGGAGGAAAATATCAAGCTGCCCATGCTGCTGGAAAACAAAAAGACAGATGAAGCCTATGTGAAAGAGCTGCTGGATGTATTGGGACTGCAAGAGCGAAGACATCATCTGCCTTCCGAGCTATCCGGGGGACAGCAGCAAAGAACGGCGATCGGGCGGGCATTAATGAACAAACCCTCCATTATCTTGGCGGATGAGCCGACAGGCAATCTCGACAGCAAACACAGCAATGAAATCGTCGACCTGCTTACCTTTTCGGTGAAGAAATATAATCAAACCTTGATCATGATCACCCATGATTTGAATATTGCGGAGCGCGCAGACCGTGTGGTGAGGATTAAAGACGGGTCAATCGTGCAAAATGAGGTGAGTGGACAGTGAACAGCTACACGGGCCTAACCCTGAAATATATAAAGGGTCAGAAAAAAAGATCGTTGTTGACCATATTGGGTATCGTGTTGTCGGTGACGTTATTTACGGCCATCGGAACCATTGGAGTGAGCTATAGAGACCAATTAATCAGGCATACCATCCAGGATTATGGCGATTACCATGTTTCCTTTAACGGCATTCCAGGAGAAGCGGTTTCCAAGGTAACCTTCCATGCATCGGTTGAAGGAGCAGGGGTCATTAGCAGGGAAGGATATGCTGTCATTAATGAAACAAGTGAGAAGGAAAAACGGGAAAACCCCAATGCTGCCCCTTACCGTTACCTGAACATTAAGGGGTACGATGCAAAAGCTATGGACATGCTTCAGGTACGGCTGGAATCTGGCAGATTGCCGGAGAAACCGGACGAAATTATTCTTTCTTCAAGAAGCTTGAGTCATTTTTCTGTACCTCCCCAGCTCGGCGAACGGATAAAGCTGAACCTGGGTATACGCAAGGTAGCTTCCACTGGCGAAGAGAGGAAGATTAATGGATTGGGCGATTTTGGTTGGGATCTGGACGAGAGCTTCGAAGCCCAAACCCAACATGACTACACGGTGGTCGGATATATGGAGGAGATCGGCCGCGGCAGCTGGTCATCCACATTCATACTCCCGGCCATCACTTATAACGATAATCAGACGTTTGATGGGGCGAAGAAATACTTTGTCTACACCAAAATGAAAACAATGGATCACATAAAAGAAAAGACAGAATCCATCCTGTCTTCCTTGAGCGTTGGTAAGGTGACAGAGGATTCCGCCAGAGAGTTATACCGGGATTCCGGTGTGGAGACCTTCAGAGTGGAGTACAATAACGAACTCCTGAAGCTGTATGGGAAAAGCACCTACGAGGGTGTGAATAAAAGCCTTATCCTGGCCTACACTGCTGTGGCCGCCTTTATCATGATTTGCACCATAGCAGTCATTTATAATACCTTTCATATTTCTGTGGTGGAACGGATTTCCCAATTCGGCATGCTGCGCTGCATAGGTGCTACTCCGGCCCAGATCCGCAGCATTGTTATCAAAGAAGCGGCCATATTAAGCTCTATTGGTATCCCTATAGGGATTTTTACAGGGACTGTGTTTATGAAGCTTTTGTTTTCCTATATCAGTTTTCTGCAGCTGGGTCTTCTAAATGGCATGAGAATGATTATTTCTTACCCGGTTTTAATCTTGGCCGGAGTATTGGGGCTGGTCAGTGTGTATATTTCAGCCATCGGACCAGCCAGAATGGCGTCGCGGGTATCTCCTCTTGAAGCGGTTCAGAAACAGGATACGTCCAAGGCGGACAAAACTGCACGGGCTAAAAATTCTATCCTTGTCCAGAAGCTCTTTGGCATGGAAGGCCAATTTGCCATGCGGAATCTGAAGCGCAATAAGAAGCGCTTCCGTATAACGGCATTTTCCATGGTGATCAGCATCGTGTTGTTTATTGTCTGCAATGGGTTGATTGATTTTTTGAAGCAAACCACGCAGCTGTCGGGCAGCCAATATTCGTATTCTCTTATGTATGAGGGCCCCTCCAAACGGATAGAGGACTCCATTTATGAGGATATTCTCAAACTGGACGCTGTAGAGTATGCCTATAAATTATACAATAGTCAAGTGATGGCTGTTATCCCGAAGGAGAAGCTTAATCCCAGATACACAGAACTCAAAGGGTTAAATCATGGTGTGGAGGCTGAAGGGGGATACCGGACAAGCAACAATTTTCTTTTCTCCTATGGTGATAACAGCTTGGATGCTTTGCAGGCAAAGCTTACCTCCGGAACACTTAACAAAGAAAGTATGGAACGGGAGAATGGTGTCATTGTTGTTCAAAAAGTAAGCACGATCACGGATCAAGGGAAACGGTTAATTATCGACCAGACTACCTTCAAGGTTGGGGATAAGATCAAAATTCGCAGTATGGAATCCAACAAGCAAGGATATCAAACCGTTACGGTAGCCGGTATTGCTGAACAGGATTTATTATCCTCCAGCCCCAGTGAGAGTGCTATTCTTGGGTTCATTACGACGCCTGCTGTTTATGAGAAGATCGTTGGCAATGATGACTTCTCCAGAATATTCATCCTTGCCTATTCTGACCGCCCCCATAAACCGATAACGGACTACCTTCACGCGTTAACCAAGTATGATGGCGGCTACAACTACACGGATCGGGTGGCAGAGCTGGAGCAAGCGAAGAATGATGCCATGATCGCCAGTATCTTTCTGTACGGTTTTATGGGTGTCATTGCTCTTATCTCATTCTTGAATATTGTCAACACCGTGAGCACCAATCTGATCCTGCGTTCCAAGGAATTCGCTGTCCTGAAGGCGATCGGTATGACACAACGGCAAATGAACAGGATGATCCTTTTAGAAGGTGTTTTTTATGGGGTAATTGCTGGAGTCTACGGTGCGGCAATCGGTACGGCTGTAAGCTATGGCATACACCGTCTGTTTATGGATGCTGTGGAAATCGTCTGGACGGTTCCCTGGAGCAGCATCGGCATTGCCTGTGCAGGAGCCATGATCACGACATTTGCCGCAACGGTTCAACCCATGCGCAGGCTGAATAAGGTCAAGATCGTTGAAGCTCTGGTGCGGGAAAATTAGTCCCTCGATTTCCTCGAATGACGTAAAGCAGCCGCCTTCATTGAAGAAGACGGCTGCGGAGCCTAAGTGTGGTTTTGATCTGAAAAAACTGAACTACTGCTTGCGTTGGAATGCTGTTGGCATGGACATTAGCGCTGGAACCAGCATCGGCAACAAGATTCATTCTCTCCGTAACACAAGCTCGTATACGGGGACGGCCCTTACGTCACGTAGCTCCGCGATAAGCTTCTCGGCATTCTCGCTCCAGCCTGCAATGGTGGTTTGACTGTTGACGGTGCTGCCTTGCCGGATAGGCGATATATAAAGATACATTCCTTTGTCAATCAGGCGTTTGGCCAGTGCTTTCAAGCCGACTTCCCACGTGTTTCCATTATTGAAGTTGTCGTTAATCAGATCGCCATCAATAAAGGCATAGCCAATATCGCCGGTGTAGTCAATGCGAAGGAGCGCTTCTTTTACACCGGTAAAGCTATCGGGGGAAAAGGAAAGAATTGCTTTGTCCGCTTTAACCCGCGTAAGTTCGAAGCGGACTTCCCGGCGGGGAAAACGGAACTGGTAAGCCGTGAATAGGCCTTCTTGGGTTCTGCCCAGCAATTCTGCACCTTCTAGAGAACTAAGCCCCGTGATATCCGGAAATATGCGCACCGTTAATTCTTCTATATCCGTTGCCTCCAGCTTCACTTCGTCTCCCGAAACGAGCAGGTTTCCGCTGGTCAATACCACCCGTTCTTGCCCCCAGAACTCCGTATGCCAAAAGCCGAGGCTCTCCTCATCGGTAAGGGTGATCACGCCAATGCTTCTTCCATCCTTCGACTTCAGCATAATAGGTGCTGCATCGCCTACCTTGGGGCGGATAATCGTTACCCCGTCCCGGGTGACAACTTGCGAGCCTGCAGAGTTCACATCCGCAAGAGTGGAAGAGCGGAAGACATACTCGGGGACCATTCCCTTAGGTGATGCGAAGAAGTAGAAGGCGGAGCCCGAAGCCTCAAGCCGGGTGATGGGCTGAACCATGGCAAGCTCAAGCAGGATACCATCCATGTCGAATCGGTAAGGCAGCATGGCACAGCCGTCCTTCCCTAATTTGAGAGGACCTTCCCAAGGAAACCGAACCTCTCCGTCGGAGGTTTCAACCGTCACGCCGTTTGCTACTGAGAGATCCTGAGTTTCGGCATGATCCTGATAGTTATTCAAGAAAAGCATGCCGGCGCCTTCCGCCGCGCGAACAGCATACCGCAGCGTCTGCGTATCCCGGGGCTCCATCTTTGACGTATCCTCAGGCAATAAGGTTTTCGTCCGGCAAAACCACTCCCCGAACGTTCGAAAGAAGTCATGCTGCAGCCGGGTCCGGTGATAAGATTCCCGCACTTGACCGAATTCACCGATGCAAGCATTGAAGTCATAGGAAATCTTCGGAACGGCTAAATCATTCAAAAACACATCCCGTTCTCCAGTTGGATTGGAGCCGCCATGATACATGTAATAGCCAATGAGGTTGCAGCCCTCCGCCACTTTGATCCCGGTCATTGCCGGTACACTGGCATAGGGGAAATCAAAGCGATACCGGTAAAAGGGAGTCATACCTCCGCCCATTTCGCAGCAAGCGTAAGGATAATCCTCCGGCACGTAGCTTGGCTCAAAATTGTAGCTTGCCGGAATCCCGTTGTTATGCTTGTCCCGGAATATATATTCCGGCGTGGCGGGGTGGTCATCAACTTCTCCGAAGCGGTCAAACTCGTAATAGATCCAGGGCCAATGGGAATATCCTCCCCATAAGGGCAGCATTTCATCTGCAGGCGCGTTGGCACCCCCCCATGCTGTACAGGTATAGAGCGGCGTGTCAATGCCGGCTGCGATGGCCATTTCCTTCAGCTTGAGCATATGGGCTTCTCCATCATACCCCGTAGGCAGCCATTGATTGCTGATGACGGTAGTCAAAGCCCATTGGGCAGCGGAGTGGCCGTGCTCATTCTCAATTTGGGTGCCGATAACCGGACCGCCTTGCTTGAATAGCAAACCTTGAAGCTGCGCACTGATCTGCTCATAGAGCACCTTCACATAGGCCAAATAAGCTTCGTCGTTAGAGCGGATATCAAAGGGTCGGCCGAACAGCCAATCCGGCATTCCGCCGTTGCGCATCTCGCCGTGGTCAAAAGGTCCAATCCGGACAATGACGTATAAATCATGCTTGCCGCAAAGCTCGATAAACCGATGCAGATCCCGCCGTCCCTCCCAACGGAATATCCCTTGGATTTCCTCATGGACATTCCAGAATACATAGGTGCAGATGACATTGATCCCGCCCATCTTCATCTTGATCAGTTCGTCTTCCCACAAAGCGGCATCATAACGGCTGTAATGAAACTCGCCGCAAATTCCAAAATAGGGATTTCCGTTTTTCTCCATGTAATAGTTCGTAAAGCTGATTTGATCTCCCGATGGGTTAGTCCCCTCCAAGTAGCCTGGCTTGGAGACAATCCTCTTGTTGTCATCCTTTCCATTGATGCGGTACTCGGTCATCTTCATCTTTTACTTTCCCTGTTTCTTTAAATATGCACTGGTTTGCGCTTCCAACTCGGCCTTTACCTTATCTACTCCAGCGCTTTGCAGCTTGGATACCAGATTGTCAAAGGATTTGTCGTATTCCTTAAAAGCGCCGATGGCTAATGGAAGAAAATACTGAGCCGACACGTTTTTCATGTTAGCAATCTCGGATTTGACCTTCTCCGAGTTAAAGGTAAAGCTTCCATAGGTCATCGGCTTGAGGATTTTCTTGACCTTGTCAATGTGTTCAATGTAATTTTCAGACCAATCTGCATTCACTTTTAAGAAATCCTTGTTAACAAACCAGAACCCGGATGCGTCCTGCGGGAATGTATTGGTTTCTGCAGTTACTCCTTTCGGCAGAGTTACTTTGCCATCGGTGGTAATGGCATAGTTCTTGCCTTCTATTCCGTAGGTGACCAGATCAGCGTAGGATTGGTCTTGCATGAGCAGATCCAGTACCTGGAGGGTGCGTTCAGGGTTTTTGGAGCTGGCGGCTATAGCAACACCGTTGTTTAACCAACTGTTGGCATAAGAGTGGCCGGTAGGGGAGACGACAGAAATCAGATATGTGTCAATCCCGTTCGCTTTGCTGGCAGCCAGCGTGGCTTGAATATCCAGGGAGTTTCCAAAAGCAACGCCAGATTTACCGTTTGCGAAATTATCCTTCGAACGCGTCTTGTTGGAATACGGATTTTTATTGACATAACCGGCATCATACCATTTTTTCATCGTTTCGGCCGCATATTGGAATGCTCCTTTAACAGGCTCTTCCGTAAGACTGTAGAGCTTGCCGGACGGGTCTTCCCAGTCAGTATAAATGCCCACAGCCATCGGGTCGCCCGAGTCCAGAGGAGCGCCTTGGAAGGAGAATTTCTCAGTCATGAGGTTGATAAAGGGAGTCGGCAGATCATACTGGGAATCCAGATTAAGGGGGATCATCTCCGGATTATTTTTCTTGATTGCAGCGAAGTAGGGCTCAAGCTCGGATATTTTCGTAACGTTTGTCAGCCCAGCCTTCTCCATGATATCTTTGCGAAGCGCCATCACGTTTACCTTGCGGTCTGGGGTAGTTGTTGGGATCATGTATTGCTTGCCTTCGATCTGGGCAGCTTTATAGGCGGACGGATCTTGCTTGGCATAATATTTTGGCATGTAGGTTTTGATCATATTTTCTTCAAGAAGCATAAAAGCGCCCTTGGTGGATTCGGAGACGTAGTAGTTCCAGTCAGCAGCAAAGATGAAGTCGACGTTATTTCCGGAAGCCAGCACCAGCGGATATTTGGATGCCACGTCGCCCCAGCCGATGTAGTTCAATTCAACAATTGCGTTTACATCCTTCTTAAGTTTTGCATTTACTTGGGCCAGCACTTCCGGCATACCCTTCGGTGCGTCACCCAATAAATAGCCGACTATTTTCACCTCCTTGGAATTATCGATCTTACTTCCGGCAGTAGGGGAAGCGGTTTCAGAAGTCGGGGGGGTACTACTAATGGATTCTTTAGGTTCATTCCCGCTGCAAGCTGACAACAAGAGTGCAGAAGAGAGCAAAACAGCGGTACTCAATGCCAGACATGTTTTAATTGCTTTCACGAAAGTTACCTCCCTTAAATGATTTTCCCTTTCACGCAAGAAGCAGGTGTACCGCCGGTTTCTTGCATATCGAAATGATATATAAACCCAGGCCTGGGATTCATATCAACCTTTCACGGCTCCAATAGTGATGCCAGTAACGAAATATTTTTGGACGAAGGGGAAAACGAGCATCAACGGTCCGGTAGCAACCACCGTCATGGCCAGCTTAAAGGTTTCCTTCGGAGTATCCATGCTGTTTACGTGCTGTGCCATCTGCGAGGACAGATTTATGGATGAAAGCATTTTATATAACAAATATTGGAGGGGAATCAGATGGTCCTTATTGGTGAACATCATCGCGGTCCACCAATCGTTCCAGTAAGTGAGAGCCGTAAATACACCGATTGATGCCAAAGCAGGCTTGGAGAGTGGCAGCACCATCTGCAGAAAAATGCGCAGATCACCGGCTCCGTCAATCTTAGCCGACTCAATGATTGGCTCAGGAACGGATTCCCGGATGAAGCTGCGGAGAATCAGAATGTACATCACGTTGAACATCGGAGCGAGAACAAGAACCAGATAAGTATTGGAAAGATGCAAGTTTCGGCTCAGCCAAAAGTAATAGGGGGCCAGCCCGCCATTGAACAGCGTCGTAAAAAACAGGAAAAACGAAAGCACATTGCGATACTTAATTTCCCTCCGGCACAGCACAAAGGCGGTCATGGAGGAGATAAACAAAGACACCAATGTTCCGGTCAAGGTAACGATGATAGACACTCTATAGCTGGATAAAACATCCTGAGGATACCGGAAGATGAATTTGTATGCATCCAGAGACCAATCCCGCGGCCAAAACCAGAATCCATGCGCAAGCACCGAGTTTTCCGAAGAGAGGGAACCCGAGATAAGAACGATAAAGGGAATAAAACAAACGAAAGCGATTACAGAAACAATGAAATAGGAAAGCGCCGAGAAGATCGGTGAAGAGCCAAGTTTTTTTCTGACGGGAATGTCGGTCATATTTGTACACCTGCTTTTCTCTGGAGGATTAGAATAAGGCTTGGTCTTTGTCGTAACGGCGGACCAACCCGTTGGCGGCCAAAATAATAATCAAGGTCAGGACGGACTGATACATGCCCACCGAAGAGGCCATGCCGAAGTCGGCGGTGCCCATCAAGGAGCGGAAGGCTAATGTATCGATAATGTCTGTGGCATCCATCAAGGTACCGTTGTTGCCGATAAGCTGATAGAACATATCGAATTCGCCGCGCATAATCCGTCCTAACCCCAGCAGGAGAAGGATAATCATCGTCGGCTTAAGCAAAGGTAGAGTGATTCGCGTAATCCTTTGCAAGCGCGATGCTCCGTCTATCGTCGCAGCCTCATATATTTCTTGGTCCATCCCGACGATAGCCGCCAGGTAGAGCACACTGCCGTAGCCGACCCACTTCCATACGTACAAAAACGGCAGCAGGAAGTACCAGTATCTTTCATTCGAATAAATGTCGATGGGCTCCAGATTCACACTGTTTAAAATTTGATTCACAATGCCGTATTCATAATTAAGAAAGTTGTAAACGAATGCGGATACAGTGACCCAAGAAATAAAATAAGGCAGGAACATGAAGGATTGGGAGATCTTCTTAAACCACTTCCGAGCAATCTCGGAAATAAAGATGGCAGCCACGATGGAGAATACGGTGTAGCAGGTCAGGAATATGACGTTATATAGAATGGTATTACGCGTGACCAACAATGCTTTTCCGGAGTGAAAAAAGTATTTGAAGTTCTCAAATCCGTTCCAGGGACTGCCGAAAATGCCATCCCGGATATTGAAGTCTTTGAAGGCCATAATGATTCCCGCCATGGGAATGTAGGCAAAAGTAATAAAATAAACTGCTATAGGGAGGAACATGGCGTATAATACCCACTGGCTGCGAATTTCTCCAATGAAGCCTTTCCTGTTCCGCCGGCTGGCCAAATCCTTGATCACTGGCATCTGTCCATTTCGGGTGCTAACCGACATTTCCATCACATCCCTTTTCCAAGATCGCTCGATCGAGTGCGTCAGCTGTGTCTTGCCATTATTATAAAAGCCGGCAGGACACTTCCATATGGGGTAAAGTTACGATCTCCTTTGAATCCTTTGGATGGGCATTTATTCCTCCGTTTCATTGCGATTCTTCGGTAAAAGCAGTTCAACTAGCGTTCCGGCTCCTAGAGTGCTCGTGATGGCGATACCATAAGGAAAGCCGTAGGCGAGGCGGATGCGCTCCTCGATATTGCGCAGGCCATATCCTCCCTTATCTTTGCGAATTGAACTGGCAAGCAGATTTTTCGCCTTATCCGGGCTCATACCATCCCCATC
>JAEWMH010000126.1 GCA_023393235.1 Bacillota bacterium | reverse complement strand
CCCTGCGCCGGGGACGTCCTCCCCGGCGTAGAAGTGCCGGTGCAGCCGCTGCTCATGCCAGCCGGCTAACTGCTTCAGCTCCGGAAGTCCGGCTGCCGCCGGACCTGCGCTAACCACCACCCGGCAGCCGTCCTCCTGGGCTGCCCGCAGCCGCTTCGCCAGTGCCTCCGCACATGCAGCCCGACGGGCATGCTGCTCCTGACGGGAGGCGCTGCGCTGCAGCCCATAAAGCACCAGCTGCTGCTGTTCGAGGAGACGGATAACCGCCACACAGCCCGACTCCACCGCTGCGGTCTCTACGACAGACAATGCTGTTTCATTGGCAGGGAATACCTTCACCATCACAACCGCCAATTGCCCTCCGTCCCCGAACAACTCCCGCTCCAGCTCAGGCTCGGCTGCTCCCCCCGCCAAAAATGCACCCGTCCGGCGGGATAAACGCATCAGCTTGGTTTCTTCATTTTCCCGCTGCCAACGAAGCAGCCGCTCCTGCTCCTGCCGGCTTAGTAGCAGCGACCTCCGCATATACCCCAGCACCTCCAGGAGCTGCTCCGGCTCCATGGTAGGCTTCAGAAGATAATCAGCCGCTCCCAGCTTCATAGCTTCCTTCACGCAGGCGAAGTCATCCAGGCAGCTCAACACCAGAATACCCACGCTGGTTTGGGCCTCGCGGATGCGCCGGATCAGCTCCAGCCCGTCCATCCGGGGCATCAGCAGATCCGTCACCACCAGATCCACCGGATGCTGCGCCATATAGGCCAATGCCTCCTCGCCATCGCCCGCCTCCCCCGCCAGCTTGAACCCATGAAGCTCCCACTCCACCAGCGTGCGCAGCCCTTGGCGGATAACCGGCTCATCATCCACAACCAATACATTCACGACGCTTCCTCCTCATTCCGGTGTTCAGGCAAACAAAGTCGCACCGAGGTGCCCTCCATGGGTTTGGCGACAATGCTCATGGCATAATCAGGCCCGTAATACAGCCGGATTTTGTCCCGGATATGGCGGAGGCCGATTCCGCTCATCCGTTCCCTCAGCATACCGGCAGAAGCTGTTCCCGGACGGCGCTCCATATTAGGGGAGGTATCGCTGCTGAAAGAACGGCATACCTCCTCCTCCATCCCGATGCCGTTATCCGTTACCTGACAAAACAGCAGCCCGCGCTCCACCCAAATCCTGACCTGGATAACCCCCGCTCTCCGCAACGGCTCAATGCCGTGGATAACCGCGTTCTCCACCAGAGGCTGCAGCAGCAAACGGGGCAGCAGACACTGCTCTGCCGAAGGGTCAATCTCCACCTCCAGCCGGATATGTTCCCCGTACCGGAACGCTTGGATCGCCATATAGTCCGTGATCAGCCCCGCTTCTTCCCCTACAGTAATAAAATCTCCCTTTTTGCCCAGACTGGCCTGCAAAAGCCGGACCAGCGCGCTGACCGCCTCGCTGATTTGCGGCGTTTTGTGAAGCTTGGCCACCCATTTGATTGTGTTCAGCGTATTATAGAGAAAGTGGGGATTAAGCTGGTACTGCAGCGCTTCCATTTCCGCTTCCTTCTTCAGCGCTTCCTCCCGTTTGACCTGGCGGATCAAATCCTCCAACCGGTTCAGCATCTGGTTATAGCTCTCTCCCAGCTCATTCATTTCCTGGCTGCCGCGGGAGGTCCAATATGCCTTCAAATCCCCCTTTTCCGTCCGTTTCATCAAGGATTGCAATTCCCGGAAAGGCCGTGCAACCCAACTAGACAAGTAGAAGGAAACCCCTGCCGCCAAAATAAGGACCACCGCTCCGGCTATAACCGCCCAACGGATCAACGGCCCGGAAACAGCCTCCAAGCGGCTTTCGTCCATAACCATGCGGGATGTCCAGTTTAGTTCCCTGTAGCGGAATGGCAAAAGAGAGACCTCATGATTTCCGGCCGCCTCTATAGTCTGGTTTGCCAATCCACTAGAGGCATACAACACCTCTCCCGCTCCATCCTCCAGGGAATAACCGGCATAACCTTTCCCACTAGAATCCGCTCCGGCAATTTTCTCCAAACTTGCAGTCACCGTAATGGAGCCGGTAGGCGCTACGGAGGCCAGACTGTTAACCGGGAGGAGATACTGAAGCTTGCCACCTCCGTGGGGTGCGGAAGGTGCTCCCCGAAGCACACGGAACATCCCCTGCGCTTCCCCGCTAATCATGTCCGAAGCACCGCCGTTTCCGTTTTCAGCTTGGCCGCTGCCAGCTGGTGAAACAGCCGCCTCCCCTGCTCCCGATCCGCCGCGTCCATAACAATAGATACGGCCTGCCTGCTCCTGGCGGACACAAATTTCCTCTGCGGCATCCGTGCGCTCCAGCTCACGCCTTAAAGCAACGTACATATAATCCTGGTATTCCTTCGCCGTCTGGGCGGTTTTGAGGTATGCCGGATCCATAAAGCGCTGGACCGCATAATCTGCCGCAAGAGCATGGGCCGCTTGCTCCATTTCATCCAGACGGTTACGGGACTCCTGCAAAAACCGGTTGTGGTCCCGGATGAACGGTTCGGAAAGTGCCCCCTCTGCCAGATGGGATGCTTTTGCAACAGTAAACACAAGTACGGCAATCAGGGGCACCACCCCCAGCAAAAGCAGCCCGCCAAACAGGCGGATGAGCAGGCTTTGCGAAGTCAGAGCCCTGCGGTGCATGAGATTAACCTCCTCCTGGGATTAACCTAATCCAGGCCATGTTCAATTCTACTTGGTACTATACCGAATTCTGCCAATTTGCGCCAGACCCATCCTGATCTGCCTATAAGAAAACACCCCCTGTCCGATTGGCGGATAGGGGGTGTTTTGGATTAACGGAGCGGAAGCTCACTGCCGGACAATACCGCCGGGCTGATGATGGAGACCTCCACCCGCCGGTTTTGGGCGCGTCCTTCCGGCGTATCGTTGCTGGCGATGGGTTTAAATTCGCCGAAGCCGGTAGAACTAAACCGCTGCTGGTTTACTTTGGTGTTACGGAACAGCTCCTTCATAAAGCTTAGGGACCGGGCCGTGCTCAAATCCCAGTTGGAGCTGTAGGTTTTGGTGGTAATGGGTATATTATCCGTATGGCCGGAGACCGTTACCTGATAGTCCGGGTAATTGGTCAAAATATTGGAGATGGCATCGGCCAGCTGTTTCGCCTCCGGCTTCACGTCTGCACTTCCCGAAGCAAACAGCGCCTGGTCGCGGATGGTAATCATCACATAGTGGGATCCTAGAGCGGTGTCCAGCTGAGTGCTGAGACTATTTTGGGATATGTAGGAGTCCAACTGCTGCTTCATTTCATTGAGGCTCTTCTGTTCCTTCAGGGCTTCCTCCGCTTTGGCCGCTTCTTCGGCTTGCTTCTGGGCATCCTGGCTGCTGCTGTCACTTCCAGCGGCACTCTCTTCCGTGGACCGGTCAGGGTTTTTGAAGGGACCGGAGGTGTCCTCATTAGTGGTGTTCTTGGACTCGGCATCCGCGTTGCGCGAAGGCTGGACCACACCGAAGAACTCCATAAAACCTTTACCCCCGTTGAAGGCTCCGGACATGGCTTTGGACAGCTGGTCCAGCTTCTTCTGATCGGTCTGGGATGTGGCGAACAACACGATGAACAAAGCGAGAAGCAGGGTCATAAGATCGGCATAAGGGATTAGCCAAGACTCGTCCGCATGCTCCTCATGCTCCTCATGCCTTTGCTTCTTTGCCAATGGCTGCTACCTCCCCTTTGGCGGATTCCCTGGCATCCAGATCACGACTGCCGGACGGCAGGAAAACCAGCAGCTTCTGGCGGATGGAGTTGGCAGATCCCCCCAAACCGAAGGTAATCAGGCCTTCCACCATCATCAGCTTGATCTCCACTTCCTTCTTGGACATCCGCTTCAGCTTATTGGCAATGGGATGCCACAGGACATAACCGGAGAAAATACCGAAGAGGGTTGCGACAAAAGCAGCCGCCACCGAGTGCCCCAGCTTGTCGATGTCCTTCAAATTCCCGAGTGCGGCAATCAGGCCCACAACGGCGCCCAAAACACCCAGAGTGGGCGCATACATGCCCGCCTGGGAAAACAGCTGGGCCCCCACCTTGTGGCGGTCTTCCATGGCATGAATATCCTCTAGCATGACATCGCGTACAAATTCGCTGTCGCTGCCGTCAATCAGCATTTTCATGCCATTTTTGAGGAAAGGGTCCTCTACAGTTTCAGCCGTTGCTTCCAAAGCAAGAAGTCCTTCGCGGCGGGCGATAGTGCCCCATTCGACAAACTTCACAATCAGCTCTTCTTTTTCCATGAGCTTGGGCTGCGTGAAGATCAGCTTGAACAGTCCGGGCAGCTTCTTCACGTCCGACATGGGAAAGGCCATGGCTACCGCAGCGAAGGTTCCCAGGAAGATAATCAGCAGCGCGGCAGGATTCCAAAGCGCTACAGGACTTACCCCTTTCAGAACCATCCCGACCCCGATACCTAATACGGCGCAGACTAATCCCAAAAGCGTTGACTTTTCCATCGTTCCAACTCCCAGCATGTATTCTTTGTCTTTTCTGTATATCGGAAAAAACGGTACAAATGTTGAGACTAAAAAGAGAAAATCACGATTTATGTCGAATCCATTGTAACGGCGGCGTATCTATAGTATCATATTTAGAATCTCATTTTTCTAAAAAAATGAGAAGAATTTGTTCAAACAGGAGGCGTTGTTTCGAATGAACGTGCATGAGGCCATTTCACAGCACTCCCGTCAACAGCATGAGCATCTGCAGGAGTTTGAGCAGTTGGACCATCTGAGGGAAGAGCTGATCCAGGAAGCGGTTGAGTTATGTCTGAAAGGAGAAGCATTCTCCACGGAAGCAATCAACCAGGTTACGGCACGTATTATCGAGCATGCCAAAAACGGCATTTCACCACTCCGCCAGTTTGTCAACGAAGATATGGTCAGAGATTATGTCGAACAACTGAAGAGGGAGAAGCAGTAGCTCCCCCCTCATCACATGTAAGCCCCGCAGATGCCAGCTTGGCCTGCGGGGCTTTGTTTGATGTTATTTCGTCAGACAGGCCGCTGTCTTACCGGTCTCCATCCAGAAGATTGCCCAGCCCGCCGAGTATGCTTCCTTCCTCCTTGCGTCCTGCCGCTCCCGCTCCGGAAATCACACGGTCCGCCAGTCTGCTGAAGGGCAGGGATTGCACCCAAACCTTGCCGGGGCCGCGCAGGGTGGCGAAGAACAGCCCTTCTCCGCCGAATACGGCGGATTTAATCCCCTTTACGAATTCAATATCGTATTGAACATCCCGTGTCATGGCCACCAGACAGCCGGTATCCAGCCGGATCAGCTCGCCGGGCTGGAGGATTTTCTCAACCACCATTCCCCCGGCGTGAACGAATGCCAGACCATCGCCTTCCACCTTCTGCATGATGAAGCCTTCTCCGCCAAAGAAACCCGTCCCCAGCTTCCGCTGGAACTCGATGCCTACAGACACCCCCTTGGCCGCACACAGGAAGGAATCCTTCTGGCAGACGATTTTGCCGCCCAGCTCACTCAGGTCCAACGGGATGATTTTGCCCGGATAGGGTGAAGCGAAGGAAACCTGCTTCTTGCCATAAGCGGCGTTGGTGAATACCGTCATAAACAGGCTTTCCCCGGTCAAAAGCCGCTTGCCCGCCCCCATCAGCTTCCCCATAAAGCCTCGCTGCTCGCTGGACCCGTCCCCGAAGATGGTCTGCATCTGGATGCCGTCATCCATCATCATGAAGCTGCCCGCTTCCGCAACCACACTTTCCTGGGGATCCAGTTCAATTTGGACAAATTGCATTTCACTGCCGATAATCTGATAATCGATTTCGTGGGCGTTCATGGCAAACCTCCTTTTGGGGTAAAAAAGACCTTCCGCTATGTCATAATGGATTGTCTAATCCGTGAAGCCAGCAGGGTGACGGCGATTTCATTCTCGCCGCCTTCGGGCACAATCAGATCGGCATAACGCTTGGAGGGTTCAATAAAGGCCTCATGCATGGGCTTGACTGTGTTCAGATATTGGGCATATACGGAATCGAAGCTCCTTCCCCGCTCCCGCATATCCCGGTTGATCCGTCGGAGCACCCGCACATCCGCATCCGTATCCACGAACACCTTAATGTCCATTTCCTGGCGGAGCAGCTCATCCGCCAACACCAGAATGCCTTCCAGCACCACAACCGGTGTCGGCGCCAGGGGAATGGTCTCCTCCGTGCGGATATGCTCGGAGAAGGAGTACACCGGAACCTGAACGCTCCTTCCCTGGCGGAGTGCCTGGAGATGCTCAATTAACAGTTCATTGTCAAAGGAATTGGGATGATCGTAATTGACCTGTGCCCGCTCCTCCTTTGTCAGATGCGGCTGATGTTTGTAATAGGAATCCTGTGATAGTAATGCTACGTGCTCTGTGCCGATCCGTTTCAGAATGCGACGGGCTACGGTGGTTTTTCCGGAGCCTGTGCCTCCTGCAATGCCGATGACTAGCATGACTGGCCTCCTCAGAATACAATATCCTTCTCTCGTTGTGTGAGCTTGCGTGCGGCGATATCCAGGACTATCTTGCCTCCGGAAATCCCCCAGATCCGGCTGGCGTAGCGCTCCGCGTGCTCCAGGCTGCTGATGGCGCAGATCACGGTAACCTGATCCCGCTTGCAAACATTCCGCAAATCCTCCATCACCCGGTTTTGGGCCTCCGGCTGAAGCCCCTTCAGCGGCTCATCGGCAAAAATCACCTTGGCTCCTTTAATCAGCGCCTTGGCAATCCCGACCCGCTGCTTTTCCCCGCCGGACAGCTTGGATACGGGCTCCCTGGCTTTATCCAATAGACCCACCTTCTCCAGGAAATCCATCGCGTAGACATGCTCGTCCTGGGACTCCTTGCGGAACACCCGTCTAACGAGGGACATATGCTGATAACGGCTGTCCAGCACATTTTTGAGTGCGTTCTTGGACGGATTCACATCGGGATTTTCCGTAAGAAAGCCCCATTCCTGCCGGAGCGAGTAGGCCTGGAAGGGGTTTAGTCCGCTAATGTCGCGGTTGTTATAGATGTATTGGCCCTGATCCCACTTCTCCTTCAGGGACAGGCAGTTCAGTAGCGTCGTTTTGCCGCTTCCGCTGGCCCCGATCACCGCGATAAATTCGCCGTCATCCACCTGAAAGCTCACCTTATTCAAAATTTCCGTGCCGTCTTTCCACTTCTTCGAAAGATTGCGAACGGTAAGCATGTGCGGTTTTTCCACCTTTCTGTCGGTAACTTGCCTCTCCTTGCTTGTCTTCCCCAAATTATAACACAATTCAAAACCTTCCCCAAAAGGTGGAGAAAGCATCGATGCCTGTTCCGTGTACGTTCCTACGGATTCGCCGTCACCCGGCCATCCCCGGTAATCGGAATTTTGTCCCCCAGGTCAGGCGGTTCAGGCTTCCAGATGCGGGAAAGGTAAAAATCCTTGTTGCGGGCCAAAACCTCACGCAGTCTGTATTTATCCATATCCCGGTACGAGCGCTTATCCGCGGCCACCCCGAAAGCGTCCAAGCCTAAGCTGCGGCCCACAAAAACGGCCCGGCTCAGATGATACTGCTGGGTCACAATAATCACCCTGTCCACATCAAACACGGCTTTGGCCCGGTACATGCTTTCGTAGGTGGAAAAGCCCGCATGGTCCATAAAAATGGCGGAGGCGGGAACTTTACGGTCCGTCAGGTACCGCTTCATGGTCCCCACTTCATCATAATCCACACTGCCATGGTCGCCGCTGACCAGAATCCGGCTGGCTTTTTTATTGCGGTACAGCTCCAGCGCCGTATCCAGGCGGTCCTTCAAAATATCCGAAACTTGGCCGTTGCCAAAAACAGACGCTCCCAGGACCAGAATGGCTGTAGCATCAGGAGCCTCATCGGGCTCGACGATCCTGGATTTCACACTTACCACTACAAACCTGTCAATGAACAGGACAATGGCCGCTGCAGCAGCCACTAGTGCAACAATTGCGATACCGATTCTGCGGAGCCACTTGAACATAACCGCCCCTACTCCAGCAGCAACTGATAAAACAGCACATCCTGCCAAACTCCGAATTTCTTGCCCACCTCACGGAAATTGCCGATATAATCGAATGAAAATTGCTCATGCAGCCGGACACTCACCTCATTGCCCGCCGTAATCCCGCTGATTACCGTATGGAAGCTGTTTTGCTTGGCCAGCTTGAGGATTTCTTCCATCAGCAACTTGCCCAGCCCGCGGCCGCGGCAGTCCGGCGCAATGTACAAGGACAGCTCCACCGTGGACTTGTAAGCTTCCTTCTCCCGGAATTTGGACAGGGAGCTGTAACCGGCGACCCTGCCGTCCACCTCCGCCACGATAAGGGGGTAAGCGCCGCCGTAATGGCCGAACCATTCCAGCCGTTCCTCCAGGGTTTTCTCCTCCAGATCAAAGGTAGCTGTCAGATTCCTTACCGCATCGTTATAAATCTCCAGAATTTCAGGCACATCGCCTTGAACAGCATCGCGAATAATTGTCATGACAAGTACTCCTTTATGCGTGAATAAATAATTGCGTATGTATTGATACACTGTAATGCTTTCAACTGCGGACGGCCGCGTCAGCCTTTTCTTCCGGTTGGAGCTTGTAGCGGACCTCCGAGCGGTTGCGGATCAGAAGCCGCTCCTCCAGCACGTTATGTGTGCCGGGGTCCAGAACCAGCCGCCAGATTTCATTCTTCCGGTACCAAATCTGCCCCTCCTGCTCGAAGCGGTGGTTACGCTCCTCGATCCGGTACAGCCGGTCCATGGGACGGGAGCTCTTGATGTCGCCCTCCAGAAACTTCTCGGACAGCCACAGCCGGATTTGAAACTCCATGTCCGTCGGGTTATAGAAGCGGAGATCCAGGTAATTGTAAAAAATAGTTGTCCCGCTGCCAAATGGAAGAGTCCGCTGGTTGTCCGGGAACAGGTCAAAGCTGTGGTGATGGCGCTCAGCCACCTCCAAGGGTGTATGAAGCCCAAGCCAAAAGATCAGGTTCGCCAGCTGGCATAACCCGCCTCCTGTTCCTGAGCCGACTTGGCCGCCGGATATGGTTAACCCTTCCAGATACCCCTTCCGGGCTGTGGGCCGACCGACAAGCTTCCACAGGGAAAAGGTCTCACCGGGGCGGATCACCACTCCGTCAATCTCCTTGATGCTGATGCCCAGGTTAACCGCCTTGTTGTACTGCAATTGCGGATCAGTGCCTGCCAGCGGACGGAATATCAGGGACTTGTGCTTGAGGATCGGATGTGAAAATAAGGGCGAGTCGAGTTTGTGGGCAAAACATATACCCTGGCGCCAATCTGCGATGTTTCTCCCCCATTGCAGCTGTTTTATGCGGAGGGGAGTGACCAGGGGGATGTGGCGAAGGCTATGCTTCAACCAACCTTGCATCCGGTTCGTCTCCTTGACTTACAGATTGGGAATGGCCCAGTCGATCTCCCCGATTCCTTTGGCGCGCAGGAAGGCGTTCGTCCGGGAAAAGGGTTTGCTGCCGAAAAAGCCCCGGTTTGCCGCAAAAGGGCTGGGATGGGCCGACTGGATAATCAAATGCCGGGGATTAGTGATGAGCGGCAGCTTCTCCTGGGCATTTTTGCCCCACAGAATAAAAACAACGGGCTCCTCCCGTTCATTCAGAACGGATATCACCTTGCCGGTAAATTCCTCCCAGCCGATGCCCCGGTGGGAATTGGGGGTGTCCTTGCGTACCGTGAGGACGGCATTCAGCATCAATACCCCTTCCTTGGCCCAATGGGCCAGGTGCCCATGGTTCGGGATGGGGCAACCGATGTCGTCGCGCAGCTCCTTGTAGATATTCTGCAGAGAAGGCGGAACGGCGACGCCCGGCTTGACTGAAAAGCTGAGCCCATGGGCCTGTCCGTGTCCGTGGTAGGGGTCCTGACCGAGAATAACCGCCTTCACCTGGTTGTAGTCCGTCAAGTGAAAGGCGGAATAAATATCGAACATATCGGGATACACAATGGTTTGACGGTATTCCTCCGCCAGAAACTTGCGCAAGGACAGATAATAGGGCTTTTCAAATTCCTGCTCCAGAGCGGGAAGCCAATCATTATGTAAAATAGCCACTTGCCTGCACTCCTTTGTTTCATGCTCCTTCTATCTTACATGAAACGGCCGCAAATGGCATTAACAATCGAAAACAGACCGGTACCGCTCCATCCCTACCCGTGCATCTACATCCCCCTGGAGGAAACCTCCGCCTCCTTCTCTGTCCGGTGCCGGAAGATCCTTTAACCGCGCCGCAAAACTGTCCAGTTCTTCTATATCGAGCCTCCACTCCTGCCAGTCATGTTGCTGCTGTGCTTCTGCAATCACCCCGGCGCAGGAATGACGGAGTGCATGTGTCCCATTTATGACCGCCAGCAGCTCTTCCCTGCGTTGAACACATAGCGAATAGACCTCGTCTACTACCTCCGCCGTGATCCGAAACGCAGACACATAAGCCCGCAAGCTTTGTCTCGGACCCGAGCAAAACCGCAAATACCGGGGGTATCCGCCGAATTCCCGGCAATGGGCCGGATACCACTCCTTGGAGAAATACCGGCGCAATCGTTGTTCGGTGTTTTCTTTGGGGCGGATTCCCAATAAACGGGCAATAGCCTCCATATTTTTATCTGTATCGGAAGGATTCCAGAGCTGGCCCAGCCAAAGCTTCAAACGGGGAACCCAGTCCGTATCCCGTATGAGAGGAGAGCGGGTGAATGCAGAGTCGATTGTCCCCAGTGGGTATGTACCGAGCAAACATCCTGCCGCATAAGCCAGGAAGGACTTCGCAGCTTCCTTTAAGACGGGCAGCTCCGAAACCTCCTGTTCCCCATCCGGATAACCGCAAAGCGGCTGCAGGCCGTAATGGCTATACACCAGCCGGTTGATGTTCCGCTCCAGCTTTTCCATCTCCGCCGCTCTCCTGCAGCGCAGCTCCCAGCTTAGCCGGAGGCTGGCCTCAACCGTGTCCTCCCGGCAGGAATAGACCGCCGGGTGTCCGGTATAATCCCATGAACGCTCCGACTCATCCCACTCCGCCTTGGCCAGACGCAAACAAGCCTCGCCCAGCTCCTTCATACGGGGATCAAGCAGCAGCACTTCGTCTAGGGGAAGACGTGCCACGTCTCCCGGCTGGATGTTCAGGGTCGGGTTCATTTGGGAAAGCAGCACGGCAATGAATTCCGAGTTCAGATAAGCCAGCAGCGCAGGAAGGATTTCCTCCTTTCCCTCTTCGGGGAAGAGGCAGGAGCCTCCGTTGTCAAAAAGAAATCCGCGCTCCAGCAGCCGGAACCCCGGCTTACCCGTGGAAACCGTAGACCAAGTGATTCCCTGGCGGCCGAAATAAGCATAGTTTCGGAGATTGGAGCGGCTGTCCTTGCGGATGTCCTCCCCGTTATTCCGCCAGAAAACCACGAAATAATGATTGCCGTACCATTTTTTGGGTCCGCCTCCCTTGGCGTACGGAAACCAATGGGCCAATGACGGGTCAACGCAGCGGAAGCTTAATTGCTCCTCCGGCACCTCATGCCACAACCGGACATACCGGTCATTGCAGCCCGTATCCATTCCTTTTTTGACTGCATAGTACCGGTCGAGAGAAGGAAACCGCCTGAACAGCAACGCCCACTCCTCCGGCAGCTCATAGGCCATCCGCATTCCGGGGATATGCCGGAACATGGCTTGAGGAGCCTTATATGCAGCACTGCTTCCCCGATTATTGCGTTTGTACACGTCAGCCTTATGGGAGGAAGGCCCTTCCGTCAGCCTCCAAAAGCTGCCCGCAGCCCCCTGTGTGGGCGGGGATTTGTGCAGGACAAAGCTTACCGTCTGCACCACCTGTCCATTATTATCCTCGAAGGCCCTTGCTCCCAAATGCAGCAGACTCACAATGGTTTCCCGGGTCAAAATACCGGTACGCAGCTCCTCGAAGCCGGAGAGGAACATCCACGATTGCGGAGTGATGGCGCCGAAGTATCCGGACGGATACAGGAAATCCAAGCACCGCTCCAGGAAAGCGGCGAACAGGTCGGCGGAGGCCCGGGGGTAAACCCGATCCAGGAAATCTCCCAGCTCCTGATCCATATTCCGCCGTCCCAGATAAGGCGGATTGGTGATAACGGCATGATACTTTCTGCTTAATAATCTGCCAGGGTCAGTTCCAGATGATTGGCCGGTTTCTCCGGATGGCACCGCTTTCGGTTCTTCTCTGTCCAGGCTGCCGAAGCGGTAACCGTTCTCCCGGGTTACCGCTTCTATGCCCCACTCTACTTCCTCATAAACGAGAGAAGGCGCTACCGCCGCAGCCTTCAGCAGCAGGACAAAGCGGCAGATGGCTGCTGCCTTGGAATCAATATCCAGACCAAACAGCTGCCGGTTCAGAATAAACCGCGCGGCCTGTTCCGGCTCGGTTCCCGCTTCCAGGTGCATGTCCATCATAACATCGAAGGCGGCAGCCAAGAGATGGCCGCAGCCGCATGCTGGATCAAGGACTGTCCAATCCTCCAGCCCACCTGGGGTGGCAGGGGATTCAATCATGTCTGCACTTTGATCGAAATAGGTCCAGTGCCGATACAGACCGTTTTCCGGGTAATATTGGGTCCATAACCGGCCCAGTGTGTTTTCCGCCAGATAATGGGCAATCCAGTCGGGCGTAAAAAGCTGCGTGACGGCAGGAATATCATTATGACTGGCTTTTGCCCCGCTTTTAAATGTCCGGAACAACCGGTCTTTTTCGGGTGTGAGCCAATACTGATACAGCCAGCCCGGCAGCTGCGGGTCCTGACGCCAATCCTGTTCCGGAATTCCGTTCAACAACTGAAGAGCCTTTTCCCTGAAACCCTCCGGGTATAATGTCGGAAAAGAAGGCTGAAGGCTGTTTCCGCTGGCCCACTTCCTCACTGCGGACCCTACTGCTTGTGAAGCCGCCTCCATGACCAAATGAATAAAACCGTCTGCAGCCTGATCCGGCGATACCTGTCCACCATCCTCCAAAAACTTGCGGAGCTCATGGACTACCTTGCGGTGCAGCTTCCGCTTCATGGCTTTATGCCGTCACCCCATACGGCTTGGCCTAAGGTTTCGCCGATGGGATCGCGGATGACCAGCTGGGCGAACCGGTCGTATGCCGTTTCGGTCTGATTGATCAGCACCAGCCGGCTGCCGCGGTAATATTGCACCAGTCCGGCGGCTGGATTGACAGTCAGAGAGGTGCCGCCGACAATCAGCATATCCGCCTGCCGGATGGCATGAACCGACTGGTGGAGAATATCCGAATCCAATTGCTCCTCATATAGGACTACATCCGGTTTAATGATGCCGCCGCAATTTTTGCAGCGGGGGACGGTCCCTTGAATCGCCAGCAGCTCGGCTAGGGTGTAGCCCGCGCCGCAGCTTAAACATCCGTTCCGGTGTACGGAGCCATGCAGCTCCAACACCCGTTTGCTGCCGCCCAATTGATGAAGGCCGTCTATATTCTGGGTAATCACCGCCTCCAGCTTGCCCCTCCTTTCCAGCTCGGCTAATGCTTTATGAGCCAGATTCGGCTTGGCATCGGGATACAGCATCTTGGTTTTGTAGAAGGTATAGAAATCCTCCGGATGGGTGAAGAAAAAGCTTCTGGAGAGCATCTCCTCCGGTGAATAGGCTTGCCGGCTTGCCGTTTGATACAGGCCCGTCGCCGAACGGAAATCGGGAATCTGGCTTTCCGTAGAGGTGCCGGCCCCGCCAAAAAACACAATTCTATTGCTCAGGCTGATCCATTCCCGCAGCGTTTCCAACGTTTGCTTTTGTTCCGGCATGCCGATTCTCCTCCCTGTGTGCACATATCCAAAGATTGCTATTATTATAGCAAAAAACATCGGACCACGCTGGCCCGATGTTGTAGGTATTGATTGATATTGTTTGGTCAATAGCCTGTTTAAGCATTGCGGAAGCTGCAGGATTTCAGATGGTCATTGACCATACCTATGGATTGCATTAAGGCATAAATGGTGGTTGTCCCCACAAATTTAAAGCCTTCTTTTTTTAACTGCTTACTGATTTCATCGGATAAGGAAGTGCTTGAAGGTACATCGGATCTTGTTTCCCAATGATTGATGATGGGGTGATAATCCACATAACCCCAGAGAAAAGCGTCTAAGGACCCGTATTTTTCACATAGAGGAAAATACATTTTGGCATTATGTATGACCGCGTTCACTTTTAAGCGGTTTTTTATAATACCGTCGTTTCTTAACAGTTCTTCTACTCGTTTCTCATCGTATGCAATAAGCTTATCCGGGTCGAATTGATCAAACGCCTGACAAAGTGTGTTCATTTTGGCTAAGATGGTAGCCCAGCTTAAACCAGCTTGCTTTCCCTCCAAAATGAGCATTTTAAACAGCTCTTTATCGTTATGGACCGGTTTTCCCCATTGGGTATCATGGTAATGCTTTTCCAATTCGGATTTGTTTGCCCAATCACATCTTACAACATCCATATTTGTAATTTCTCCTATGCAATCTAACTTATCGTTTTATGAAACTGCAGCGGCAAGACCCGATTGCAGCTGGTACATGCCGAAGTATTTTCCCTCCAGAGCCATGAGCTGATCATGGTTCCCCCGCTCCGCGATCCTCCCGTGATCCAGCACCAGAATTTGATCCGCTTGCCGGATGGTGGAGAGCCGGTGGGCGATCACAAAGGTGGTTCTGCCTTGTTTGACCACATCCAGGGCCTTCTGGATCAAACTTTCCGTTTCGGAATCAATGCTTGCCGTCGCTTCATCCAGAATGAGAATGGCCGGATTAAAAGCCAGTGCGCGGGCAAAGGAAATCAGCTGGCGCTGCCCTAACGAGAGGGTGCTGCCTTTTTCCACTACCGGCTCATCAATGCCCCGCGGGAACTTCATGAACATGTCATAAGCGCCAACATCCTTCAAGGCCTGAATGACACTTTCCCGGCTGATGGAAGGATCATCCAGACTGACATTGGAGGCGATGGTGCCGGTGAACATAAACGGGTCCTGGAGCACGATGCCCATATGGGCCCGGAGGTGCTGGCGGGGCAAATCCCGGATATCCCGGCCATCGATGGTGATACTTCCCTGCTGGACGTCATAAAACCGGAAAAGCAAATTCATAATGGAGCTTTTCCCTGACCCCGTGTGGCCGACCAGTGCCACCGTTTCCCCCTGCGCCGCCTGGAACCGGATATCCTTCAACACCCATTCCTCTCCCTTATAAGCAAAGAAAACATTGTGGAACGCTACCTCTCCCTTATAACGGGGAATGGTCCCTTCCGCCACCTCGTCTCCCTGCTCATCGAGCAGTTGGAACACCCGCTCTGCGGACACCCGGGCCGATTCCAGGTTGGTCAGCTGGTTCACAATACCCACAATTGGCTGGAACATCCGGTTCATATAATCGATGAATGCGTACAGTACACCGACAGTCACCCCGGAACCAAAGGAACCCTTCCAGAAGGTCAGGATCAGGACCAGAAACAGTACGTTCCGGACCAGGTTCACCAGATTATGCGAGGTGAGCGAGTTTAGATTCAAAAGCTTGCTTTGATAGCCGTACAGCGCCCCGTTATGGGCCTCGAATTCCCCGTTGATGGAGGGCTCGCGCCGGAATGCTTTAATAATCGGCATTCCCTGGATGGATTCGTTGATCATACCGTTGATGTCGGAAATTTTCGAACGGATGGCTTTGTTGTACCGGCCTGCATAACGGCGGTACAGGGCAATCCAAACTATCAGAATAGGCACGATGGGCACAGCGATCAGCGCCAACCGCACATTCAGCAGGAACAAGGCAGTGAGAATAGCCGCAATGTATATAATGCCGGTAAAGAAGTTTGCCAGCACCGCCACAAACAGCTCACGGACCGCTTCCGTATCATTAGTGACCCTGGAGACAATCTTGCCTGCAGGCAGACGGTCAAAGTAGCTTACCGGCAGACGCTGAAGCCGGGCAAACACATCATCGCGCATCCGCTTGACGATTCTGTTGGCGCTGGTCTGCAGGAACAGCCGCTGGCCGTAGGTAAAGCCTGCTCCTACCACCAGGAGGCCGAAGTAGGCCGCCGCAGACAGAAGCAGTGCGGGAATCTCCGGACGATAGAAGGGATACAGCTCCGCTGCGGACAATGCCTTCGCCGGATAGCTGGCGCTGCCCCAATCTCCTTCGATGGTGACCGTGCCGCCGTCAGCGGTTTTGCGGCCGTCCGTGCGCACCTCACCGACCAGCCAATAATAGGTCCGGCCGATTTGCAATATTTGTCCGGCCGCCCCTTGGTCTTCCCCGGGTTTAACATGGTCCTTGCGCTTGAAATAAGCTCCATTGTATTCCGCAGTATAGTCATCCTTTTCGGGCACCTGATACCACGTATTCTCAATGCCCATGATATGGGTATCGATCATCCGTTTGGCAATAATAGGCCCGGCCATTTCCGTACTCACTGCCAAGGCCAGAAACACAAGGGCAAAGATAATCATTTTCTTATAAAGCAAAGCGTAGCCGATCAAACGCCTGCCTGTGGACTGCATGGAGATTCACCCCTTAACGTAATAACTTGGTCCAGGCCAGCGCCGGATAAGTTATGTGAGCTTCGAATTTGGCAAAGCCAAATTGAAGGAATGCTTTACTCTGGAATAACCTGGTCCAGGCCAACGGCCGGATAGGTTATGACAGCCTCGAAATCGGCAATGCCGATTTGAGGGCCGCTTCTTCGATTAGTCTAAATAAAATTAAATATGGAGGAACTTCCCGGCTGCTCTCAGACCGCTTCCCCGCCGAGAGCCTCCTCCAGCTTCTGGCGGTCAAACTGCTCCTTATACCAACCGCCCAAACGGACCAGCTGGTCATGGGTCCCCTCTTCAATCACACGTCCGTCCTCCAGCACCAGGATGCGGTCGGCATGCTGCACCGCAGACAGCCGGTGTGTGGTGATTAACGTGGTTTTCCCTTGGCGCTCCTGCCGGATGCCCTCAATAATCTCGGCTTCGGTCCGTCCGTCCACGGCCGAAAGCGCGTCGTCCAAGAGCAGAATCTCCGGGTCGGCGATCAGCGCACGGGCAATGCTGACCCGCTGCTTTTGCCCGCCGGATAATGCCACTCCCTTTTCTCCCACCAGCGTATCCAAACCCTGCGGCAGAAACCGGATGTCCTTAGCGAAGGAAGCCCGGGCCAAGGCCCGCTCCAGGGTTTCTTCGGAAGCCTGCTCCGCACCGAACAGGATGTTCTCGCGGATGGTTTTGGAGAAGAGAATGGGCTCTTGCGGCACATAGCCGATCCATCCCAGCAAAGCCGAGAGCCCGATGCGCTGGATGGGAACACCTGAAACGGCAATCTCCCCGTCACCCACCGGGTACTCCCGGAGCAACTGCTTGAGCAATGTGGTTTTGCCGCTGCCGGTTTTGCCGACGATACCAAGTGTTTCCCCCGGGCGCAGTGTAAAGGTGACATCCTGCAGATTATCCGCTGCAGAGGTCGGATAACGGAAGGTAACCTCCCGGAATTCGATGGAATCCGGCTTCGCCACTTGAGCGGGAGCATCGGCCTCCCGGACATCCGGCACATAGTCCAGTGTCTCGGAGACCCGGTCCAGCGAGGCATTGCCCCGCTGCATAATATTAATCAACTCGCCGATGGCGAACATCGGCCAAATCAGCATGCCAAGAAACACATTGAAGGAAACCAGCTCGCCCAGGGTAATTTCCGTTTTGAAGACCAGGAACCCGCCGTAGCAAATTCCGATGATATAACTTAAGCCCACCAAAATCTTCAGCGTAGGATCAAACATGGCGTCAATCCTGGCGACGGCGATGTTCTTATCCAGCACTTCTCCGGTTCTGTCGCGGAAGCGGCGGACATCAGCCCCCTCCTGGACAAAGGCACGGACCACCCGCACACCCGAAACGGATTCCAGCACCTGGTCGTTCAGCTCCCCGAAGGCATCCTGAGCCTTCATGTAACGCTCATGGATCAGCTTGCCGTAATGCTTCATCGCCCAGGCGATAAACGGTAACGGCAAAAGCGCCGCCAGCGTCAGCTTCCAGCTGATAACAGCCACCATCATCACCAGAATGGTGCTCATATAAATGGTGGAATCCGACAGGGTAAGGATACCGAAGCCTACGGTGGTGGAGACCGCCTTCAAGTCGTTGGTGGCCCGGGCCATCAAATCCCCTGTACGGTTCCGCTCATAGAAGGTCGGCGTCATCTTGAGAAAGTGACCCATCAGCCTGCTCCGCAGTGTCCGCTCCAGGACAAAGGCACCGCCGAATAACTTGTAATGCCATATGTAATTCATCAAATATCCGACCACGGTAACGGAAACCCATACGATGGTCATGGTCATAAATCCGTTGCCGGTCAAGCTTCCCTGCTGAATGCCGTCAATAAACAGGCCAATGAGTCTCGGCGGCAGAACCTCCACCACTCCGGCCAAGGCCAGAATCACCAGAGCAACCGTATACCGTTTCCATTCCAGCCGGAAAAACCAGCCAAGTTTGCGCAATACAGCCAACATGGCTTATGTACACCTCGTTTCATCCATGTCCGCCCGTTCAATGCGAACATTTATTCTCTTTCCAGAATCTTACCATGGGGCCGGATAATCCGCAATCCCCAATCCAGCTTCCCATGGGCAACAAACTGAACTCTACCATGCCTGTTGCAAATGGGTCAACGGAACAGCTTGCTATAACGATTTTTTCCCAGTGAGCGGAAGTCGGTTTTTTTAAGCAATGGGAGAGTATGCGGCAAGGACGCGAAGAAGTACACATCCTTGAATGAAAAAATCCCGCCGGGCCAGCAAACAATCGCTTATGCCCAACGGGATTCCTCTGCTTTTATGTTTCCTTCCGGCAGCTCTGCCGCCTGCTGCTTTCACTTACACCTCAATGCTCTCACCGGGTAAAAGCGGCGCACAGCGGATGCCCGCCTCCTCACACGCCGAAGCGAAGGCATAACGGTCCTGCCGGATACCCGGAAATGTGTCGTAATGGGCCGGAATCACCACACCCGGACGGACCCACTGGGCGGCCAGCAAGGCCTCCTCAGGCCCCATGGTGTAATTGTCCCCGATGGGAAGCGCTGCAGCATCGATCCGGTGCAGGTCGCCGATCAGCTTCAGATCCCCGAACAGCGCGGTATCGCCGGAATGGTAGAAGGTTTTGCCTCCCATAGTAATGAGCGCACCGGCCGGCTCGCCAGCGTACAGAAGCTGGCCGTTATCCGATACGGAGCTGCTGTGCCGGGCAGGAGTCAGCTTGACCGAATACCCCTCCGTGCGGTAGGTGCCTCCCAGATTCATGCCATGGACGGCAGCTCCCTTGCTTGCGCAGAAATGCGCCAGCTCGTGAATGGCGATGACCGGACAGCCGCAGCGGGAGGCAATCTCCAGCGTATCGCCGAAATGATCGTCATGGCCGTGGGTCAGAATAACGGCGTCCGCCTGAACCTGCTCCGGCTTCAGCCCGGAGGCGGGATTACCCGAAAGAAACGGATCCAGGATGAGCCGCACTCCACCTTGCTCCACCATAAAGCAGAAATGTCCATAAAAGGTGATTTTCATGTCCTTTTCCTCCCGTCTGGTATGATGAACCTCACGCCTGCCGGCGCATCCGCTTCTCCATATCGGAAGCGGCATCCAGCGCCGCATTGAAAATGTCTTCAGTCTTTGGGGAGTGGCCGGAAGACATAAACTCCAACCTGCCGCTTCCGCCTCCGGCAATCCCCGCCTTATCCAGCGTTGCCTTCAAGTGGCGGACAGTTCCCTCCGCCCCATCGATAAGATCGGTGCCGGCAGGCAGAAGCTCCGCGAATACGGGCCGGAACAACGGGAAGTGGGTGCAGCCCAGCACCGCTGTGCCGTAGCATCCCAGGTCGAAAGGCGCAAGCTCCCGCCGAAGGTACTCCTCCGCCTGCGGACCGCCGAAAACCCCCTTCTCCGCCAGCTCCACCAGCCCGGGAAGGGCCAGGTGATCGACGATGTGATGCTGATCCACCACGGACACCAGCTGCTGGAATTTAGCCTCCTGCAGCGTCAGCTTGGTGGCAAACACCAGCACCCGCTTCTCGCTTCCCGCCGTCCGCATCACGGCCGGCTTCACTGCCGGCTCCATCCCGATGATCGGGAAGGTGTATTTCTCCCGCAGCGCCTTCACGGCGATGCTGGTTGCCGTGTTGCAGGCAATCACCAGCGCCTTGATGCCTTCCTCCACCATTTGCTCTACGGCATCAAAAATATGGCCCTGCACCTCATCCTTGGGCTTCTCGCCGTAAGGGACATGCAGGGTATCGGCAAAATACAAATAGTCTTCTTCGGGCATGGAGGCCAATGCGCGGGCCAAAACCGTAGCGCCGCCTACACCCGAGTCAAAAAAACCGATGCGCATGTTATCCCACCTGTTTGCTTCAATCCGCGCAACAGCTGCTGCCGTTGCGGCTGCTTGTTAATATGACCACAGTTTTCCTCATTGTAACAGGTTTTTCCCGAAAAAACTATGAATGGGGCGGAACGCTGCCTTGTATGCGCCGCACATTCGTATTACAATTAGCACGTATTCATGTATCATTTATCTGAATTTTGGAAAGTCAGGTGTCCTTTAGAATGAATGTGATTGTGTATGATTTGGAATTTACCGTAATCCGCAAGCAGGAATGGCTGGCCGAGATTATCGAGATCGGCGCCGTCCGCGTCCAGGAATCGGAAGGGCAGCTGAAAATAACGGATTCCTTCCAGTCCTTTGTCAAACCCTTGAGGGACGCGTCCTTCAACCAGCACACCACCGCCTTTACGGGCATCACCTACCAGGATATCCAGAATGCGCCTGCTCTCGGAGCAGCGATTGAAGCCTTCCGCAGCTGGATTGGCTCAGGTTCGTATTATATGTGCGCCTGGGGTCCCGATGACAAATACCAGCTGGTGAAAAGCTGCAACGAGCACAAAATCCCGCTGGACTGGATCCGCAACCACAACGATATCCAAAAGCAGTTTTCGAAAAAACGGAGCGGCGAAGGCACCTACCGCCAGATCGGCTTGAAGAAGGCGCTGGAGATGCTGGAGATCGGTTTTGAAGGCTCCCACCACCGTGCGGTGGACGATGCCGCCAACACCGCCAAGGTATTTATCGCAGCTTACAGCGATTTTGAGCTGGCGGAGAACAATGCCGCCGACGAATCCATCTACACCACCCACACGGTATACGAAACTGGCGATTCAGAGCCTAACCTGCCTTTGGGTAATTTGGCGGAGCTGTTGAAGGCCATGGAAAAAAAGGGTTAAGGAGCACTGCTCCTTAACCCTTTTCCTTTTCGGCCATACCTGCTTCGATCAGAGGCTCCACCCACAGGCGGAAAAAGATCCATGACAAGACCAGCAGAATCCCCCCGCCCAAAAAGGGCAGCGCGTAATGCTTGCCGGCCAGAAGAAAACCGGCCGAATAAATCGCCGCGGAGGCGCCGATGCTCCGTGTTACCTGCCTGATGCCCGCATATGCATTGCGCTCCTCCTCGGAGGTGACCGACATCGTATGGGTGAGCACCAGGTTGTTGGAGACCACCGTAGCGCCTCCTCTCACCAGCAGCAGAATGGAGAAAGCCGCCGGCGGCACCGCTGCCGCCAGCAGCAGGGTACCCAGCAGGTTAGCCGCAAACACCAGCCGGTAGGTGCGACGGATACCGAGGCGCTCCAGACAAACCGGCATCAGAAACGAGCCGATGAATTGAGCCAGTCCGTTTAGGGTGAGCAGCAAGGAAACCATGGTATCCGGCCAATCCATCCGGAACTTGACGATGACATTCTGGAACGGTTCCACAAAGTTGATGGAAGCCGCTAATAGAAAATTCATGGTGCAGAAAATCCAAACCGCCTTACCCGGAAGCTTCAGCTTGCCCCGTACCCCGCCGGTTCCGGAACCTGTGGACGGTTCCTTCGATGCGGCAGGCGGTGCCTGCTCCTGGGGGAACAGCGCCAGACGGAACAGCCCGCAGGCCAAAATGCATAACCCCGCCGCCAGCAGCGACCATTGGTAGTCCGTCCGGGCTCCGCCCAAAAACCGGGGCAAAAAACCGCCCGCCAGGGTACCGATACCCATAAACAGAGTGAAAACCGCAAACAGCATGCTGAAGCCGCGGGTTTCCTCCTGACGGGATACACTGTATGAGTACAGCAGCTGGATTTCCGTGGTGACCAACAAACTCATACCCACGGACTGCATGATTTGCGCAGCGAATAACAGCCACAGCTCAGTTGCAAAGGCAAACGCTCCATACCCCGCACCCATCAGGCTAAGCCCCAGCACCAGCAGCTTCTTCCTGCCGAACCGGTTCGCCAGGAGGCCGCAGGGAATGGAAACCACACCCATACAGATATTGCCCACTGATGAAATAGCGCCAAGCTGGGTTTCCGCCAAACCAAGCGCCAGAAGATGGAGATTGAGCAGCAGCGTGGCTATCCCCAGCCCGATGCCCAGCAGTGTTTCCGTTGCCAAAAACCGGCGGACGCCGGGGGAAAACTGCATCATATCCGATAAATAAGCTCTCATTGCACCGACTACCCTGCCCTTTCCCAAAAAAACCAAATATCCATCCAGTTTACATGCTGCGTCTGATAGAAAAAAGGGAAATCCGCCAAAACACCCTTTTCCCCTTTTAGGCCGGAACATAAAAACAGCCCATCCGCTCCCCGGCAGCCGGAGAACAAACGGGCTTATTGAACGGATAAGGACGGTGATTTACGCGAAGGCAACCTCTGCAACCTTGATGCAGCTGGTAGGACAGCTCTCTACAGCTTCTTCCAGTGCTTCAACCAGATCTCCTTCAATGGCGGTTACACCCTTGTTGTTGTCGCCTTCCAATACAACCTCAGCCAGGCCTTCTGCGTCAAAGTCAAAAATTTCGGGAGCGGTTGCTCCGCAGGAACCGCAAGCGATGCATTCGCCTTTTTCAACAACTGTATATTTTGCCATTCTGTAAACACTCCCTTTTCCAATAGTTATCCTCTCCCTAAGTTTATATCATAAAATTGAAAAAAACTTCCCCCTTGACAGGGGGAAGTGTGGCTAAACTGTGTCCAAGCTCTGTATATATTATGATAGTTGAAATCGATTATCAAACAGCCAGGAACATATCCAAATCTTCTTGAACACTTCCGATTCCGGCGATGCCGAAGGTATTCACCAGAACGTTGGCTACATTGGGCGACAGGAATGCAGGCAGTGTCGGTCCGAGGTGGATATTCTTCACTCCCAGGTACAGGAGAGCCAGCAGCACGATCACCGCTTTTTGCTCATACCAGGCGATGTTGTAGGAAATCGGCAGCTCGTTGATGTCGTTCAGCTCGAATACTTCCTTCAGCTTGAGGGCGATTACGGCCAGGGAGTAGGAATCGTTGCATTGGCCGGCATCGAGTACCCGCGGAATGCCTCCGATATCACCCAGGTCCAGCTTGTTGTACTTGTACTTGGCGCAGCCTGCAGTCAGGATTACGGTATCCTGGGGCAATGCGGAAGCAAACTCGGTGTAATAGTCGCGGCTCTTCATACGGCCGTCGCAGCCTGCCATTACGAAGAAACGCTTGATGGCGCCGGACTTCACAGCTCCGACTACAGTGTCAGCCAGGCTCAGCACGGTTTCGTGGGCAAAGCCGCCGACAATTTCGCCGGTTTCGATCTCAACGGGAGGCTGGCAGGTTTTAGCTTGCTCGATCAGAGCGGAGAAATCCTTGGCTCCGCCTTCTTCACGGTCGGCAATATGCTTGACGCCCGGGAAGCCTGCTTGACCTGTGGTGTAAATCCGGTCCTTATAGCTGTCCTTCGGAGGAACGATGCAGTTGGTGGTCATGAGAATCGGGCCGTTAAAGCTGTCGAATTCCTTGTCTTGCTTCCACCAGGCGTTGCCGTAGTTGCCGACGAAGTGCTTATATTTTTTGAAGGCGGGATAGTAGTGGGCCGGCAGCATTTCGCTGTGGGTGTACACATCCACGCCGGTGCCTTCGGTTTGCTTCAGCAGGTCTTCCATATCGCGGAGGTCATGGCCGGAGATCAGGATGCCCGGATTTGTACCTGCGCCGATATTAACCTTGGTGATTTCGGGATGGCCGTAAGTGCTGGTGTTGGCAGTGTCCAGGAGGGCCATAACGGAAACGCCCACTTGGCCGGCTTCCATGTTCAGAGCGATCAGCTCTTCAGCGCCCAGAGTGTCATCCAGAGTTGCCGCCAAGCCCTTCGCGGTGAAGGCGAATACGGCATTGTCGGTATAACCCAGCTGATACGCATGCTCTGCATAAGCAGCCATCCCCTTCAGACCATAGGTCAGAAGCTCGCGGAGGGAACGCACGTCTTCATTGCCGGTAGCCAATACGCCGACAGTACCAGCCTTGGCATCCAGATCGGCTTCTTCATATGCAGTCCATACGGCAGCTTCCGGAAGTTCAACCGGGAACACAACGCCAGCGGCTTCGGCAGCCTGCTTCACTTCTTCGCGCAGCTCCAGAGCCTTACGGATGCGGTTTATGAACACTTCACGGTCAAAGTTGGCATTGGTGATGGTAGCGAACAGGCCGTCCATGATGGCTTTGTCCGTGGCTTCCAGATTCACGCCTGCTTTGCGGGCTTTTACGCTGTAATAGGAGATTCCCTTCAGCACAAACAGCAGCAGATCCTGGAGATTGGCCACATCGCTGGGTTTGCCGCACACGCCTTGAATGGTGCAGCCTGTTCCCTTCGCAGCTTCCTGGCATTGATAACAGAACATATTGGACATTTTCCTGCTCCTCTCAAAATCTATATATATGTGAATTGGAATTGCTCCGTTGTTAGGGTCTTTCCGGGGGATGTTTACGAAATGAGCTGCCCGTCGATACCGACGGTCACTTCCCGGTAAGGGACAATCGTCTGGCTGGATAGCATGGCCTGCTTCACCGCTTGCACAATGCCGCCGCAGCAAGGAACAGACATACGAACCACCGTAATGCTTTGGATATTGTTCTGCTTGAGAATAACCGCCAGCTTCTCGGCATAGAAGGCATTGTCATCCAGCTTGGGACAGCCGATTACGGTAATCCTGCCGCGGATGAAATCCTGATGGAACTTGGCATATGCAAATGCGGTGCAGTCCGCCGCCACCAGCAGGTGGGCATCCTGGAAGAACGAGGCGGACGGGTTCACCAGGGTAATTTGCACCGGCCATTGCTGCAGCTCGGATGCCGGAGCACCGGTGTCTGCCGGAGCAGCCTTGGGCGCTTCCTGCAATGGAGTAGAAGCCATGGCAGGCCGTTCGATCTTTCGAGCCATCGAACCAGGGCAGCCGCCCATTCCATGGTTCCCGTGCTGGTGCCCATGGTGATGCCCATGATGTCCCGTATGTTCGTGGTGGCCGCCACCATGTGCGTGTCCGCGGTTGTCCGCCTGCTCCCGCTTCAGCTGAGCCATCCGCTCCTCTACCGCAGCCTCATCGAAGGCCTCCGCTTCCCGCTCGAGAATCTCTATGGCGCCGGTCGGACAATTGGGAAGACAAGCACCCAAGCCGTCACAATAAATATCGCTGATCAATACTGCCTTGCCATCCACGATTTCAATGGCGCCTTCGTGACAGGCATCCACACATAACGCGCAGCCGTTGCACAGCTCTTCATGGATATGGATAATACTGCGTTTCATCATCCGTCACCCTTTCCGGGACTCTGCCTGCCCGGTCCGGCAGACATCTTGTCGTTGCTTTTATTACATTTAGTATAGTAGACTGAGTCTAAATAAACGGTAACGGATGTTACCGGCACATTCTTGTCACAGAGGTGTCACATTTATGAACGCTCTTCCAGCAGCCCTCCAGAAGAACATGCTGTTCCGGAACAAGTCGGAGCAGGAGATCACCGCCATACTGGCCAAAATTAATCCAACCGTCCGCACTTACTCACGCAATGAACATATTGTCAGAGAGGGAGAACCCGCCGAACGGATGGGTATTGTGATTACCGGCATCGTGGAGGTCCAGAAAATGTATTCCACGGGCAAGGTTATGACCGTATCCCGGTTTTCCACAGGCAGTACCGTCGGGGAAGCGGTGATTTTCTCCAAAACCAATATCTACCCGGCAACCGTAATTGCCGCCGAATCCGCCAGTGTCCTCATGTTTACCAAAAAAGAGCTTCTGGCCTTGTTCGCGCTGGATACCGAAATAATGGCGCTGTTTATGCAGAACATGTCCGAGCGGCTTATTCTGTTGAACCAACGGATCGAGATTCTTTCCCTGGGAACACTGCGCCAGCGGATTGCCCATTTTTTGATCAAGGAAATGAAACAGCAAAAAACGGAACGCATCCGCATTCCGTTCAATAAAAGGGTTTGGGCGGAGCACCTGAACAGCGCCAGGCCTTCCCTGTCACGGGAATTGTGCTACATGAGGGATCAGGGCTGGATCGCCTTCGACGACACCACGGTGGATATTTTCCAGGTGGGTGAGTTGGAGGGACTGCTGCAGTAATGACTGCCATTCCGATTCCAATTCGTCGGGAATGCTCCACTCCGCGGCATGCCCGCCCCCGTTATGAATGACCTCTCCTGTATCCCGGTCCAACCGGTAAGCCTGCCCCCAGACACAGCCGTGCCGGGCGATTTCAACGATCGCCCTGCCGATGGCGGCGACCTCCTCCTCCAGCATAGCTGGGTGAAGGGAAATCCGAACCCAGCCCGGCTTCCATTCCAAATTTCCGCTCAAAATCTGATGATGAATGTAATCCGACGCATCCGGTCCAATTCCGTACAGGTAATGACCGTAGCTTCCCGAACAGGAGCATCCGCCCCGGGCCTGGATTCCGAACCTGTCGTTCAAGAGCCGCGTCACTAGCTTGTAATGCAGCCCATCTATATGAAAAGAGACAATGCCAAGCCTGTGGCGGTGCTCTCCCTCCAGCACATGGATGTCCGGGCAGCTGTCCAGATAAGGCCACAGCACCTCCAATAGCCGGTTTTCCCTTCTGAGCATAGCCCCTGTCCCCATCTCCTCTTTCAACTTGATGCATAATGCCGTACGTACTGCCTGTAAAAACCCCGGCGTGCCCCCATCCTCACGCTCCTCCGCATTCCCCAGATAGGTCCGTTTCCCCCATGGGTCCGTCCACATTACCGTCCCGCCGCCGGGTTCATCCGGTACAGGGCTGCCCAAAAGCCGCCCCGCCATAACCAGCACACCGCTGGTCCCTGGGCCTCCCAGGAATTTATGCGGGGAGAAATATAGGGCATCCAGCCACCCTCCGGGAAGAGGCGGATGCATATCCATGTCCACATACGGCGCAGATGCGCTGTAATCTGCAAAAGCCAGCCCCCCATGACGGTGCATGACGGCAGCCAGCTCCGCAATGGGTGTCATTAAGCCAGTCACGTTGGAGCAAGCGGTAAACGCTCCAATTTTCAAGGGCCGGTCAGCATAACACGATACGGCACAGTCCAGCACCGCAGGACTGACCAAACCGTTCTCATCGGGAGGCACCATTACCACCTCCCCGGTGGTTTCCAGCCAGGAAATATGGTTGGAATGATGCTCCATATGGGTGATGAAAATAACCGGGCGCTCCTCTGCGGACAGACATAACCGGTCCTGCAGCCCTTTAGGGGCGCGGATTTGCAGAAGCCGCTGAAGCTTGTTCACTGCCCCCGTCATACCGGTGCCGCAGAACATCAGCACATCCCTGGAAGAAGCATGGACGTGGCGCTTAATAATGCTTCCTGCCAAGGAGTAAGCCATGGTCATCGACGCCCCGGTGGCGTTGGAATCCGTATGGGTATTGCCGACAAGCGGTCCTATGTACCGTTTCATATATTCCTCGATGGGCCCATAGAGTCTTCCGCTTGCACACCAGTCCGCGTATATCATATTTTGGGGGCCGTCAGGTGTGCGGATGATCCGCTCGCCGCCGATGATATTCCGCCTGACAGCGGCAAATGCGGCCGCTTCATCCATACTCCCGTCCGGTATCCCGCTTGTGTTTGGCATATGCTCCGTCCCTTCCGTTCTAAGTCATTACCAATTGCCTCCTTCACTTTATGCAGGAAGGAGAAAATGGGCACATGCGTAGACGGGGCAAATGTCAAGACATTTTGACATAGCAATTCTCATGAGATTCTAATAAACGCTTTCTAATCCAGATATTACGCGGGTTTGCCAGGTTTCTGGCAAATTCATGCAATTATAGTTCTGTTATACTGGCGTTAGCCCGGTAAGCCAAGGCATTATATCGCTTACATTCCCATCCTTGACCGGACCTCTCCCATAATCCGGCTGCCGGGCCAAATCCCATTAACAGGAGGCATCATCATGACTATACGTACTCGCATTCTCCGACCTTTGGCTGTTGTTGGACTCAGCGCGACCCTGGCCTGGACAGGCTTAGGCTTGGCGCATCCGTCCCAAGCCTCGGCAGCCTCCGTCTCCGTGACTGGCGAGACGGAAGCGGTTGCCTCCATTTCGGCCACCAAAGCGGACAGCGTCATCTCCATCGGCAGACGTTATCTCGGCACACCATATAAGTTCGGATCGCCTTCCGGCGTAACCTCTACATTTGACTGCTCGTCCTTTACCCAATATGTCTATAAGAAAGTGGGCATTTCCCTGCCGCGGGCATCCCGTGACCAGGCAAAGGTAGGCCGTTATGTCTCCAGAAGCAATCTCCGTAAAGGTGACCTGGTCTTTTTCTCCACCAGCAAATCCGGCGGCAAAGTCGCCCACGTGGGGATCTATGCCGGTAACGGGCAGATTCTGCACACCTATGGAGCTGGCGGAGTCAAATACTCCAGCATGAATTCCTCCTGGTGGAGCTCCCACTACATTACCGCCCGCCGCGTGCTTTAAGCGCACTCCAACTGCTTCAACTAGACCACCCTATTCAACAGGGTGGTCTTCCTGTATATATAACGGAAGCTTGACAGTAGCCGTGGTCCCTTTCCCCCGGCTGCTTGCCAGCTCTACCGTTCCTCCATGCTCCTTCACAATTTGCTCCACAATGGACAGTCCCAGCCCGCTGCCCCCAGTGCTGCGGGTTCTGGCTTCATCCACCCGGTAGAACCGCTCGAAAATCCGGGGAAGATGGCGCGGCGCTATGCCTTCACCCTGATCAATAATTTGGAGGATCACCCAAACACCGTCACACTCCAAATGAAGCTCAACGGGCAGCCCGCTGTATTTGATGGCGTTATCCAACAAATTAATGAGCATTTGCTTCAGCCTCTTCCCGTTGCCGAACACGATGAAATTGGCGTCCGGTTCGGAGTGGAGGGAGATTCCCCGTTGGAAGGACAGACTCAGCTCCTCCGCCGTTTTACCGGCAAGCTCCAAGAGATCCACATCGGTGTCAGGGGCGTCCGGCTGGCCTTCCTGACTGTCCGCCGACTGGAGAAGCCCTTCCACCAGCTCCTTCAGCCTGTCCGCCTCCGTTTGGATCGCGTCTACAGCCTCCTTCCGGATAGCCGGATTCTCGCTGCCCCAACGGTGGAGCATGCCTGCATAGCTCTGAATCACGGTCAGGGGAGTGCGAAGCTCATGGGAGGCATCCTCAACAAAATGCCGCTGCCGACGGTAATTCTCCTCCAGCCTGTCCATCATGCGGTTGAAGGTCCCGCCAAGCCGGCCGAACTCGTCATCCCCCTCCGCAAATACCGGATCCAGCCGGGTAAAGCTGCCGCTCCGTTCAATCAGCTCCATGGTTTCCGCCAACGCTTCCACCGGTTTATAAATCCACTTCACATAAAAAAATGCGGCGAAGATGGCAACCAGAATGCCCACCAAGGTCCCTGAGCTTAATGTAATCAGCAGAACACGCAGATACCCCCGGGCCAGGTGGAAGGATTTTCCCAGCTCCAGTACCCCAACCTGCCGTTTGTTTTTCACTGTCAAAATGGGCACCTGGATATAAATCCGCCGCTCCGCCCATACCGGCACAACCCGGGTGTGATAAGCAGTCCTATATACAGGGGCATAGGAAGCCAGCCCGGGATCATTTTCCACATGGGAGCGGATTGTGCCGGAAGGGTCAATAATACGGATCATCATCCGGTCGCCCAAGAACTCCCGGAGCAGCTCCGGCTCCTCCCAGGCCTGCTCCGAACGCACCTCCGGCTTGCGGAGGATGGTCTGGGCCCGGGTCCACAGCAGCCTGATTTCCGCATTGGTGCTGAACCGCACAAAAAACACATAGATCAACAAACTGAAAAACACAAGGATACAAACCAGACCGCCGATCGTATATATCCGGATCTTCGTTTTCAGCTTCATCGCTTACGGCTCCTGGATGCTGTATCCGACACCTCTAACGGTGGCGATCAGCTTTTTCTTGAAGCCCTGATCCACCTTCTGGCGGAGATAGCGGATATACACATCCACAAGGTTGGTCTGCCCGGCAAAATCAAAGCCCCACACCTCGGACAGCAGTGTTTCCCGTCCTACCGGCTGGCCTTTGTGCTTGAGCAGATAAGCCAACAGGTCAAATTCCCTGGGCGTTAAATCGATGAGCTTTCCCTCCCGTTGAACCTGTCTGGTTTTTACGTCCGCAGTCAACGCATCCACCTTGAGAAGATCCTCCGGCGAAGGTGTTTCCTCTCTGAGTCTGGCCCTTATTTGGGACCGGATCCGCGCGGATAATTCCATAAAATCGAAGGGTTTGGTGACGTAATCATTGGCACCCAAGTCCAGCCCCCTTACTTTATCCTCCACCGCCTCCCGTGCGGTCAATATCAGAACGGGCGTCCTTGAATCCTGGGAGCGGATCCCCTCCAGCACTTGAAACCCGCTTTGCCCCGGCAATTGCAAATCCAGCAGGATGCAGCTCCAGTCCTCCTGAACGGCTCTGGCCAAACCCTCTACTCCGTCGGCTGCCAGCTCAACGAAATAGCCCTCATTAATCAGCTCCAGCTCCAATATTCTTGCAATCCTCTGCTCATCCTCAATAATCAAAATCCGGCGGTTCATTCCGTTGTCCGTCCTCCGGTCCACAAGCAGCAGGGCTGCCGCATAGAATGTTTCCCCTATTGTTTCACCGCCGTCGGCAAAAAAAACAGCCCCGCCGAAATGATATCGGCAGAGCTGTTAAATCCTTATGTGGTTATGCTTGCTCCTCATCGGTATCGCCAATGATTCCGGATTTTTGCCGGAGCTCGGCAATTTTGGCTTTAATCTCCTCATGGGTAACGGTACTGAGCAAGGAAGTGGGGTAATCCAGCGCCTTCTCCATTTGCTCCAACGCATCTTCGTTACGCCCTAACGCTTCCAGCACTAAACCGTAATTAAAATACGCTTCCGGGAATGCCGGCTTCTGGCCTGCCAATTCCTCATAAATGGCCAGAGCTTCCTCAAATTCGCCGCGGAGCAGCCGGGTTTGGCCCAGATTGTCCGCAATCACCGCGCTTTTGTTATTGTAGTCGAAGGCTTCCTGGTTATAGGCCAGCGCCTTGTCCAAGTCTCCGGATAAAATATAATAGTATCCCAGGCTTCCATAGAGGTTGGTATTCTTGTATTCCCCTTGGGCTTCTTCCAGCATGGCTGTTGCTTCATCCAGCCTTCCCTGCTTCCATAGCAGGAGCGAGGCGTTGGTCAGGTAAGCCATTTTTTCCTCCCTGGTCAAGGACATACGCTCTGCCCGCACCAGTATTTCCTGAGCCTGCTCCAGCTTGCCCAGACGGAGCAACAGGAAGCTGAAACCCAGCAGATGCATGGCCTTGCAATTCTTTTCAGCAGCCGCCTTATTCAACCACATCAACGCTTCCTTCTCCTTGCCCTGCTGGTAGTTCATGTTGCCCAGATAGGCGAAAAAAGCGGATTTGTTGCGGATGAACGTGTAGACCACAAGGGCTACGGCCGCGGCAATGCCCAGCAGAATGTGGACCTTCAGCAAGAAGAAGATCACAACCAGGGGCAAAGCGATTTTAAGCAAACTCATTAGAAGCTTCATGTTACACGGTGCCTCCCACATCATAATGACAATATTCTTTTATGATAACACAATGTGGCAGGCGGAATCATCCTTACGTGTTCAAGCCTTCAGACGGCGGTGGAGCCAATAGGAGTAGGCGGTCGGTACCAGCACCACCACCGCTACACAGGTGAGAGTCACAGGCAAGGACCAGCTTCCCGGGAGGAATGCGCCCAGGATCATGACTGCCCCTGCAGCCATCCACATGGGGCCTGCCATCCGGTGGGTTTTCCTCCAGACGGTTTCGTTGGACAGGGTCCATGGAGTCCTGATGCCCATGGTATAATTGTAGCGGATTTTGCCCATGAAATTGCCCAGAATCATAAACAGCAGTCCAACAAGCGGGCTTGTGACCATTTTGACATTTAAACGGTAGCCCAGATTGTATACCACCAGGAACATCCCAACGATCAGCATAAATACGGTCATCACCCAGCGAAGCAGTTCGTAAACTCCCTCAAATTTGGTATAATTCTCGCTTTTGGGATCCACTCTGCGGGCTACTTTCAATATCAGAGGTAGGCCTAGCCCCAAAAAAAGGAGCATGGCAATCGCTGCCGGACGGTCCATATAACCATCCACTTCATTATAAGAGTTAAAGTGAGTGCCCATTCGCAGCGGCAGCTTATTGTAATTGATCAATGCCACAATCGTTGGAATGAGGCCGATCAGCAGCATGAAAAAGTCCTTCCGTTCCCATTTCATTAGTCGTTCCTCCCTGTTTCGTCTGTATTTTCCTTACCCAGCATATCCAAAAACCAGCCCATAACTTCCTCAAGCACGGATGTATTAATGGAGTAGAGAATATGCTGCCCTTGGCGTTCGTCCAGCACCAGCCCCGCTTGCTTCAAGGCATTGAGATGATGGGAGATGCTGGGTTTGGTCATGTTGAAAAACTCGGCGATTTCACCTGCGGTACGGTCCTTCTCCCGGAGCAGCCGGAGAATCTGGCGCCGCGTAGGGTCAGATAGAGCTTTAAAGGAATCATTCATCGCCAGATATCTCCTTAATTTAATATTTAGCCAATCATCTAAATGTTCTCTTGCTTTTATCATAATGCTCTTGTACGCTGCTGTCAATGGGCCTGCTCCACCCCACAATGCCAAAATAGAATACAAACTGCGCCAGAATGAAAATATCTTTTGAAAGCCACTTTTCATATAATGACTGTAAGCTTGAAACAACAGGAAACCTTCAACCTTAACGAAACAGGATGTGAACGGCGATGAAGACATATGGCATCATCTTGGTGGGGTGCGGTTACATGGGGGCCGTACACCTGGATAGCCTTTATAAGCACAGTCGGGCCCGCATTGTCGGCGTAGCCGATTTGCGTCCGGAGAAGGCACAGGAATTTGCCCTCAAGTATGGAGCTGAGGCTTGGGATACCGATTACCGCAATCTCCTCAAACGGGAAGACGTGGACATCGTCATCATCGCTACATATCCTTCCACTCACCTGGAAATCGCCAAGGCCTCTATTGCGGCAGGCAAACATATCCTTTGTGAGAAGCCCATTGCCGGCAACATGAAGGAGACCGAGGAATTCATCCGGTTGGCCAGCTCAGCCAAAACCAAGGTGCTGGTGGGGCATATTCTCCGTCACAACTCCACTTACCAGCAGGTGGCGGACATGATCCGCTCTGGCGCCATCGGCGCTCCCCTTGCCATGCGGATGTCCCAGGTTAAACGCACCCATAATTGGGAGTCTCATCTGGCTCTTCTCCATGATGCCTCTCCTATTGTAGACTGCGGTGTGCATTATATCGATGTGATGCGGTGGGTAACAGGAGCAGAGGTGGAATCCGTCAGCGGCATCGGCCAGCGTCTGGACGCAGGTGTGCCGGAGAACACCTACAATTACGGCATGATCACCATGAAATTCAGCGATGGGTCCATCGGGTACTATGAAGCCGGTTGGGGACATACCATGCCCAGTGACAATCTGAAGGAATTTATTGGTCCGAAGGGACGTATCCGGATCATCTATAAAGACCAACGCCCCAAGAGTGAGCAGCATCTGGGGAATCTGATCCAGTTCGAGCATTATCCCAGCGGCACCCGTGAGGATATCAACGTGGCATATACACTAAAGCCGACTGGCGTCCAATTCGAGCATTTCGTTGGAATGATTGAAGGCACTAAAGCGGCAACTCCGACGTTGGAGGATGTGTACAAAGCCATGCAGATCACCCTGCTGGCGGACCGGGCCATCCATGAAGGACGGACTCTCTCCTTCGCGCAGCCGCCGATTTATGCTGTGAAGTAGAATGGCAAAAGCAAGAGCCGTGCCGGCGGGCAGGGCTCTTTTTGATGTAAGTCGGGTTGTGCACACGAACATAAAGCGTGGTCCTCCACATTCCGGACTATTCGCAGAGGGGAGGACCACAGTGTGTGCGACGCTAACGGAACTCACAGACCCTTACAGCCTCAAAAATGACCTTTTCCGCGGCTAACGGAAGGGAGCGACTCTTAGCCGGGGTAGAGGGTGGGGCAAGGAGGCGAATTGGCGCTGTAAGGTCGTCTGAGTTCCGTTAACCGGCCAAAAGCTGCGTTTTTGCAGGCTAAAAGCAGGGAGCCTTCAACGGATCAGGCTGGCAGCAAGCCGCTCCTCCTCTTCCCCAATCCGGGAAGGATCGATCCGCTGAAACAGCAGCTCCACCGGCCCGATGGCCTGCCCTGCATCAACAGCCGCCAGCCCCCAGCGGGGCTCCTCCGTCACCCCCAGCATACGGCGCAGCTTGGCACAGCTGAAGGGCAGGAACGGCTCCAGCAGATTGGCGAAATTGGCAATCCACTGGACACAGATATAGAGGGTTTCCGCACAATGGGCGGGATCTTCCTTCAGTGCTGCCCAAGGCTTGCGTCCGTCAAAATATTTGTTGGCATCCCGGATGGCGGCGAAGATTCCCTCCAGCGCATCCTTCAATCTCCCCTCCTCCAAACGTTCGCCTGCAGCCAGATAGAGTGAACATACCTCCTCCGCCCAGCCGACCGGGAGCTGCCCTTGGGGCACCCGGCCATCGAAGGACTTGGCAATAAACGCCAGTGTCCGGTTGACGAAATTGCCCCAGGCTCCCAACAATTCACCATTATGGCTGTGGATGAACTCCCGCCATGTGAAGTTGGCGTCCCGCTTCTCCGGGCCATTGGCAATCAGATAATACCGGATGGAGTCGGGATCATACCGCGCCAGCAGATCCGGCACCCATACCGCCCAATTGCTGCTGGTGGAGAATTTGCGGCCTTCCAGAGTCAGATACTCCGACGCGATGATCCGGTCAGGCAGATGCAGCTTCCCCGCGCCCAGCAGCAGCGCCGGCCAGATCAACGTATGGAAGGGGACATTGTCCTTGCCATGTACATAATAGGCCCGAATCTCCTGTTCCCCGGACTCCACTTTCCCGCCATCCGCCGTTTCAACCCAAAAATCCTCCCATCGCTCTCCTGTCGCCTCCGCCCATTGTTTGCTGGCCGTCCAGTACCCGCTGACCGCCTCTATCCACACATAAATCTTCTTGCCCACCGTATCCGGCAGCGGCACATCCACTCCCCAGTCCAGGTCCCGGGTAGCCGCCCTGTCCAGCAGCCCCTCCGACAGGTACCGCCGGGTCAGGTAAACTGCATTTTCCCGCCAAAGGGCGGCTTTCTCCGCCACATACGCCTCCAACTGCTCCTGGAATCGGGACAGGGCCAGGAAATAATGCTCCGTTGGTCTCCATTCCACCGTGCGGCCGCACAGCTTGCAGACTGGTTTCAGCAAATCCGCTGGATCCAATAGCGTAGAGCATTGCTCACATTGGTCTCCCCTGGCCTTGGCGCCGCAGACAGGGCATACCCCCTCCACATACCGGTCTGGTAAAAACTGCGCATCCGCGGCGCAATATGCTTGACTGACGGTTTTGGGGTAGAGGTAGCCGTTACCCAACAGCCGAAGGAACAGCTCCTTTACCCCCTCGTGGTGAAAGGGCTGATCCGTCCGGGTATACCAATCATAAGAAAAGCCCAATTGCCGGAAGCACTCCGTGAATTCCATATGGAATCTGCCCGCTACCTCTCCCGGTGTGATTCCTTCCCGTGCCGCCGATACCGCCACAGGGGTACCATGGCAATCACTGCCGGATACATACAGCACCCGGTCCCCCTTTGCCCGGTGGTAGCGGGCCAATACGTCACCTGGCAGAATGCCGGCCACCCTTCCCAAATGCAGCGAGCCGTTGGCGTAGGGCCACGCCCCGCCGATAAAAATCTGAGCCATGCCATTTCCTCCTTTTCAAATTGAAATTTCGAAATGAAATTTCCAGGAAAGCAAAAAAGCCCTCATCCCACAAAGGGACGAGAGCTATGGCTCACGCGGTACCACCCAATTTTCACGAATGCCTCGCGGCACTCACCTTTTCGGGTACGGCGCAACACCATGCGAGTATACCCTAGCACTTGTAACGGATGCAGGCTCCGGCGCAGTCTAATGCCATATGAGGCTTCGGTGCGCAGCTTCGAGACCATGTTCCCCCGGTTGTTCCATGCCCCCTCCCACCTAACGGGGCTCTCTGTAATAGACCTGACCGCGGTACTCTTTCTCTTCACAGCTGTTCGGTTATGAAATTAGTTGAATTATAAAGCGGCGCCAAGCGCGTGTCAAGACCTGGAGTCCCGACAGGTTATGCCGGGGAGAAAGCCACTACTCTCAGAGGTATAGTCGAAATTTCATATAAAATTTCTCACAAATTTCATATCTATCCGGCGCTCCCCAATATTCCGGACAGCTCCGCAAAAGAACGCACAGTATAATCCGGCTTCAGCTCATGCTCCCAGGTTTGCCCGTTACGGTTGATCCAGCACGCGGCAATACCTTCCCGCTTGGCCCCCAGAACATCGGACTTGGAATCGCCGATATGGAGGATATCCCCGGGCGGAACCTGATAATGGCGGATCAAATCCTTGAATATCTTGTTGCCGGTATCATTCTTGTAGGAGAGGCATTGCTCGGAGGTGAACAGCCTGGCACCGTATCCCCTGTAGAAATCCGGAATCATGGCATCATCGGCATCACTGGTAATACACAGCTGGTACCGTCCGGCAACTGAGGCCAGGAAATCCAGCGTATCCTCATAAAAGTGGGCCAGCCGGTGCTCCCGGAACAGGATCTCCGCCGCCTCCTGATGGCTGTACGCAATCCCATATTCACGGAACAGCTCCTCGAAGCTTCGCCCGTAAATTTCCCTCAGCAGGATGAAGGCTTCCGTCTCCCTGGAACGGGTCCACTTCTCCATAAAACGGGCCTGCAATGCGGTGGAATGTGGTCCTGCTTTCTCCGGGTGAAACTGCTCCGCCAATATCGCTCCCCAGATTTGATTCTGCCTGCTATTCACATTCACAAGCGTCTGGAACATATCCAGACTGATGACCTGCACCCCCATGCGATTTCCTCCTATCCCTCTCCGCCGATGACGGAAGCCATCGATTGGCGTAAGGCCTGAGCCGTCACTGTGGTTCCGCTTGCAGCCATTTCCCCGGGTGTTCCCGTAAACAGAATCCGCCCGCCGTTCCGGCCGCCTTCCGGCCCCAAGTCAATGACCCAATCCGAATCACGGATCACCTGTTCGTTATGCTCCACCACAAGGATGGTGCTTCCCGCATCCACCATTCTATTCAGCAGCTTCAGGAAATTCCCCACATCCGCCGGATGCAATCCTGTGGTCGGCTCATCCATCAGATACAGCACCGATTTTCCTTTATTGGAAATCAGCTCGTTGGCCAGCTTCAGACGCTGCCCCTCCCCGCCTGACAGAGTGGTCAGCGTTTGGCCCAGCTCCAGATAGTCCAGCCCCACCTCAAGGAGCAGCTTCAGCATCCCCTCCAACCTTGGAAGACCGGCAAACACTTCCAACGCCTCTTCCACAGAAAGATGAAGCACCTCATTGACATTTAGGCCTTTATACTGCACCGATAGCACTTCTTCATTAAAGCGGGCGCCGCCGCAGACCGGACAGATGACTTCAATATTTTCGAAAAAGAGCATGTTGCCCCTTGGTGTTGAAGGAAAAATGCTTGGCTGTCAGTCCCTTGGCCTTGGCATCCGCCAGCCCCCCGAACAGATTGCGGATATCCGTGTACATATCGGTATAGGTGGCTACATTAGAGCGTTTCATCCGGGTTATCGCACCCTGCTCAATGGTGATCATCTGGTCAAACAGTTCAAGCCCTGATACCTCCGCTACCCCTACCCGCTCCTTCTCCCACAGCTTGGCCAGTACATCAAACACCAGGGTGGATTTGCCCGAGCCGGATACACCCGTCACCGTCACCAGACAGCCTGCCGGGAAACGGACCTCCACATCCTGCAAATTATGAAGGGAAGCATGACGGATATCAATATGCCCGCCGTTCCCCGGCCGGACCTGGCTGCGTAGAACCCGCTTTTCCTTAAGGAATCGGCCGGTGACAGATTGCTCGTTAGCCAGAAGCTCGGTTAAGGTGCCGGACCCGATAACTTCTCCGCCATGTTTTCCCGAGCCTGGGCCCATATCTACAATATAATCCGCCTCCGCCATCACATCCGGGTCATGCTCGATCACCAGCACCGTGTTGCCCAGATCACGCAGTTTTTTGATAATGCCGATCATCCCTTGGGTATCCTTGGGATGCAGACCGACCGTAGGTTCGTCCAAAATGTAGATCACACCGGTCAGATCCGAATCCAGAGCGGCCGCCAGCTTGATCCGCTGCATTTCGCCGCCGGACAGGGTGATGATTTGGCGGTCCAGAGACAGGTAGCCCAAGCCGGTATGGGCGATCCGCCGGATTTTGGTCCGGATGTCCGCTAGATAAAGCTCCGCAAGCCGCAGACTGGCAGGACTTAATGCCGCCTCCAATCCAATTATCCAATCCTCCAGCTCCTCCAGGGACAGCACCGTCAGTTCCGGCAGCCGGTATCCGTTCACGGTAGCGGACCGGCTTAACGGTCCAAGCCGTTCTCCCTTGCAATCCGGACAGGTATCCGAGTGGAAAAAGCCATTCAGATTTTTCGCATCCCCGCCCTTCTCCGACATCCGTCTCCACAGGGTGGACAGCACCCCCTCGAATTTGCCAAGGGCCACTGTTTTGGGCGGTGCGGTCTCCGGGAAAGCCTCCTTCACCGCATCACATTCCGAACCGTAAAGCAGGATAGCCCGCTGCAATGACGCGAACTCCTTCACCGGCACATTCTCGGGAACAGGCAAGCCATAATGGCGGAGAGCCTGATAGACCGCCGCCGTCTGATACTCCTTGTAGCCCTGATTCCAATACTCCACCGCCCCTTCCTCCAAGGACAACTCCTCGTGCAGGGTGGCGTTCATGTTAATTTGCAGCATTTGTCCAAGGCCCTGGCAGGTTGGACAGCCTCCCTCCCGGGTGTTGTAGGAGAAATGGGTCCGGGTCAGCTTATCCATCTTGTGCCCGCAGAGATGACAATGCATATACACATGAAACGCGTTGTCCTTTTTCTCCGTTTCCTCCCTGCAGTCCGCCGCCGAAACGGCTTGACCACAGTGGGGACACAGGCGTGTACTGAGCTTTTCGTACACCATCCGCAAGCCCGTATACATATCCGTCAGAGTGCCGACGGTGGAGCGGCGATTCTTGTTGGATTCCGACTGGGTAATCCGGATGGCGGGGGATACGTTCTTGATGGAGCCTACGCCCGGCTTGCGGATGCCCTGATAGCCGATAGCCTCCAAATATTGGCGCTGGCATTCCTGATACAGCACATCCATAGCCAGGGTGGATTTGCCCGAGCCGGACAGGCCGGTCAGCACCACCAGCTTGTCCCGCGGGATTTCCAAACTCACATGCTTCAAATTGCCCTCATACGCATCGGTAATGATCAGATTCCCCATGTCCAGCCTCCCGGATATTGGTTTTCTTTGCCATAACCTCTTCAGAAATGCTTGCGGAAGCCCTCGGCCCCTTCGTCCCGGTAGCCCAGGCTCTCATACAGCCGGTGAGCCTCCACCCGGTGCTTTCCGGAAACAAGAATCACATAGCAGCAGTTCCGCTCCTTCGCCTGCTCCTCCATCGCCAGCATCAGCTGCCGGCCAATTCCCAATTTGCGGTGGTTGGCGGAGACTACCACATTCTCCACCACCATAAACGGACGGCAATCGCCGGTCAGATCCATACAGACAATCCCCATGGCGGTTCCTGCCAATTCACCGTTATGATAAGCGCCAAGCAGGATATACTGCTTATCGTCCAAGATCATATGAAAGGTCCGGCCAAACACGGCAGCATCGGTTTGGGCGCCGGTCAATTCCTGCAGCAGGAGAGACAGATGACCCTGATCCTCCGCTTTTATCCGCTGAATCGCAATCATCGGCCTGCCCTCCCTTCTGCAAAAAAAGCCCTCAGCTCATCTACGCTCCCCGCATAATGGGTTGGCTGAGCTGCTAGTAGTTCAGTCCCGCTGCCATACCCGTACCCAACGGCAATGGAATCCACCCCGTTGGCTTGGGCGCCGATGATATCGAACTTCCGGTCGCCGATCATCACGGTTTTATCCGGGTCCAGTTGATGCTGCGTCAGAATGTGGGCGATAATTTCCCCTTTTTCAGATAGGGTCCCATCCAGGTTGCTGCCGACGATTTCTTCAAAAAACGGGGCAATCCCGAAGTGCTCCACAACCGTTTTGGAAAAAACGGTGGGTTTGGAGGTAGCCACAATCAGCTTCCGTCCTTGCGCTCGGAGCAGCTCCAGCAGCTCCTGAATACCGCTGTACAACAAATTTTCGTAAAGGCCGGTTACGGAGTAGTATTCCCGGTAAGCCGCCACCGCAGCCTGGGCATCCGCATCGGAGAAGCCGTAAAATTCGCGGAACGACACCGCAAGCGGGGGTCCGATAAAACACTCCAGGGAGTCCAGATCGTCAACAACGATCTGCGCTTTGGCCAAGGCATATTGAACACCTTTGGTAATGCCGATCTTCGGGTCGGTCAAGGTACCGTCCAAATCGAACAAAACGGTGGAATAACGTAAGCTTGACATGATGCGTTCTCCTTATCCGATAATGTTATGAAAGCCACAGTCTGGCTGATTCCAAGAACCGGTTTTCCCGGAAGGTCATACGGTACACGTCAGGCTTAGAGGTTTTCATCAGAAAATCAAAGTCGTACCTGCTATCGTAATGTCCCAATATCAAGGTCATCACCATGCCATGGGTGCCGATGCCAACCTTTTGACCGGGATGGGCTTCGAGGATAGTGTTGAATGCCGCCATTACCCGATCCTTGGCAGCCGTCAGGGATTCTCCCCCAGCCAGAGCAAAATCCGGTTCACGGAACATGCGGGAAACGGTGGGAATAAGCGTGTCATCCTGCATAATCACGTCTCCCCCCACGAAAACCGTTTCCTTCAAGTCCTCCACAGGGGTTATAGTTTTTCCGCAAAGCTGCGCCAATGGCTCCAGGGTAAGGCTGGCCCGATGGTAGGGGCTTGTATAAAAGGTGTCGATACCCTCATTACTCAGATGCTCCGCAATCCGTTGGGCGTCTGCTAACCCCTTTTCCGTTAATCCCCGGCTGCGCTCGTTCCCTTCAGTTTTGGGAGATTGGCCATGTCTGATCAAATAAATGCTGGTATCCATAATTCCTCCGTTCCGGTGTGGCGGATAGACTTTCATAGATGCCTCACCCGTCTGTCCATTTTCTTGTACCAGTCTATCATAAAATTCCAGCGTAGAATAGAACGGTTGTTCTTTAGGGGGTTGACATCCTGCTAAGCTGGATTATAATTCAAGTAAACTGATAGTTTACTTTTCTGCATGGACGTGCAACATAAGGAGGTGCCGGGGCTATGGGGATTGCCGACCGCAAGGAGCGGCAGAAGGAAATCCGCAGATCGGACATTATTGAAGCGGCGGAGCGGGTCATTTTTGCCAAGGGGTATGCTGCCGCAACCATGGATGATGTGGCCAAGGAGGCCCAATTCAGCAAACGGACGGTGTACATCTATTTCAACAGCAAGGAGCAGATTTATTTCGAGATCATGGCCCGGGGATACCGGCGGCTGCTTGCACTTTGGGAAGAGGAGGAAGACGGCTCACGGCTGCTTGATGCGACTGGAGAAATCCGGCGGCTGGGCTTGCTTTTTTACCGGTTCGGCGCAGAGTTCCCGGATTATTTCCAAGCGATTATGGAGTACGAAAACGGGGAAATGGATTTTCTCAAGGGGGTGCCCGATTCCTCCCGGGAGGAGTGCTACGCGCTGGGGGAAAGAATTATGGAGCGGCTCATCGCCGCTTTGGATCGGGGGCTTGCGGAAGGAAGCCTGCACTTCACAGGCGGATCCCGCAGGACTGCGCTAGTGCTATGGGCAGCCATTGTCGGCATCTTCAATATGGCCCGCAGGAAAAAACGGTATCTGGAGCATTACTACGAAACAACTGAGGAACAGCTGATCGCAGAAGCCTTCGATCTGCTGCTCCGTTCCATTGCAGCGCCTGGCGGAGGAAGCGTGTGATGGAAAAAAGGAAGGTGAAGCGGATGTTAGGGAGGATTGCGGCAGCGGTCAGCGGATGTGTTCTGCTGCCGGCGGTTGTGCTGTCCGGGGCCAGCGGAATTTTCCGCTCCCCTGCTTATCTGGAGCCTTGGCAGAAGGATTATTACCGGCAATTCCAGGATGTGCGGGTTCAAGCAGCCGCTCATGGCATGTTGGCGGCTAACGGGCATAATATGCAGCCCTGGTTCATCCGGACCGATGCGGGGGATGCCGGGAGCTTCTACCTGTATGCCGATTCCTCGCGGCAAACCCCGGAGGTGGACCCCATGGCCCGGCAAATGATGGTGACGCAGGGGGCCTTTTTGGAATACGTGCGGGTTGCCGGAGCAGAAATGGGGTATGACGTGGACATTGGGCTGTTTCCTCATGGGGATTATGATGAAGGACGTCTCGAGGAGGGTATGGTCCGGAAGGCTGTTGCCAAGGTTACCCTCCGGAAAGCGGCCGTCTCCCCTTCCCCCTTGTATGCCTTCTTGTTCCAACCAGATACCAACCGCGGACCTTACCGGCCGGCCCCATTGACGGACCAACAGACGGAGGCGCTGCAGTCGCTGGGTACGGATAAGCTGATGGTGGAGGTATTCCGTTACAAGGATGACCTCGGCAGGCTGGGCGGACACGTCATGCAGGCTGCAAAAGCGGAAGCGGGCGTACCCCGGGTTATGGAGGAATCGGAGCGGATCTTCCGCGTCAACGAATACGCGAAAAACCGCTACCGCTACGGCTTTTCCGTGGAGGGTCAAGGCACAACCGGGATTATGAAGCATGTGATTCAGGGAGTAGTTACCCTTTTCCCTTCTATGAACCGGGGCCAAGCAGCTTCGGACCGGTTTGTTCAATCCACCCAGGCGGCGCTCGATCATACCCCGGCATATGCCCTGATCCGCAGCCGGGACAATAGCCGGGAGAGCCAGATTCGAAGCGGCATGCTGTACAGCCGCCTGGTATTGCAGGCCCATTCACTGGGCCTGGCCGTACAACCCCTCAGCCAAGCGCTGGAGGAGTACCCGGAAATGGCTGACATCTATGCCGCCATCCACCGGGATTACGCACCGCAAGGCGGCACCCTTCAGATGCTGGTGCGCATCGGCCAGCCTGTAAAGGAAGCGCCGCTCAGCATGCGGCGGGATGTCCGGGAGCTGTTCAACGAGGCGCCGTAAGATGAAACAAAGGATCAATACCGGAATCCGGTATTGATCCTTTGTTTACTGTGTAGAAATCCGCCGCCTCGGGGCAGTAACGGAGGCAAATTCCGCTGCCTCTTGGCGATAACGGAACTGATCAGAAATCCGCCGCCTCCGTGCGCTAACGGAACTAAGCGACGCTTAGCCGGGTTATCGGGGCCAAATGGGAAGCAAAATGAGCGCTAAGAGGCGCTGGGTTCCGTTAGAAATCAAAATCTGTATTTTCCAGCCGCTAAGCGTTTCTGAGCTCCGTTAGAGTGACGCAGCATGGATTTTCTCGGTAAGACTAGGCTATTTCCCCATGGAGGGGACGAAAAACCGGTTCTCCGAAAAAACGATCAGCTTCAGCTGCTCTTTTTCGTCAAACTGAAGGTTAAAGGTAAACATATTGTCCGGGTTATTGGCGTGGGTAAGCTTGTGAACGATACGATAGCTTCCGTTGTGCCTTTCCATATAATAAGACGCTGTAGTGGAACCGGTATCCTCGCTCAAAATAACAGGTTCGCCGTATTTCGCCATAACCTCTTCCTTATGATCCCCAATGGTAACCTGCCTGGCCGTTTGAAACAGCTCTTTCGCTGTGGTACTCCGGTCGATAAACATGGCATCCGCCACGCCATCCCGATAATGGATTTTGAATCCTTCATACTCATAAGAATAATTGTAGCCGAATGTACCGATGGGAGCACCCAATCGTTCCTCTACATACTCCCTGCTGTCCCCTAAACGGATAACCATTCCGTCAGAAGCCCTCATCAAAGCAAAGTCGTTATCCGTAAACTCGTTGGGCGTCCATTGCACCGTTGCAGGAGTAGAGCCGGAGGAAGCCAGCACCGTATTCAAAAATATAGATAGAATCAAGTATAATGCCTGCACCTGTACCCGCCCTTTACTAATACTAAATCTGTCTTACCGCCCTTTAAAGCCGATCACACACTTGAAGCGCCTGGTTGCTTTGGCGGCACGCTTCATCCCTTCCTTCGAATCCCATATTAATACCCGGCGGCCGATCCATATCCGCACATAGAAGGACTCCATGGTGAAGGGTTGGGCAAAACCTCGGCATTCCTCCTCGGTGCCGTCCGGATACTCCGTTTCGGTCCGCACCAACCAACGGTTACCAAGTCCTATCTCCACATATTTCTTCACTTGTATGTCCGGGTTTTTCATACGCTCCTGTTCCGTCTCTAGACTAACGGTCCATCACATCCTTATACAGCTGCGCCTGGTCCGCTTCCTTCCCTGCATAGATGCCCAGATAATCGTATATGGCAAAAGCATAATCCACAAAAGCCCGGCCTTGGGCGGTAATGACATGTCCATCCCGGAGCACACGCTTTTCGATGAAATTCAACCGGGGAAACGGGTCCGCGACGCCCAGCTTGCCGATCCGTTCCTCGGAACAGGAGGTGGTGAAGCTCCGGTTATCCAAAATACCCGAACGCCCCAAATACTGCGGTCCGTTGCAAATGGCCGCAAGCAGCTTCTCCTCCCGGTTTAGCTTATGGATCAGCTCCGTCAGCTCTGCACGCTGCTCCCGGATCGGCCCGCCGGGAATCAGCAGCCCTTCCACATCCTCCAGCTCCATCGCCTCCGCCACCGTGATATCCGGCAGATACGTCAAGCCCGATTCACTGGTGACCGCCTTTTTCTCATAACCTACCGTAACGACATTCCGTTTGCCCACATTCCGGATTTTATGCAGCGCCAGTGTGATCTCAAAATCCGCAAAATCCTCCGTAATGACACATAAGACCGTTCCCATTGACATTCTCCTCTGCTGACTTCAAATGTTATGCTTACAACGGCTTTTGCCCGATGATCAAACCGTGGTTGCTTGCGCCCAGAACGGATGGGGCCGTACAGGTTCGAAGATGATAGTCCACCCACATCGCAAACTCCTCCGGGGTGAAACCGTTAACCTGTTCTCGCATATACATGCCGATGCCGTCCGTGGCCGCGTGCTCCAGACGGAGGATGCCGCACTCCCCGCACAGTCCTTCCATTTCCTCCGGCAAGTGGAAATACGCGTCCGTCCAGAAGGAATCGGCGGCGGAAGCATGGATTTCCCCCTTTTCCAGGATGCGTTCCATCCATTCACGGGTCAAATAACGCTTGTCCATCCGTACCAGATGAGGGTAAATAAATAGCCTGTTTACATAAGCGATTCCCACGATTCCGCCCGGCCGCAGCACACGTTTACATTCCCGGAGGCAGTTCAACTGGGCGGCCGGGTCTGTAAGATGATACATAGGGCCCAGGCACAATACAGCATCAAAGCTTTCGTCCGCATAGGAAGACAGGTCTGTCGCATCGGCCGTTTCGGCAACGATATTGGCGATACCGTCTTTGGCAATTCGAGCCTGGATCATCTCTACATGTTTGGGCGTCAGATCCGTTGAAGTAACCTTACAGCCCTTCCCGGCAAAATAAAAGGAATAAATGCCTGTCCCTGCACCCAGATCCAAGAGCTCCGAGCCTTTAGGTATGTATTTGTCCAAAAGATGGGTGGTGGTAACATACTCGAGCCTTCTGGAGTGATCTGTGGTCAATCTTGCATCTTCATTATACTGCTCGTAATAATGCACAACCGGATTCATAGGACCGCCTCCACAAAAAATGGGTTTCTGCACTGCTAATCATGCTCTGACCATGCGCCTATGAAACTTACAGCCCCCGGATCGTCCTCAGGGTTTCCCCTTCGTGGAAAGGCCCCCGCAGCCGCACATGCTCATAAGGCAGAAGCGGGTTGGCTATCCGACGCAGCATCAGCTCTGCCGCCCGTTCTCCTGTTTCCCGCTGGAAGAGGATTGGCCGGGACAGGTCAGGCAGATGGGGCACCGCCGCATTCTCAATGGACACCAGCGAAAAATCCTCCGGTACAGACAATCTCCGGGAGGTTGCCGCCATATATACCCAGGCAGCGGTATCGGGGATAGCGCTGAGGACGCAGGTGAAGGTGCCGGAGGCCAGCTGTTCCCCCAGTTCCTGCAGCCACCGGGTTTGATCGCTGCCCCTGTGCAGAGCAGTCCTTGCATCCCCAGCCACCGTCATGTCCAACCGTTCGGCCGCCTCCAAAAATGCCTGCCACCGGAGACGGAATCCTCTGTGGGGGCCCTTGTCTCCTACATATAACACGCTGCGGTGCCCGTTCCGGTGCAGGGCTTCCATCGACTGATGCACGGCATGCTCCACATCCCAGATCACACTGTCCACCAAGGCGGCGGCCGGCGGATAATTTAATAGCACCTTAGGCATGGACAAAGCCATCAACGGCTGTTCCATCCATTCCGGCAGCGTGGCGGTTAGAAAAATGCCGTCCATATAGGGGACTCCGTTGGCCGCCAGCCATTGCTCCATGGCTGCTTCACCGGGCAATCCGGGCGGAACAAGCAAAGGATGCAGCGCGCAGCCCAGCTCATTCAGCCGCTTCTGCGCCCCCTCCAGCTGATGCCGGTGAAAATCCAGCGTGCCGTCCAGCAGCATGCCGAAGCGCCGCGGCGGTCCGGCCACCCAGGGCAAACGCTCGGCCGTCAGCCCCGCCTCCTGGGCTTTGGTGCGGTACCCCAGCTCTCTGGCGCGGAGAAAAACCGCCTCCCGGGTCTCCTCGGACATGCCCGGAAGCCCGCGGAGCGCTTTGGAAACCGTATGCACAGTCAAGCCCAAATCCGATGCCAGCTCCCGGAGTGTCACCTTCTTTCTTCGCGGCATGTCCTTTCCTCCCTCTTCCAATTCCCCTAGGGGTTGCAAACACGCACTAAGATAAATGTAACAAAAATGAAGGTATAATGAAACGGTTTCATTTTTTATAATGGGGCTGACATCAACGGGAGGGAAAAACAATGACACAGATGACAATTGCATTGGAACGCCAAGTGCCCCTTTATGCGGAAACGGAGATTCTTGTGGTGGGAGGCGGCCCTGCCGGAACGGCGGCAGCTATCAGCGCAGCCAGATGCGGGCGGAAAACCATCCTGCTGGAGCGCTCGGGTCAATTGGGCGGGATGGGAACCTTGGGGAACGTGAGCATCTATATGCCCGTAGGCAACACAACGGGGATTTACCGGGAGATTGTGGCGGACACGGTGCCGGACGCGCTTCCTGCCACACACAAGGATTCCATAGCTCCGCAATATTCCCCTTTTGAGCTGAGACACTATTTGAACAGCAGACTGGAAAAGGAAGGTGTGGAGGTGTTCTACCATACCTCGTTCGTAGCCGCTATAAAGGAAGGAGACCGGGTGACCGGCGTAATCGCCCATACCCGGGAAGGGCTCAAGGCCTTTGCCGCTCAGGTGGTGATTGATTGCACCGGAGATGCGGCGGTGGCTATGGAAGCAGGAGTACCCATCCGTAGCGGACGGGACGAGGACGGCATGACCCAGCCTATGACTCTGATGTTTATGATGCAGGATACCGGCAAACCGGTTAAGCCTTTTTTGCCGGAGGATTGTTATACCTACGAAACCGTGGCGGAGCTGCCCCAGGGCAGACACTTGTACTGGGAGCGGTGCGGCAACGGAACTTTGCTGGTGAACATGACCCGGGTAAAGGGCAATGGCGGCCTGATCCGGGATACCAATTATGCGGAGAAGGAAGCGCTGAAGCAGGTGTTCTCCGTGGCTCATTATTTGCAGCGCAACGGATTCGAGAATTACATCCTCTCCCATGTGGCGGGCCAGACAGGCGTGCGGGAGTCCAACCAGATCGAGGGCTTGTACACGCTGACAGAAGAGGATCTGCTGAACGGCCGGCGCTTCGCAGATGTGGTGGCCCAGACTAACTACGAAATCGATATTCACTCCCCCGACGGCAAAAAAGGAACCGACGAGCGCCACATCGACGGCTACGATATCCCTTACCGCTGTATGGTGCCGGTAAAGGTGGAGGGATTGCTGGTAGCTGGCCGCTCCATCTCCGCCACCCACGTAGCCATGTCCTCTATGCGGGTACAGCCTACCTGCTATGCCATGGGGCAAGCTGCCGGCATTGCCGCTTCTTTGGCTGTAGAGGAAAAACTGCCTGTTGCGGAGATTCCGATGGATACGCTGCATGCACGGTTGGGCGGGCAAGGTGTGGTGTTCCTGAAGTAGCAGGTCGGACAATCCGCACGCCTGGCTCATCCCCTCTTCACTGTAACCCACGATTTTAGAATGATAGCCGCCCGGTACAGCATTACCTGGTGGCTTTTGTCTGTAGATGGGTATTCGAAACGCCTGCTGCCCGTCAACCGGACTGACGATCCGTTATTTTGAGCAAATTTCTTCTTTTTAGAGTTTCGCGGACTCACAGGCACTAGCGATGCACTAAACTTAACATGGCTAGGTGGATGCCTAGATATAGGGATAAACATGATTTTGTTGAAAATATTTACATGTTCTTCTCTGCTCTTCATCAAAAAAGAGAATAGGCAGCTAA
>JAEWMH010000113.1 GCA_023393235.1 Bacillota bacterium | reverse complement strand
TAGATAGGGTGCGGGTATTAACAGCCGGTGAATGATGGCGAACATCAAATGATCGCTATCCAGCTCAGAAGCGGCTTTTCGGGCGAATAGCATACATAAAATGTGTGTTATTTGCTAAATGGGGCCCTATTATTCGATTTAGAGGGGGTTGAGCCCAATAGAGTACATTTTATGGCGCTTACATTTTTGTGTTGATCAGGGCTAGTGAGAATATGGCTTGGAGACGGCTCACCCAGCAGCTACCAACAGCTACAATCCGATATAGCTCGGTCCGACCAGTTCCATCACCGCAGCATCTGCTGTCAGGCTCCCCAAGCTCCAAGCTGCTCCAACCCCAACCTGCCTCATCTGCACCTCAAGCTGCTTCGACCTGTCTCATTACCGCAGCAGCTGCTCCCAACCGGGCAGTCTTCGGGTTTTAATCTGTAGAGGCTGTGCTATAATAGGTAGAATAAGGAATGGAGGAATGAATGTATGCCCCGGGTGGATGAATTCGGGTTAATCCGGCTGCTTACGGGAGGCCGTTCCCGTCCGCATTCGGCGGATCAAGCCGACGCGAAAGACGGCGTAGCCGTCGGCATCGGAGACGATGCGGCCGTGCTGGATGGACGGAGCGGTTTTCAATGGGTGGTTACCTGTGATACGATGGTCCGGGACATTCACTTCAAACCCGAGACAATGACCTACGAAGCCATCGGCTACAAGGCCATGGCATCCAATATAAGCGACTTGGCGGCGATGGGCGCCATCCCCCGCTTTGCGGTGGTGGCGCTGTCCGTGCCGGCGGATATGGAAACGGAGGCCCTCCGCGAGCTGTACGATGGCCTCTATGCCTGCGCCAACCGCTACGGCGTGGCGGTGGTCGGCGGGGACACCACCTCCTGTCCCCGGGACATGACTGTGTCCGTCACCGCCATTGGCGAGGTGGAGACGGACCGTGCTCTGTTGCGCAGCGGCGCACGCCCGGGGGACACGGTGTTCGTCACCGGCCCCCTGGGCCTCTCCGCCGCCGGGCTGCACCTGCTCCTGGCCGCAGGCCGGAGCGCTTACGATTTAACAGAGCTGCCGGAGGAGCAGCAGCGGCTGGTGCGGGCGCACCAGTTCCCCCAGCCTCAGGTGGAGGCGGGGCGGATTTTGGTGAAGAGCGGGTTGGGCCGGTCGCTGAATGATGTCAGCGACGGTTTGGCCAGCGAAGCCTGGGAGCTGGCGGAGGCCTCCGGCTGTGTCATCCGGCTGGAGGAGGACCTGCTGCCGATGGACCCTGCTCTGGACGGTTATGCCCGCGAAGCCGGGCTTAACCCGCTGGAGCTGATGCTGTACGGCGGGGAGGATTACCGCCTCACCGGCACCGTGCGGGGAGAGGATGCGGCGGCGGTGCAGGCTCTTTTTGATGCGGAGGGGCTGGAATTCCATGTGGTGGGCCATGTGCTGGCCGATGAGGATTCCGCGAAGCCCGGCGTGCTGCTGAAGCGCCGTGACGGTAGTGTTAGTCCGCTGCAGAAGCGGGGGTACAATCATTTTAAGGAAGACCAATCAGCCGATGATTAAGGAGGCAGCCGCTATGGATGCGCATTCCACTACCTATTGGTTCGAATCCCGGGAGGAGCAGGACACCTACCGGCTGGCTAAGGAGCTGGCCCGGTTTTTTATACCGGGTTCGGTGATCGGGCTGGACGGGGATCTGGGCGCCGGCAAAACCACCTTTTCCAAAGCGGTGGGACAGGCCTTGGAGGTGCAGGAAACCGTCAACAGCCCGACTTTTACCATTATCAAAGAGTATGAGGGGCGCACCATGCCCTTTTATCATATGGATGTGTACCGCATCTCCCAAGAGGAGGCGGAGGATATGGGGCTGGACGATTATTTCTACGGAGACGGCGTGACCCTGGTGGAGTGGGCAACCATCATCCGGGACCTGATCCCGGAGGAGCATCTGTCCGTATACATCGAGAACACCGGGTGGACGGAGCGCCGGTTCCGGCTAGCTCCCGTGGGGACCGTCTACGAAAAATGGTGTTCGGATCTAAAGGAGCAGGGAATTATTCATGATGAACGACAGGAATCCTGAGCATGATGTGGAAATAAAAGGAGATCCCCAATTAACATCCGTTGAGCTCCCCGGCCAGGATGTGTCCGGTGGGCTGCTGCTGGCCATCGACAGCGCGACGTCGGCTATGTCCGTGGCGTTGGTGAAGAAGGGAAAGCTGTTGGCGGAGGTGAATTCGCTGGTCGAGCGTAATCACTCCGTTTATTTGATGCCTGCCATTGAAGAGGCTTTGAACCAGGCAGGTCTTTCCTTGGGGGCCTTGCAGGGGATTGCCGTTGGGAAGGGACCCGGTTCCTATACCGGGGTACGTATCGGGATTACAGTAGCCAAAACCATGGCCTGGACCTTGAAGCTGCCTGTAGCGGGGGTTTCCAGTCTGGAGACACTGGCGGCGGGAGCCTTGGCCGAGTGGCGGAAGCAAGGTGGCGCGAGCAGCTGTGTTTGGGTGGTGCCCATGCTGAATGCCCGGCGGGGGCAGGCTTTTACGGCGCTGTTGGAGCTGCGTGAACACGAACCGCTGCAGGTGGATGAAGCACAGGAAAACGGGAGTGCCTTGCCTGCCATGTGGCCGGTTTCGTCACCGGGCTGGTTGTGCCGGGAGGAAGACGGTATCCGTTTGATGGAGACCTGGGCGGACCGGTTGCTCGAGCTGCTCGGGCAGGAGCAGAAGCCTCCGGAGGCGGTGCTGTTTGTGGGCGAGCCCCAGGAGTTCGGAGCGGTGACAGAGAGGTTTGCCCAAGCTGCGCCGGGCGCTTCAGGGGCCAGTGTGCGGACCGAGGCGATTCCCTGTGATATCCACGCCGAATATGCGGGTTATCTGGGAGAGCTGCGCTTCCGTTCCGGTCAAGGGGATGATGCGCACACGCTGCTGCCCAATTACGCCCAACTGGCCGAAGCTGAGGTCAAACTTGCCGAAAAACAACAAAACAAATGAAATTATATAGTCAGGAGGGAGCGGCATGGAGCTTCCTGTAGCAGACGGTCTGGGGCCGCTGTTGTCTCCGGTTTTCCGGCCGATGCGGGTTGAGGATATCGGGAGTATTGTAGAGATTGAAAAAGAAGCCTTTCCCACGCCTTGGACGGCCGGGGCGTTTCAGAATGAGCTGTCCAACAATCATTTTGCCCATTATCTGGTTATGGAGGTAGAGGGCGACATCGCCGGCTATGCGGGCATGTGGGTGATTATGGATGAGGCCCATGTGACCAATATCGCCATCCGGTCCATGTACCGCGGCAAAAAGCTGGGCGAACGCCTCTTGACCGAACTGCGGAGCAAGGCCAACTCGCGGGGGGCCAAACGGATGACCCTGGAGGTGCGGGTGACCAACCGGATAGCGCAAAATTTGTATGAAAAGCTGGGTTTCCGTTCCGTTGGCGTGCGCAAGGGCTATTATACGGATAATAATGAAGATGCGCTGATCATGTGGGCGGATATTCCGGAGGAGCGGTGGAGAACATCATGATGGACAAAATGAAGCTTCCAGCTGTGCCTCCAAGCACATCATCGCTGATTCTGGCGATTGAGACCAGCTGTGACGAAACCTCCGTGGCAGTGGTGGAGGACGGGCGGACCATCCGCTCCAACATCATCTCCTCCCAGATCGAAACCCACAAGAAATTCGGCGGGGTGGTGCCGGAGGTAGCATCGCGGCAGCATGTGGAGAGCATTACCTGGATCATTGAAGAGGCTGTGGAAAAAGCGGGCATCCGCCTGCAGGATGTGGATGCCGTGGCAGTAACTCAGGGACCGGGTCTGGTGGGCTCCCTGCTGGTGGGATTGGTGGCAGGAAAAGCGCTGGCCTTCTCCCTGGGTGTGCCGCTGATTGCGGTGCACCATATTGCCGGCCATATCTATGCCAACCGCTTCGTCCAGGAGCTGGAGTATCCCAGCCTGGCACTGGTGGTGTCCGGCGGACACACGGAGCTGGTGGTGCTGGAGGGGCCGGGGCGGTTTCGCATCATCGGGCGGACCCGGGACGATGCCGTGGGCGAGGCCTACGACAAGGTGGCCCGTGCCTTGGGGCTGCCGTATCCCGGCGGCCCCCATCTCGACCGGCTCGCGTTGGCCGCGGACGGGGCGGTGCAGCTGCCCCGCGCCTGGCTGGAGCCGGATTCCTACGATTTCAGCTTCAGCGGGCTGAAATCGGCGGTGTTGGCCGCGCTGAACACGGCGCGGATGAAGGGGCTTGACCTTGCCGCGGACCACGTGGCAAGGGGGTTCCAGGACTCCGTCATCGACGTGGTGACGGAGAAGGCTATGCGCGCCGCCAAGCAGTTCAGCGCGAAGCAGCTGTTGTTGGCCGGAGGCGTAGCGGCCAACAAAGGGCTCCGGGGGAGCCTCACGGAGCGGTGCCGGCAGGCCCGGCTGCCGCTTATCGTTCCTCCCCTGGAGCTGTGCACGGACAATGCGGCGATGATTGCCGCCGCCGCGCACTTGAAGTGGGAGCGCGGCGAGTTCGCGCCCATGACGTTGAAGGCGGAAGCCGTCCTCTCCCTGGAGGAATGGTCGGTGAAATCATAAGAGTGAGAGCAGCCTGCAGTATCGGGGCTGCTTTTTTGATGTGGATAAACTGGTGGCAGAACTGGTTATTCCAACAGGATCTCCACAGTCGCCAATCTGAGTAGTGTCATCCATTCATACACAATGGCATGTGGATAAAGTTATCCACATGTCCTGTGAATAATGTGTATAAACTAAAAAAGTCCTGATCTGACGCGGGGGTATTATGCACATTCCACGCAGAATAACTTATCCACATATATGGGGATAGCTTGTGGATAATGGGGATAAGATTGTGGCTAAGTAACGAAATCCTGGGAATAAGCTGCATTTTTCGGGGGGATCAACATTTGCAAACATGTGGATAAGTATGGAGCCTCTCATTGACGTTATAAACAAGGCTCAGTCCAACAAATCGAGGTTTGCCCACAGGAGGCTGGGGTAATCTCGACACATTGATTGGCCCCATTCCCACACATCAGTTATCTCGACACATGGGTCGGCCCTCCATCCGGACTGAGGAGCCGCTATTTCGCCAAAATTTGCTTTTCGAGGAGTTTCGCGGACACACGGGGCGTTATTTCCTCTCCAGGTTGCATAAAATGGCTGCTTTTGAGCTAATAG
>JAEWMH010000094.1 GCA_023393235.1 Bacillota bacterium | reverse complement strand
GAAGACTGGTCGCCCCGTGACTATCTCCGTTTGGTCTCAACGGGGGCTCTTAGCCCCAAACAAGTAGCATTGTAATGAAACAGTAAGCATGAAGGTGGATGTGTCCAAAATTAGGGGGTTAAACCGCTTTTGTCTGCTATTTGTGTCAAAGTGGCATGATTGGACAACTTTTGTGTGAATAGCAGACATTTCATGTCGTTATTTTGCCGCACGGGGTCAAAATTTAGAAATAGCAGACATTGTTTGCCGCTTACATCCCTCCAAATTAGCAGAGCAGGGAAGTGGAGGGCATTCCGGCAGTATGCTGCACAACTATATATTTATTTACCCAAAGGAGCGAATCCCGGTGTCAGAAGCCTACAAACAAGCTGGTGTCGATATAGCCGCAGGCAATGAAGCGGTGGAGAGGATGAAGAAGCACGTCAGCCGGACCATGCGTCCTGAGGTGTTGACGGGTCTGGGCGGATTCGGCGGCCTGTTCGGACTGGACAAAAACGGCTACCAGGACCCGGTGCTGGTTTCCGGTACGGACGGCGTGGGAACCAAGCTGAAGCTGGCCTTCGAAATGGACAAGCATGATACCATCGGCATCGATGCGGTGGCCATGTGCGTCAACGACATTGTGGTGTCGGGCGCCGAGCCGCTGTTCTTCCTGGATTATCTGGCTTGCGGCAAGCTGGTGCCGGAAAAGATTGAGGCGATTGTGTCCGGCGTGGCCGAGGGCTGCGTTCAGGCAGGCTGTGCGCTGATCGGCGGAGAAACCGCCGAGATGCCGGGCATGTACCAGGACGGCGAATACGATATCGCCGGTTTCTCCGTGGGCGTCGTGGACCGCCCGAAGATTGTGGACGGCAGTGCTATCCGTGCAGGTGACGCGGTTATCGGTCTCGGTTCCACAGGGGTCCACAGCAACGGCTTCTCCCTGGTGCGCAAGCTCCTGCTGGAGACTCAAGGATACAGCCTGGATGCCCGGATAGAAGGCTTGAACGGAACGCTCGGCGAGGTGCTGCTGACGCCGACGAAGATTTATGTGAAGTCTATCCTGGCGCTTTTGCAGGAGGTAGAGGTTAGAGGCATGGCCCACATTACCGGCGGGGGTTTCCTGGAGAATATTCCGCGCTGCCTGCCCGACGGAGTGAATGTGGAGATTGATTACGGCTCTTGGCCGATCCACCCCATTTTCCACTTGATGCAAAAAGACGGCAATATCACCAACAACGATATGTTCCGCACCTTCAACATGGGAATCGGCATGGTGCTGATTGTGCCGGAGGCGGACGCGGAGAAGGCGTTGAAGCTGGCTGAGGAGCACGGGGAAAAGGCATACCGCCTGGGCCGTGTGACTGCCGGTGAGAAGATCGTCACCTTTACGGGTGCGGAGGTATGAGGAGACAGGCCTCTTTTTCGGGAGAGGCATTGGGTGGAGGGACCGCTGCCAGCCGGGATCAAGCAGCCTTGGCGGAGCGCCAGCCGGGGCAGCCTCTGCGGGTAGCGGTGTTTGCCTCCGGCGGCGGCAGCAACTTCCAGGCGCTGGCGGATGCCATCGCAGACGGCAGCCTCCACGCGGAGCTGAAGCTGCTGGTCTGTGATAAACCCCAGGCCCCGGTGGTGGAGCGGGCAGCCAAGGCGGGGGTGCCCGCTTTTGTCTTTCGCCCCAAGGAGTATGACAGCCGTGAAGCCTACGAGGAAGAGATCTTGCTGCGGCTCCGTGAGGCTGAGGTGGAACTGGTGGTGCTGGCCGGGTACATGCGGATTCTGACGGATGTGATGGTGCAGGGTTATTGGGGGCGGATGCTGAATATCCACCCGTCGCTTTTGCCGTCTTTTCCGGGGATGCATGCAGTCCGGCAGGCGCTGGAGTACGGGGTCAAGGTTACCGGTGTGACCGTGCATCTGGTGGACGGCGGGCTGGACAGCGGCCCCATTGTGGCCCAGCGGGCGGTGGAACTCCGGGAGGATGACACGGAGGAGACCGTCAGCGAACGGATTCATCACATCGAGCATCAGCTATATCCTCAAGTGGTGCAGGATATCGCAACCGGAAGAATCGTGCTGGAGCAGTTGGCGGGACGGAATCAAACTAAAAAGGACGGGATATGAACTCATGAGTCAGAACGCGGAATCCAAGGAATTGACCCTTCGTTACGGCATGAACCCGCATCAGAAACAGGCGAAGCTCACCCATGAAGCGGCGCTTCCCATCAAGGTGGTCAACGGAGACCCGGGTTACATCAATCTGCTGGATGCCCTGAACGGCTTCCAGCTGGCCCGGGAGCTGCGGCGCGCAACTGGCCTGCCTGCGGCGGCATCGTTTAAGCACGTAAGCCCTGCCGGAGCGGCGGTAGCTGTGCCGCTGACGGAGGAGCTGGCCAAGGCATATTTTGTGGAGGGACTGGAGCTGTCCCCTCTGGCTACGGCCTATGCCCGGGCCCGTGGAGCGGACCGGATGTCCTCCTTCGGCGATGCGGCGGCTCTGTCCGATGTGGTGGATGCGTCTACCGCTCTTCTTTTGAAGCGTGAGGTATCTGACCTGGTAGTGGCTCCCGGGTATACGGATGAGGCGCTGGAGATTCTGAAGGCGAAGAAGGGCGGCAAGTACCTGATTCTGCAAATCGACCCGGAGTATGTGCCCGATCCGGTGGAAAGCCGCAAGCTGTTTGGCCTGACCCTGCAGCAGGAACGCAACAATGCGGTGATCGACGAGGAAGCGCTGACTCATATCGTTACCGAAAACAAGGATCTGCCGGAGCAGGCCAAGCGGGATTTGCTGATTGCTCTGGTTACGTTGAAATACACTCAGTCCAACTCCATTGTATACGCGCTGGACGGACAAACCATCGGCATCGGCGCCGGACAGCAGTCGCGGATTCACTGCACCCGGCTGGCCGGGGACAAGGCGGACCGCTGGTTCCTGCGGCAGCATCCGGCGGCGCTTGGCATGTGCTTCCGCCCGGGTCTCCCGCGCGCGGAGCAGAACAACGCCATCGACCTGTGGCTGGAGGAGGAGCTGACTCCGGTGGAGCAGGCAGCATGGGAAGCAGCATTCGCCGAGGTGCCGGCCAAGCTGACCCGTGAGGAAAAGCGGGCCTGGCTGAACAAGCTGACCGGTGTTTCCTACGGCTCGGATGCGTTCCTGCCCTTCCGGGACAACCTGGACCGGGCCAGCCGCAGCGGCGTGAAGTACGTGGCCCAAGCCGGCAGCTCAATGCGAGACGAGGAAGTGGTCCAAGCCGCCAACGACTACGGCATGGTTATGGCCTATTCTGGCGTCCGTTTGTTCCATCACTGATCCGCACGGTAGTCCGGGAGAAGCTGTTACGGACACGGCTGAGTTGAGCGGGGCCAAGCTGTAACGGAACTCAGAAGCGCTTAGCATGCAAAAATGACCCGATAGAAACTCTAACGGAACTGAGAAGCGCTTAGCAGGGGAAAACGGGGATTTGAGAGTAAAATCAGGCTTCTAAGGGTCGCTGAGTT
>JAEWMH010000004.1 GCA_023393235.1 Bacillota bacterium | reverse complement strand
CTGCAAACGGGCATGGGCCGCCTCTAAAAAGGCCAATGCGGATGTGGCAGGCATCTCGGATTGGATTTACCGCAGGTACCCGAAGCAATGGAAGCAGATGGAGAAGGACCAGGAGGATGTGTTTAAGAAAATCAATCTGCAGGTTGAAGCTGAAGTGAAAATGAAAAAGGTTGGCCTCAGCAACAAGGGGTACAATAAACTTTCGAAGAAGGAACAGGAGCAATGAACGGAATTCTTGCGGTTTTCATTATTCTGTCGGTGTCCGGGCTGGTGATGTACCTAGGCTTCAAGATGTCCGGCAAAAATAACAAAAAAGGCAAGCTGGTGTTTGCTTGCCTTGTCGTATGGGCTGCTTATATGTCATTGGCCAAGCAGTTCGATCTGGACCCGCTGAACACCGTCACTCTGCGGACCGTAGTGTTCTCTCCGATCAGCAAATTTGTGGAGCAGTATATCTTTGGGATGACAAATGAATAACAGGCTTTCAGACCCGCCCTAGCTCCGGTGGCTCCGGATCTCCTCCAGGAATGCATTGCCGTACTTGTCGAATTTGTGCTTGCCGACCCCTTTGACGGCCAGCATCTCATCCTCGCTGCCCGGCAGCCGGACACACATATCACGCAAGGTGGCATCGTGGAATATGGTGAAGGGAGGCACCTGCTCCCGTTCGGCGAAGCTCCGGCGCAGCTGGCGCAGCTTGTCGAAGAGGGCCTCGTCCGCTCCGCCTGCAGCGGCGCCGGCATTGCCTCCTCCGGCCGCCTGGGGCAGGATTACCACCCGGTGGAACACACGCTCCGTACCTTCCAGCACACTGCGTGCCTTGGGGGTAAGGGACAGTACCGGGTATTGGCTGTCCGACAGGTTCAGGTAGCCGTCCGCCACCAGCACACTGATCAGGCCGGTGATGTCCTTTTCCTTCACTTGTTTCATGATTCCGTAGGTGGGCAGCTGGTCAAAGCCCATCTGCTTGATCTTGGCATCCCCCGACCCCCGGAGCACCTTGGCGGTCATGGTGACGCCGAACCGTTGGCGCATCCGGACTATGCACGAAAAAATCTTTTGGGCCTCCACCGTAATATCATTGAGCTCCCGCTCGTCGGTGCAGCTGCTGCAGCGCCCGCATGGCTCCGCCGTGTGGCCTCCGAAATACGATACGATATAGGATTGCAGACAGTCTGTGGTGTGGCAATAATCCACCATGTCGTTCAGATTGCTGTATTCCTGGTTCTTGCGCTCCGGCTCCGAATCACCTTGCTCCAGCAGGAATTTCTGGGTCATGATGTCCTGGGCGGCAAACAAAAGAATACACTCCCCCGGCTCCCCGTCCCGTCCGGCGCGGCCCGCCTCCTGGTAGTACGACTCCAGATTCTTCGGCAGGTTGTAATGGATAACGAACCGGACATTGGATTTGTCGATGCCCATTCCAAAGGCGTTGGTGGCCACCATAACCTTGGTCATATCGTACAAAAACAGCTCCTGGCTGCGGCTGCGCTCCTCATCGCTTAAACCCGCATGGTAACGCCCGGCGGAAATGCCCAGACGGTTCAGATACCGGTGGACATCCTCCACCTCCTTACGGGTGGAGGCGTAGATGATGCCGGCATCCTTGGGACGTGAGCGCAGGTAGCTGGCGATATAATCCTTCTTGTCCGCCCCCTTGACCACCGACAGGCTAAGATTCTCCCGCTCGTAGCCCGTGGTGATCCGCAGGGGATCGCTGAGCCCCAATTGGCGGACGATATCCTCCTTCACTACATCCGTGGCGGTAGCAGTAAAGGCGGCCAGCACGGGGCGGGGCTTGATCCACTGCAAAAGCCGGTTCACGGCCAGATAGCTGGGCCGGAAATCATGGCCCCATTGGGAAACGCAGTGGGCCTCATCCACCGCCACCAGCGGAATGGAGAGCTCCTGCACCAGCTGGCAGAAGCGTTCGGATTCCAGACGCTCGGGTGCCACATATACGATCTTGTAGGCACCCGCGGCAATCCTGCGGTACGTATCATTCAGCTCCCGGACCGAGAGCGTGCTGTTCAGTAGTGCTGCCGGGATGCCGATTTGGTTCAGGGCATCGGCCTGGTCCTTCATCAGGGAGATGAGGGGGGACACCACCAGGGTAATACCGGGCAGCATGGCCGCCGGCAGCTGGTAACAGACGGATTTGCCTGCTCCCGTGGGCATCACACCCAGGACATCCCTGCCCTGAAGGATGCTCTCCACCAGCTCCTCCTGTCCCCTTTTAAACGAATCATAGCCAAAATGCTTTTTTAATTGGATGTGCGCTTGTTGCAACTTGCTGCCCTCCCAAATCCCCGCATCCGGGGTGCCTTTCTTTCGTTCGCAGCCTCTCCGGCTTGTCCGGTTCGGCTCTTCTTTGTAACTGTACCATAGAAAAAAGGCCCCGTCACGCCCGGAGTACGGGCGCCGTAGACCTGAATTGCACGGCTTTGCTTGTTTTAAGCAGAGGCTGTATGATGATCGGATTTGGCTGCAGGAGCCGGCGTATTGCTCTGGCGCTTGTTCAGCCAGTAGCCGACACCAAGGCAGATGGCAACAATAACAACCTCGATGGCATAACGCAGGAAACCGCCGCCCAGCACGTCAGCGATGAAGCCTTCGCCGGTAATCATCTTACCGGAGGTATAGGCCAGAATAGCGGCCCCCAGATAAATAATCTTGGGGAAACGGTCCATCAGGCGGATGACTAAGGTGCTGCCGTAAACCATAATCGGGATACTGATCAAGAGGCCCACAATAACCAGGGTATAGTTGTGGTTGGCTGCGCCGGCAACGGCCAGCACGTTGTCCAGACCCATTACCATGTCGGCGATAATAATGGTGCCTACCGCCTTCCAGATGCTCATGCCCGCATTAATATGGGCTTCCTCTTCCTTCTTTTCCACCAGAAGCTTAACGGCAATATACATGAGGAGAAGACCGCCGACCAGCTTAAGGCCTGTGAGGCTAAGCAGCCAAACCACCAGAATGGTGGACACCGCACGGATGACAATCGCGCCGATGGTTCCTCCAATAATCGCTTTCTTTTGTTGATGCTGAGGCAGATTTCGTGCAGCCATGCCGATTACAATGGCATTGTCCCCTGCCAGAAACAGGTCGATCATCACAATCGACAGGAGTGAAATAATAAAGTCCATCTGTGCCAAGTCCTTTCTGGGTATGAGTGTAAAGGGCACGTCCTATGTTTACCCCAAATAAGTCTTTCGCCCCGGACCAGGCCCCCGTTACAATAAAAAACAGGCCTGCTGCCGATAGGCAAAGGCCTGTGAAGAAACAGAAAACAGCCTTTACCGTGTTCGGTAAAGGTCTCGCTAACAACGTAACGTTGCCAACAAAGCCGGGGTTTCCCCGTACTGACGACTTTGCTGTAACAGCTACTCCCCTTTATAGCCGATGAATTAGCTTAAATATAGGCCTGCTCCAAGGAGATGTCAAGACCTTTTTACGTAAAACCCTTCCATTGCCGCCGGATCCAATTGGCTCCTTCGCCTGCTGTGCCGCTTTATCGCAAAACAGCGTTCATGCAAGGGCTTGCGCTTTTCCGGACGATGCTCTATAATCGCTTCTAACATGAATCACAGGCTTTCCCCAAACTTCCGCAAAACACGTTGCAGGAGAGAGTAAGCGACAGTATGTTCCGACAGGAAAGGCTTGCCACCGACTGAGAGCAGGCCTCAAGGAAACGCTCCGCCGAAGTTCACTCCGAAGTGGTGCTTTGAACCCCCGCCCCGTGCGGCCAGTAGAGGCAACCGGTCCCCATACCGTTATCATGGTCCAGAGGAAGAGATCCGCCGCTGTCTATCTTTATTCAGGCATACGGGCCAACGGGTCGATTCGAATTAGGGTGGTACCACAGCTTCTTGCGTCCCTTGCGACGGAGGGCTTTTTTTATTTTCATCTATAACCCAAATTTACCAAAACAGGGAGTGTGCGAAATGGAAAATCAGCAACTGGAACAACTGAGAAAGCAGCTGGACAGCATTAACAGCCAGCTCTTGGAGCTGATCTCGGAGCGTGCGTCAATCGCCAAGATGATTGGTGAGGTCAAGCAAAAGCAAGGGATTCCGAAATTTGACCCGGTGCGCGAGCATGCCATGCTGGAAAGCCTGGTGGAGGCCAACAAGGGGCCTTTTGACGATGCCACCATCCGCCACCTGTTCAAGCAGATCTTCAAGGCTTCCCTGGATCTGCAAAAAACCAACCACCGCAAGGAGCTGTTGGTCAGCCGCAAAAAGCAATCCGCCGACACGGTGATTACGGTGAAGGATCTGTCCATCGGCGGCGCTTCCTCCGTCATGGTGGCAGGCCCCTGCTCCGTGGAAAGCCGCGAGCAGCTGCGCACGGTTGCCGCAGCCCTGAAGGAATCCGGTGTGAAGCTGATGCGCGGCGGTGCCTTCAAACCCCGTTCATCCCCATATGATTTCCAAGGCTTGGGCATTGAAGGCCTGCAGCTGATGAAGGAAGTAGCCGACGAGTTCGGTCTGGCCACGATCAGCGAAATCGTGGATCCCGCCCATATCGAAATTGCCGGCCAGTACATCGATTTTATCCAAATCGGCGCCCGCAATATGCAGAACTTCGAGCTGCTGAAGGCAGCCGGCGAATCCCGCACACCCATCGTGCTGAAGCGCGGCCTGGCGGCTACCCTGGAGGAGTTCATCCTGGCGGCGGAATACATTGTTTCCCGCGGCAATAACCAGGTCATCCTTATCGAACGCGGTATCCGCACCTATGAGAAGTGGACCCGGAACACCCTGGACATCTCCGCCGTTCCGATTCTGAAGCAGGAAACCCACCTGCCGGTGCTGGTAGACGTGACTCATTCCACCGGCCGCAAGGATATTCTGGTGCCCTGCGCCAAAGCAGCCCTGGCCGCCGGTGCAGACGGCATCATGGTGGAGGTTCACCCGAACCCGCCTACAGCCTTGTCCGATGCGGACCAACAGCTGGATATTCCTCAATTCCAGAAGTTCATGACCGACGTCCTGGGCTCCGGGCTGTTCAAGAAATAATAAGATTTATGAAAAAGCCGCCGGCAGCGATTGCTCCGGCGGCTTTGTTGTATGTTACACACACGGCAGGCAGTAGCGGATTGCATCAATTCGAGGAGCTTTTCACCGGTACATACCCGGTTTTCTCCACCAGCTTCTGCCCCTCCGGGGAGGTCATCCAATCCAGCATCTTCTTTACCTGCGGGCTGGTATTGGACTTGAGAGTGACTGCGTAGAAGTGGCCTGCGAAAGGATAGGTGGCGTCCCGGATGGTATCCGGTGAGGGTTTGATCCCATTCACCGCCAGATACTTGATCCGGTTATCCTTCACCATGGAGGAGGCGTAATACATAAAGGTGTACCCCAGGGCGTTTTTGGAATTCCGGTAGGACGCCACCTTGGAAATCACCTCGCCCATCCCTCCGGCGCGGCTGATGGTATCGGGCTCCATCATCTCCAGTCCCTTCATGACCTTATTCTGCATGGTGGTCTGGCTGCCCGAATCCTGCGGCCGCTGGTAGGGGAGAATGTCCAGGTTTTTGCCCCCCACCTCATTCCAGTTGGTTATCTTGCCTGTATAGATATCCCGGATTTGTTGAACGGACAGATTATCCACCGGATTCTTCTTATTGGCAAAAAAGACAAAGGCATCGCTGCCTAATGGTGTCATGACAAGCTCTTCCTGCCGGGCGCGGACCGCTTCCAGCTGTGCTTGGGACGGCTCCGCTACAATAATAATTTCCGCTTTTTTGTTGATGAGATTCTCATATGCGTTCGGGGTTGTGGTGCACATGACGATGGAATACGGAAACTCGTCCACGGAGACATATACGTTGTGACGGGTTTCTGTGGCTGTGTTTTGTTTATTCCATTCCCCAAGTCCCTCATAAACCGTCTCGGCGAACGCGGCATATACGGGATATAACGCGGTGGCTCCGTCCAGCCGCGGCATCTCGTTCAGGTCCGTGAAGCTGAGCTGGGGTTTGTGGCCAAGCGTGGCCAAACCGTTGTTTTTCTTGAAAGGCGCTATCTTCGAAAGATCGTATTCGGACAGGTCGGTTTTCATCCCGGCTTCCCCGTATCGGAGCTTGGCGATTCCATCCTGGATCTGCTCCTTGTTGGCGATGCCGATGAACAGCCAGGTGCACGCGGCGATGGCAATTAGACAGCCTGCTGCACGCCACGCAACCGTCCTGACGGAGCTCCGGCGGCTCCGGATGTCCCACCATACAAAACCCAGGACAAATCCGGCGGCAGCGGACAGCTCATGCACCGGCATCAAGCCACCGATTCCGCCTAACACCAGAAGCAAATTCACGATCAGATAGGCGGGATTGGCCCAGGCGAACACACCCCACGCGGGACTGTTGTAGTTTCCGTTGGAGACCGTGTAAGCATAAACGGCGATGACGAGCAGTAAAACCAGCGGTGCCGCCACCGGCACATAACGCGCCCAAGGCGATGTGGGTTTGCTGCGGCTGCCTGTGCAGAATGCGATTCCCGCTACTGCTCCGACCGCCAGCGGAATGACGAATACCAGGCTTAATTGGCCCAGCCCGTATTCGCCTCCGGCATGAAAGGCATTGGACATCAGCAGGGGGACAAACACCATGGATAACAATAAAGGAAGAGCCAAAAAGATAATCAGTACAATATTTACGATGTACCCGGGACGCAAGCTTTGATGATCGGGAGTGGAACTCAAGACGCACCTCCATGGTAATTGAATCCAATATCCATACAATGAATACAGGTCCGTCCATATTATACCATAGCCTTGTCCGGCTTTTGGCTTGGACCGTGTTATTTCGGGAGATATGCTACAATAATAAGGTAGTGTATGGAATGAATAGTATGGTTTGATTGGTTCACAAAGTCGGGCTGTCGGAGGTTTAAGCCATGGAAGAGATCATTATTATCGGAGCCGGCCCTTGCGGCCTGTCCGCCGGAATTGAGCTGAAGCGCGCTGGCTTTGACCCCCTGCTTCTGGAAAAGCATGTGGTCGCCCACAGCATCAGCCAATATCCCACCTATATGCAGTTTTTCAGCACTCCGGAGCTGTTGGAGATCGGAGACTACCCCTTTTCCACCCCCAACGATAAGCCTTACCGCCTGGAGGCGCTGACCTATTACCGCAATGTGGCCCAGCACAGCCAGGTCCGCATCCGGTCCTATGAGGAAGCAACGGCAGTTATTCCGCAGGGAGATGGAAGCTTTATTGTTGAGACGCTGAACCGGCTGGGAGAAAAAACAGCCTATGCCGCCCGCTCTGTGGTTGTGGCCACAGGCTACTTCGACCATCCCAATCTGTTGGGCATTCCCGGGGAGGAGCTGCCCAATGTGACGCATTTCTACCGGGAAGCCCATCCGTACACCGGGATGCGGGTTTGTATTATCGGGGGCAATAACTCCGCCGTGGATGCCGCCATGGATCTGCTAAAGGTCAATGCATCGGTTACGGTGGTCTACCGGGGTTCAGACTATTCGCCCAACATCAAACCCTGGGTCCGGCCGATATTTGAAAGTATGGTGAATAAGGGACGTGTCCGTATGCTCTTCAACTCTACGGTAGAGGCCATCAGCCTGGGCCATGTGAGGGTCCGGACTCCGGAGGGGATACAAGAGCTGGAGAATGACTTTGTGCTTGCTTTAACCGGCTTCCGCTCCAGCCGCCGCTTCCTGTCCGCTGCCGGGGTGACCGTGGAGGGGGATTGGGAAATCCCCCGGTTTGATCCGGCCACCATGGAAACCAATGTACCCGGCTTGTATTTGGCCGGGGTGGTGGCTGCGGGGCGGGACGCCAATGAAATCTTCATTGAGACCGGGCGCAGCCATGGCAAGCTGATCGCCGCCCATCTGCTGGCGGGGCGGGTTTAAGGCGCGGGCAACTGCGTGGGCAGCGCCTGCGATGGAGCCAGTGCGGAGCAGGTGTGGAGGAACGCAGCAGCAAAACAGATCCTGGCGGAAGCTTGCTCCCGCTAGGATCTGTTTTCGATTGCGGCTAATTCTGCACCACTGCTTCAGGCGGCGTGGGGGAAGGCTGTCTGTTATCTGATCTGATCGATTCGTGCCCCCATCTATCCCCGGTAGGCTCAGCCACAGGGCGGGAATAGGCACCATGGTCGGCGCGGGGGTTGTTACGGACCGTACAGCCGCTATTTGGCGAAAATGCACTTATATAATTTTTTCGCGGACACTGGGGACGTTATTGTGCTACTTCGGGGCCGGAACTTCAACTTTTGCTACAGATAACGGAATCAGAGTCCGCGAAAACGTAAAAGTCCCTGTTTTCTGTGGAATAACGGCTTCTCTGTCCGTTAGGACCCGGCTTCCGCTTACTCCGCTCAGGTCATCAGCACACTCCGCACTTTCCCCCGCATTCCCAAGTTTCCCCCACATGCTGCCCCTACAGATCCTCCTTAAACACCGGGTTGATGCTGAGG
>JAEWMH010000002.1 GCA_023393235.1 Bacillota bacterium | reverse complement strand
GCAGGATTTCCATGCCACCAAAGAGCTGGTTGATTACGCGGAGCCCTTGGCGGCTCTGGCCTCAGCCTTCGGGGAAGCTTATCCCGTCCGTTATCTGGAGCGGGGCTGGCGCTACCTGCTGTCCAATCATACCCATGACGCCAACGGCGGCTGTGCCCCCGATGCGGTCTGCCAGGATATTGAATACCGTTACCGCAAGGCTGCGGACATTGGCGGTATTGTTTCCGAGGATGCTATGGGCTTCATCGCCCGGAACCTGTCGCCGGAGCACCTGGGAACGGATGTCACCCAACTGGTGGTATACAATCCGCTGCCTGTTGAGCGCACCGTGGTCACCTCTGTGGACCTGGAGCTTCCCCGTGGTGAAGGAGCCAAGTCCTACAGCTTGTACCATGAGCAGGATCCGTCTGTGCAGCGGCAGGCTGTGGCTTTTGAAAAATCCAGCGTGTTTGTGGACAGCATCTGGGAGGTGCCCACGATACTCGATTCCCACCGGGTGAGGATGCACGTGGAGCTGTCCAAGCTTCCCGGATTGGGGTACCGGGCATACCGGCTGCAGCCGGAGACACAGGAGGTGCGGAATATCCGCACGCTCATAACCGGGCCCGACACCATGGAGAACCGGCTGCTGAAGGTCAAGGTCAACACCAACGGCACCCTGGATATCGTCAACAAGCTCACTGGAAAAGCCTACAGCAGCCTCGGTTATCTGACGGACCAAGGGGAATGCGGCAACGCATGGAAGCATGTGGCCCCCCGTTTTGACCGCAAGTACAACAGTCTGGGTGTGGCTGCGCAGGTGGCAGTAACGGAGAGCGGTGAGCTGTCCAGCACCATTGAGGCTAATTTCAGCTTCCCGGTGCCCGTGGATTATGCCGACGGCAATTCCCGCAGCACGGTTATGGTAGAGCTTCCGGTGAAACTGGCCTATACCTTGGAAAAAGGCGCCTCCGCCGTCAAAGTGAAGCTGACGGTGGATAACAGGGCGCGTGACCACTGGCTGCGGGTGAACTTCCCCACGGGCCTGGCCACGGATACCTCCTGGGCGGATACCCACTTCGATGTGATTTCCCGGCCCATTCCCATTCCGGATTCCACAGGATGGGTGGAGCAGGCAGGGGGAACCCACCCGCTGCAAACCTTCGTGGAGCTGTCTGACGGACAGGACGGGCTGGCGCTTTTGCCCAAGGGCATCTATGAATATGAGGCCTTCGAGGATGAAAACCGTACCCTGGCGCTCACTCTGATCCGGGCCTGCCGGATCAAGCTGGCGGTAAGCGAGGAGAAGCTGACAGAGCTGCCGGACCAGGGGATCCAATGCCCCGGCGTCCAAACCTTCGAATATGCGGTGCACATCCATGCGGGAGATTGGCAGCAAGCCGGTCTGCTGAATGCGGCAGCCTGCTACGCCGTGCCCGTACGGGCTGCAGTGTCGGGCAGAGGCCAGGGAACCATGCCCTCCGAAGCAGGGCTGTTCACGTTAGCTAGCGGCGCGACCCTCCATGTATCTGCTGTGAAGCAGGCAGAGGACGGCAGCGGGCTGATCATCCGGCTGTTTAATCCGTCCATTGAGGCGGAGCAGGCCGTGTTCCGGTTTGGCGTAGGAGTGACAGAAGCATTCCGCTGCAGAATGGACGAAAGTGTTACGGAGGCGCTTACTCCGGCGGCAGACGGATATTCCTTCGAGGCAGCGGTGGAGCCGAAGAAAATCGCCACCTTCAAGGTCATTTTGGCAAATGGGAGCGGGGAATAAGCATGGGAACCTTCATGAATGGATCGGTGCCCAACCAAACCCTGCTTTCGGGTTTTGGGCTGTCCCTGCCGGAGCTTGTGCAGGATGGAAGTATGTCGGAGTGCGAAACCGGCGGGGACGGAATGTTCCGGAGAGGCGAGGACGGGGTGCTGCACATTCTGACGCCCCGGGACCGGAAAGCGGAATATATGGTGTACCGGGACAAAACCCTCTGTTATGTGAAGTCGGCCATGGGTCATCCTGCTATCTACCCCTTGGCGGACGCCCAGTTCGAGGGACCGGCTGAGGCGGTGCTCATGGATCTGGACGGCACCAGCGTACACAGTGAGGCCTTCTGGATATGGATTATTGAGCGGAGCATCGGGCTGTTGACGGATAATCCGGGGTTCCGGCTGGAGCCGGAGGATGAGCCGCATGTGTCGGGGCATTCCGTGTCGGAGCATCTGCAATACTGCATCGGCAAATATTGTCCGGAGCGGAGTGTGGAGGAGGCCAGACGGCATTATTTTGCCGTGACCGAGTACGAAATGGATGAAATCTTGAAGGGCCGGGGCAAGGAAGGTGCGTTTACCCCCGCCCCGGGATTAAAGGAGTTTCTCTTGGAGCTGAAAAACCGTGGCATCCGCATCGGCCTGGTGACCTCCGGCCTGTACGAAAAAGCCTGGCCGGAGGTGCTGTCTGCCTTCCGCACCCTTCAGCTGGGTGATCCGCTGGAGCTGTACGATGCCGTCATCACCGCCGGGCAGGCCATGAGGAAGGGCCAGGCCGGCACGCTGGGCGAGCTGGCGCCCAAGCCCCATCCCTGGCTGTATGCCGAAGCCGCCCGGGTGGGCCTCGGCCTGGGGCCGGAGAGCCGCCGCCGGGTCATCGGCATCGAGGATTCGTCAGCCGGCGTGCTGTCCATCCGGCTGGCGGGTTACGCCGCCTTCGGCATCGGCGGCGGCAACATCGCGGCCAGCGGAGCGCAGCCGCTGGTGAAACAGCAGTTCGGCAGCCTCCTGGAGATGCTGCCGGCGATTCTCGGCGCGGACGGCTGACCGCGCCGCTCCCAGGCCCCTAGACCCCCGGGCAGGAGCCGTCCTTTACCGGCTGCCCGAACACGGGGAAGCCGTCCTCTCCCCAGCCGAAGGGCTGCAGCCGGGTGTGGCGGTTGGGATCGCGCAGGGGATCACCCTGGATCTCCCGGTAGTTCCTGGCGTGGTACACCAGAATGTCCCGGCTGCCGTCCTCGGACACAGTGAAGCTGTTGTGGCCGGGCCCGTATTGGCCGTTTTCCTCACAAGTGGTGAAAACGGGCTCTTGCAGCTTGTGCCAGGAGGCGGCGTCCAGCAGCTCGCTGTTTTCATCCGCCCACAGGAGGCCCATACAATAGCTGGCATCTGTAGCGCTGGCGGAATACGTGATGAAGATGCGGCCGTTGCGCACTAGCACAGCAGGCCCTTCATTCACCTTGTATTTCACCTGCTCCCAGGGGAAATCCGGTGTGGCAATCTCCACTTGCGGACCTGCCAGGGTCCAGGGATTGCTCATAGGCGCAATATACAGGCTGGAGTTGACCTGGACCTCAGGATTAGCCTGGGCCCAGACCAGATAGCGGGTGCCCTTGTGCTCGAAGGTGGTGGCATCCAGGGCGAAGGAATCCCATGCTGTCAGCACCTCTCCCTTTTCGGTCCAGGTGCCGGTGGTGGGATCGTCGGATTCATTTTCCAATACCCAAATCCGGATTCTCCAGATATCCTCGGCTCTTCCCGCCGCAAAGTAGATATACCATTTGCCGTCAATGCGGTGCAGCTCGGGAGCCCAAATGTGGTAGCTCATGGGACCGCTCTCATGCTTCTGCCAGGCAAGCACGGGGTGGGCCTCCGCCAGTCCGGCCAAAGTAGAGGCTTTGCGCAGCTCAATGCGGTCATATTCGGGAGCGGATGCAGTGTGGTAATAGGTACCGTCCTCCGCCTTTAGAATCCAGGGATCGGCGCGTTGTTCAATCAACGGATTGGATACGGGTTTGGTGGTCATGGGGGATTGTCCCCTTTCTTTTTCGTGGGTTGCGGTACTTCTCGATTTTAATATTGGTCCGTCCCATTTTTCAATCCTTTTTGCAATATAGACGATAGTCCATACCCATTGCCTCATTCCTACATAGGATGTGGAGACTTAACCGATAGGGATCGGGGTTAAGCCACTATCACAAAAGAGGGAGTGTTGAACATGGGATATGCAGCAGGTGCAGGCGTAGGAGTAGGCGGAGGATTCACTACCACTGGCGTGATTTTGGTACTGTTTATTCTCCTGGTAATCATAAGCAGGGCTTGGGTATTCTAATCTAAAGTAAAAGCGCAGTCCCTCCGGGGGCTGCGTTTTTTCAATGTCGCAGAATATACCGGAGGGCGCGAATCGACTGCTTCACAAACGTATTCCCCATTGCGATAAAATAGTCCTTTGGTGCTTTCCGCCGCATGCCGGTGTTAACCTCTTTAAGGTACGAGCCGGTTTTGAAAGGCTACGGGTAAGGTGCTAGTCAACCTTCGTTTCGGTAACGGAACTCTGAAGCCCTTAGAGGTGGAAATTCGGGGATTTCCCAATGTAACGGAACTTTGCGACTGTTAGAATTCGATTTTGCCCTCAAAGGATGCTTGGAAGTCCTGTAAGAGCTTCTGAGTTCCGTTAGGTTCCGAAGAAGCCGGATTTTAGCCTCTAAGGACCGCTGAGTTCCGTTAGGTTCAGCAGTCCGTCTTAATCCGTACTGAGTTCCGTTAGTGCCGGACAAGCCGCAGCCAATCTTTATTCATACGGAGTTCCGTTAGGTTAAGGGCACGCCGCAGCCAATCTTTATTCATACGGAGTTCCGTTAAGTTCAGGGCACGCCGCAGCCAATCTCTATTCCTGCTTAGTTCTGCCCCCTGGAGGAATCATTCAGGCATAGTTTAGCCATGTATTCGCATCAAGCCGGACTTTTACCCACCTAGAAAGCAGCCCCATAGGCGTTTATCCGCATTCGGCGCAACTGCTGATTTTGCGGGAAGCGGGCTATTTTTTTGGACAAGCTCTGTAAAGGAATTGGAATAAGAAGAATTTGCCGTTATAATAAAGAAAGCTTCCAGAATGGAGCATCCCGGAACACCCGGACCAGTAGGGCCGGAGGCTGCTTTCGCGGGAAATTTTCGGATAAGAAGAGGTCATGTACATGGAGAAAACATTGATTTTCGGCCATAAGAATCCGGATACGGATACCATTTGCTCTGCGCTGGTGTATGCCGATCTGAAGACGAAGCTGGGCCAACATGTGGAAGCGGTGCGTCTGGGCGAAATCAGCGGCGAAACCCGCTATGCGCTGGACTATTTCAAGGTGGAGGCTCCGCGGCTGGTGGAAGCTGTTGCTGCCGAGACCAAAACGGTTATTCTGGTGGACCACAATGAGCGTCAGCAAAGCGCTCCCGATATCGATCAAGTCCGTGTGACAGAGGTTATCGACCACCACCGCATCTCCAATTTCGAAACCAGCGGCCCTCTGTATTACCGGGCGGAGCCCGTGGGCTGCACCTCCACCATCATCAACAAGCTCTACAAGGAAAACGGCGTTGCCGTATCCAAGGAAATGGCCGGCCTGATGCTGTCCGCTATCATTTCGGATTCCCTGCTGTTCAAATCCCCCACCTGCACCGAGCAGGACGTTGCCGCCGCCAAGGAATTGGCAGCCATCGCCGGGGTCAATGCCGATGAATATGGTCTGGCCATGCTGAAGGCAGGAGCGGATCTTTCCGATAAATCCATCGCCCAGCTGATCTCCCTGGATGCCAAGGAATTCTCCATGAACGGCCGCAAGGTGGAGATTGCCCAGGTGAACGCCGTGGACGTGAACGATGTCCTGTCCCGCCAGGCTGATTTGGAGACTGCCCTGAATGCAATTATCGCCGAAAAAAACCTGGACCTGTTCCTGTTCGTAGTAACGGACATCCTGAACAGCGATTCTGTAGGTTTGGCGCTGGGCAAGGAAGCCCAGGCAGTGGAGCAAGCCTACAACGTGAAACTGGACGGCAACAAGGCGCTGCTGAAGGGTGTTGTGTCCCGCAAATCCCAGATCGTGCCGGTGCTGACCGATCTGTTCAACAAGGCATAATCCTTGCTTTTCGCTTATCCCGCAACGAACCCGCCCGGCTCGGCCTGAGTCCGGCGGGTTTTATTTTTTTGCTGTCCCGTATGTGATCCCGCATTGACAAAGCCCGGGCATAAACGTAAGCTGATAGTTAGATATCGAACTAATGACTCCGGTTGATCTGAGGAGGGGGACTATGCAACAGGGTGAAGACCTGCCGGGCCTGCAATCCGGCCAGCGACAGGAGCCTGTGAGGCGGGGGATTCTGCCATGGGAATCGGAGGAGCAGATCGGCTCGCTCTTGAAATTAACCTCCATGAGCATGCGCAAGCAGATCGAAAAGGCGCTGCGCCCCCTGGGCTTGACCCAACAGCAGGGCAAAACCCTGCGGATTCTGCTTCATAATCCCGGCACCACCCATTCGGATCTGGAGCGGATGCTGCGGATTGAAAAGCCCAGTGTGACCAACCTAATCAGTGTAATGGAAAGACGGGGATGGGTGGTCCGCAGGAAAGATGTGCAGGATGCCCGGTTTAAGCAGATTTACCTGACTCCTGAAGGGGAGACGCTTGCCGTGAATATTGCGGAGACGGTGGATCTGACCAAAGCAAGGATGATGGAGGCCTTAAGCGAAGAGGAAACGCTGCTCCTGAAAACTCTGCTGGTGAAGCTGCGCAAGGCCTGGGAGGATGAGCCGCAGGAGGAGGAGAAGCCGTAAACACCGGTGCGCCGGTTATTTCAGGAATGTCAGGGAGGGCAACATGAAGGAACAACATAACCGTCCGGCAGCCTCGTCCAATGCGGAGAAGCTGCTGAAGGTGCTGGCTTTTACACTGGTTTTTTCGGTGATGAACGCATCCATTTTTAATGTGGTGCTGCCGGTGATCGGCAAGGAGTTTAAGCTGAACCCTTCCGATTTGAGCTGGGTATCAACCGGGTACATGATTGTATACGCCATCGGCTCTGTCACCTACGGGAAGCTTGCCGACCGGTACCGCTTGAAGGATCTGCTTTCCTTCGGCCTGGTGCTGTTTGCGCTGGGTTCGCTGGTGGGGGTAGCCGCTGTGGACTATTGGATGATCATCCTGGCCCGGGTGCTGCAGGCGGCGGGAGCCTCCGTTATTCCGGCCACAGGCATGATTATTCCCGTCCGGTATTTTCCGCCGGAGGAGAGGGGCAGAGCGTTAGGCACTTCCGCCATCGGTTTGGCGCTGGGTTCAGCTATGGGGCCTATCGTTTCGGGTTTTGTCACAGGTTTCGCCAGCTGGCGTTTCTTGTTCCTGGTGTCCGTGCTGCCGCTGACGACGCTCCCCTTTTACAGGAAATATCTGGATGATGAAAAAGGGGCGCCGCGGCCCATCGATTTTATCGGCGGTGCATTGCTGGCTGGAACCGTATCTCTTCTGTTGTTGTCCATTACCCGGGGGAGCCTGCTGTTCCTGACTGCCGGATTGGGTCTGGGTGTGCTGTTGGCCTGGCGGCTGCTCAGCACCCCCGAGCCCTTCGTGAATCCTGCAATGTTTCGCAACCGCAGCTATACGGCAGGGATAATCGTCGCTTTCCTGGCTAATGCCATGAGCTTCGGCATGCCCTTTATAACGCCGCAGTTCCTTAGCCGCTTGAACGGCCTTACACCGCTGCAGATCGGGCTTGTGCTGTTCCCGGCAGCGCTAGTGACCGCTTTTATGGGGAGAAAGGGTGGACGGCTGGCAGATACCCGCGGCAATCCGACACTGGTGCTGACGGCATCTGTGCTTCTGCTCTGCTGCTTTTTGCTGCTGTCGGTTTTCGTGGGTTTGTCCCCGTATTGGATTATGCTGATGCTGATTTTCGGCAATGTGGGGCAGTCCTTTATGGGCATCGCCATGTCCAATACGGTCTCGCGGACACTGAAGCGGGAGGAAACCGGGGTGGGGATGGGTCTGTTCTCCATGATGAACTTTATTTCCGGGGCAGCGGCTACCGGCCTGATCGGCATGCTGCTGGATTCCGGTTCTGTCAGCTTCCGGTTGAACCCCTTGCTTGTTCTGCGTGAAGGTGCGCTGTACAGCAATATTTTTCTGTCCTTGGGGATGGGAACGGTGCTGGTGGCGCTGTTGTATCTGAGCGGCTTCGGTAAGGGCAGACGTCCGTCGGATATGGGTATGAAAACAGGAAATTGACAGCAAGCGGGGCTTCCTCCATACTGGGAGGAAAAAATGCCGGCAGTTTGCCGGCTTGTGGAGGCAGACAACATGTTGGAAATTACAGGCTACAGTGTGGAATGGATCCGGGACCCTTTTGGAATTATCCAGGGGAAGCGGTATGAGTTTCTTTTGGATATCCAGGTGGAGGAGGACGACGAAATGTACTCCCCCCACGGGCTGACCCTGCGGGTAATTTACCTGGCGGACGACGAGGCGTCCAAGATCGTGAAGTATGAGTTTTTGGAAAAGGGCACGGGCAAATATCTGGACTTCGATATGGTGGACGAGGAATATGCCGAAACCCTGGCCTTCTGCCAAGCCCATTATGCCGAGGCCGAGGAAAACTGAGCCGCAACCCTGCGCGGGGGTATCTGTTGGGATGCTGCTGAAGTGTGCTAGCTGGAGCTTGAACGCAGCGTGCAGGGGTTAACGGACCAACAACCAGACACCAACAACCAGCACGCAGCCCATCAGCAGATCAGCAGACCAACAGCAAATCAACAACCAGCAGCCCATCAACAGATCAGCAGACCAACAACATTTCAAAAACAACAAACCAACAAACCAACAACCAGCAGACCAACCCAAATGCAAAAGTGCAGTTAATTTCGGTGACTGACTACGAAATAGCAGGTTTAACTGCAAAAGTACAGTTATTTCCAACAAAAAAGCCCGGAACCGAGGTTCGGGGCAAAAATAACTGCACTTTTGCATTTAGGCGGAGCGGCGGGAGGATTGTGACAGAAAATAACTGCACAATTGCAGTTCAGCTACAGCAGCAGGCCCTTAAACTGGTGCAATCAACCCGACGGCAGATGTTCCCGTTTCAATCGAGCGGCTAATCGGCTTGTTACACAATAGTTACTATAAAAAGCGATTCATCCAACCTGCCATGCAGCTCAAGCCGTACATCATAACCCATACAGTTATAACAGTAAATCCGTTCAGCTCAATCAGTACAACTCAATCTGTATAAGCCAATCCACCAGCTCTATCAGTAAGTCTCAATCCGGCCACCTCTACCCGGCCAAGGCTTCAGCCAGCAGGATCAGGGTGAGCCCCTGGCCGTACAGGCTGGGATAACAGGGGATGTGGTTATATGCCTCCACCGTAGGCATCACCGGTGTGCCGCCGGAAACACCGAGGACGGTGCCTTCTGCGTCAACTTGGGCGAGCACACCCTGGAGAGCCCGGCGGGCCGGCTCCAGCACCTCATCTCCCAGTAAGCCCATACGCCTGGCCTTCAGCAAACCCGCCGCAATACCGGCGCTGCCGGAAGTTTCCGGGTAGAAGCCGGCTTGATCCATGACCGTGTTCCACAGGCCGTTGTCCCGCTGGTACGCGAGAAGCCCCTGCATCATCCGCTTATACCGGCGGATGATATCCGCGTCACCGGGCACGATGCCGTCAATTTCCTCCAGGATCATGGGGGTGCCTACGGCGATCCAGGCATTGGCCCGGGTCCAGCGGGCAGCGGACATGTGGTCCTGGGCGATGCAGTTCCAGCCGTGGAACAACACTCCGGTTTCTTCATCCTGCAGGAGGGCTAGGTGGAGCTCCAGCTGCCGCAACGCTTCGGCGGTATAAGCGCTCTCCCCGGTGAGACGGCCCAGACGGGCCAGGAACAGCACAGCCATAAAAATTGTGTCCGCCCATACCTGCTCGGGGAAGCTGGCATTTTCCGTTACCGTATGCTCGAAAGCGCCTTCACGCGTACGCGGGGCTTCATGCAGCATCCATTGTCCGATCCGGACGGCGGTTTCAAGGAAAACGGCATCGCCGGTTTGCCGGTACAGAGCCGGGAAGATGGCGAAGGGCGCCATGGAATTGATCACCTTCATTTGCTCGGATTGATGCAGATTCTGGCGTGCCCAACTGATCAGTTGCTCCATCAGTTCCTGCCGGCCGTTTTGTTCATAATACTCCAATATGGAAATGACACCTACACCAGGCACCCAATCCCAATGGTGGATGTCCATTCCCCAGTTGCCGGCATGGTCCTCCAGCATTTTGCTGCATACCCTATGTGCCTTCTGTACCAGAATTTCCGGAGCTCCCGTGATTGACATAATACATTCCTCCCGCAAGGTTTGATATACTCTTACTATAGCGCGGGAGTGAAGGCGGGTCTTGGGCAATTCTCCTGCAAGCATTGGACAATTGTGAACTAGGGTGTGTTTGCAAACACGCCCTAGCTACTGGAGGGATACCATCATGGGGACGGATGACCAGACAGTGGTGCAGGAAGTATTTTTTGTGGATGATGTGACCAACAGTGCCCTATTGGCTTTTCCTGTTGGCTGTGTATCCCGCACGCAGGAAATTCAACAGCCGTTTCTTCATGCGCATGACGGCTATGAGCTGTATATGTGCTTGTCCGGCCGTGGAAAAATGCTGGCGGGAGAACGGGTCCACGAGGTGGCGCCGGGTAGTCTGGTGGTGATCCAGCCGGGTGCCCTGCATATGCCTCGCTCGGTACCCAGGGAGCCGTTTCACCGTTACATCGTCAGCATTGATAAGGCCTACCTGGAGGAACTGGCGGATAAGGAGTCGGGCTTCGGCGGCAATGCGGTCACCCGGTGGCTGCCGAGAGAGGAGCCCTCCGTGTGCTGGCAGCTGAACGGGCGGCAGATGCTGGCGCTGCAGGATATTTTGGCACAGCTGGAACGGGAATTGGATGAACGTAAGGAATGCTTTTCTCTGGCCGCGCACAGTTTGGTGCTCCAGCTGTTCGTGGCTTTGGGCCGGTACCAGGAGGGGCAGCCGCCCGGCACAGCCGGGAATGGAGAGCGCAAGCAGCTGGTGGAGGAAATGATGGGCCTGGTGGCGGAGGGATACCAGGAAACGCTGCGCATTGAGTCGCTGTGCCGCCGGTTTCATCTGTCCCGATCGTACCTACACCGGATTTTCAAGCAGGAAACGGGGCTGTCCATTACCGAATACCTGATTGCCTACCGGATCAACAAGGCCAAGGAGGCTCTGGATTCCAGCTCTATGCCGCTGGCGGAGGTGGCACTTTCCTCGGGCTTTCAGGATCTGTCCCATTTTTGCCGCATGTTCAAACGACTGACCGGCGTGACGCCGGGACATTACCGCAGAAGCGGTGCCGGCCTTAAGGGGTATCATGCTTGACGCACGGTTATATCGCAGAGGAAGAAGGGGTTCTTTTTGATCAAAAATGAGAAAATCAAAGCGGCGGAGGTTAAGCTTACCGGCCTCCAAGGGGAGGACCTGGGCATAGTCTCCACTGCCGAGGCGCTGGCTATGGCGAAGAAGCTGAAGGTGGATCTGGTATGCACCTCCCTTCTTGAGAGTCCGCCGCCCTGCAGGCTGGCGGGTGCGGGTGCGGTGCGCCAGGAGAAGGAGCAGGCGAAGAAGCAGGAGCGTCCGGCCAAGGTGAAGGAGCTGCGGCTCACCCCCCACATCGAAGAGCATGATCTGGAGGTCAAAAAAGGCCAGGCGGAGCGTCTTCTGCGCGGCGGGGACGCCGTTTTATTGAAGGTGGTGCTCACCGGGAGTAAGGAGGGGGCTCAGGCCAAGGCACTGCTGGAGGAACTGACGAAAACGCTGGCACCGTACGGGAAACGCCAAACCGGAATCCAGCTAAGCGGCAAACAAGCCATGGTCCAGTTGGATCCCCTATGAGGCGGAGCATCCCAAACCCAAACCCAGACCCAGCCCCGTCTCCGGCAGGCGCCAGGGACAGCGTACGTACGTTTAGGGAAGGAGTTTAGACATCATGTCTTATCTGACCAAATATGTCCGGAAATACGGCAGATGGTTTGTGTTTGCCGTTTTTTTTCTGACGGTGGAGGCGCTTTGCGATCTGCTCCTGCCGACGATTCTGTCCAGAGTCATCGACGAGGGGATTGCCTTGGAACGGATGGATACGGTATGGCGGCTGGGCGGGCTGATGCTGGGCATTACGGCGGTGGGGGCCTTGGCGGCCTGTACCCGCAATGTGCTGGCCAGCCGGGTGTCCCAGGCCTTCGGCACGGAGCTTCGCTCCGACCTGTTCCGCAAGATCCAGTCCTTAACCTTCGACAGCATGGACCGGTTCGACCGGGCATCGCTGTTAACCCGGCTGACTAATGATGTAACCCAGGTGCAGAACTTCACCAACGGACTTATGCGTATTTTTGTCAAAGCGCCCCTGACCTGCATCGGCAGTCTCATCATGGCCATCCGGCTGAATCCCCGGCTTTCGGTGATTCTCCTGATTGTAGTGCCTATGGTGGGTGTGCTGATCGTGATCAACATGCGGATCGGCTTGCCCCGCTATCTGAAGGTACAGAAGGCCATGGACCGGATGAATCTGGTGCTGCGGGAGTATCTGTCCGGGGTCCGTGTGGTGAAGGCCTTCAACCGCTTCCGTTATGAAACGGACAAAATGGAAACGGCCAATCTCGAGTACCAGACCCGCTCCATTAAGGTCATGCGGGCGATGGCCGCTTTTAATCCGGCGGTGACGCTGACGGTGAACGCAGGTATTTTGGCTGTGCTGTGGTATGGCGGCCTGCGGGTGGACAGCGGGGATATGCAGGTGGGGCATATTGTCGCCTTCGTTAACTATATGACGCAAATATTGTTCTCCCTGATGATGATCTCCATGGTGCTGATGATGTTCGTGCGGGCCCGTGCCTCCTCCCAACGGATTGGTGAGGTGTTCGCTGACGACAGCGCCATGACCTGGAACAAACCGGCTGTTGTACAGCCGGAGGTGCCGGGGTGGATTGAATTCCGCAATGTGACCTTTACTTACGGGTCAGCCGGTGGAGATAAGGGCAAGCCGGTGCTGAACGGAATCAATCTGGTATGTGAACCGGGGCAAACGGTGGGGATTATCGGATCCACAGGCTCGGGCAAAAGCACGCTGGTCAGCCTGATCCCCCGTTTTTACGATGCCGATTCCGGCCAGGTGCTGGTGAACGGGCAGGATGTGCGCAACATGGATCCTTCTGTGCTGCGGCAACGGATTGCGGTGGTTCCGCAGAAATCGGTGCTGTTCTCCGGCTCCATCAAGGATAATATCCGCTGGGGCAAGGAGCAGGCTGACGACGGGGAGATTGAGGCGGCTGCCAGGATTGCCGGAGCTCATGACTTTATCGCGGCATTCCCAGAAGGGTATGACACCCGGATCGGACAGAAGGGGGTTAACCTCTCCGGCGGCCAAAAGCAGCGGATTTCCATTGCCCGGGGCCTGATCCGCAAACCCGACATTCTGATTCTGGATGACAGCACCAGTGCTGTGGATGTGATTACCGAAGCCCGGATCAAGGAGGCCTTGCGCCGGGAAACCAGGGGAATGACCTGCCTGCTGATCGCTCAACGGATTACCTCCGTCATGGATGCGGACCGCATTCTTGTGCTGGAGCACGGGGAGATTGCCGGCTTGGGCACCCATGACGAGCTGTTGGCGGGCTGCCGGGTTTACCGGGAGATTTATGCGTCGCAAACCGGAAAGGAGGCGGTTCCCCATGTCCAAGGAGAATAATGGCGCATCCGGCGGCGGTGACCGCCTGCGGTTCGACGCCACCTCCGTTCCGGCCCCCGGCGCCAGGCCGGGCGGGGCCTTCCGCATGAATGGACCCAAGGTGAAGCCCAAGCAATTCCGGGGCACCCTGCTTAGGCTGTGGGGGTTTCTCGGCCGGGAGCGGGGACTGCTGCTGCTGATTCTCGGGTTTCTGCTGGCCAGCTCCCTGCTGGGTTTGGCCGGCCCTTATCTATTGGGAGTAGCCGTCAATGCCATGGAAGGCGGCGCCGGGAATGTGGAATTGCGCGTGCTGGAGATGGCGCTTTTGTCTCTGGGAGCGGCATATCTCCTGGACGCGTGCCTCACACTCACCCAAAGCTGGCTGATGGCCGGCCTTGCCCAGCGGGTGACGGCCAGTCTGCGGCGGGCTTTGTTCGGCAAGCTGCAGAAACTGCCGCTGTCCTTCTTTGACTCCCGTCCCCACGGGGAAGTGATGAGCCGGCTGTCCAATGACATCGATCAGGTGAGTCAAACTGTATCCCAAACTACCACCCAGCTCATGGCGGGGGTATTGACCATTACCGGCTCTCTCATCATGATGCTGTGGCTCAGCCCGCTGCTTACGTTGGCTACCCTGATCACCGTTCCGCTGGTCTATATTCTGGCCAAAAGCATTACCAAACGCACCGGGCCGCTGTACAAAGCCCAGCAGGCGGAGCTGGGGAAGCTGAACGGGCTTATGGAGGAGACCATATCGGGCTTGCAGGTGGTCAAAGCCTTTAACCGGGAGGAGCGGACTATCCGGGAATTCGATGAGGTGAATGGCAGGCTCTACCATGTGGGCTTGAAGGCACAAATCTCCACCGGATTTCTGATGCCGCTCTTGAACGTGATCAACAACCTGGGTTTTGTAACCGTTGCGGTGGTGGGCGGCTTGCTGGCCCTGCGGGGCAGTATCTCGGTGGGGGTTATCGCCAGCTTCATCGGCTACTCCCGGCAGTTCGTCCGGCCGTTGAATGAGATGGCCAATGTGTACAACATGCTGCAATCCGGTATTGCCGGGGCGGAGCGGGCCTTTGAGGTGCTGGATGAGGCGGAGGAGCCGGATGACGCTCCGGAGGCAACGGAGATGGATCTGAAGTCGCGGCCGTCCAGCGGGCATGTCGTCTTCGAAAAGGTAAGCTTCGGCTACCGGCCGGAAGCGCCGATTCTTAAAAATGTCAGCTTCGAGGCTCCAGCGGGGAGCAGCATTGCGCTGGTAGGACCTACGGGTGCGGGTAAAACCACCATCGTCAATTTGCTCACCCGGTTCTATGACACCACCTCCGGGGTGATCCGGATTGACGGGCAGGATATCCGCACCTACACCCGGGACAGCCTGCGCTCCGGCTTCGGCATCGTGCTGCAGGATACCTACCTGTTCGCGGGCTCCATCCGCGAAAATATCAAATACGGCCGTCCGGATGCAACGGACGAGGAAATGATGGAGGCGGCGCGTCTTGCCAATGCCGATGCCTTCATCCGCCTGATGCCGCGGGGCTATGACAGCGAGCTGGCGGAGAACGGCAGCAACCTGAGCCAAGGGCAGCGGCAGCTGTTGGCCATTGCCCGGGTGATGCTGGCCAAACCCTCCATCCTCATTCTAGATGAGGCCACCAGCAGCATCGACACCCGGACGGAGCTGCATATCCAGGATGCGCTGCTCAAGCTGATGAAGGGACGCACCAGCTTCGTCATCGCCCACCGGCTGAACACCATCCGCGATGCGGATACCATCATGGTTATCGAAAATGGCGAAATTGTCGAGCGCGGCAACCATGAGGAGCTGTTGCAGGCCCAAGGCCCGTACAGCCGTATGTACGCCAGCTCCTTCGGCCAGTTGGAAACGGGCTGAAGCCGTCCCCGTTTGCTGAATAAAGATGAAGTAAAAGCAGACATTAGATGTCTGCTTTTTTTCCTTACCTTCAAATATGCTTCAAAAATATGGGAAATGAACCGAAAAACTTTATTTAATCCGGATGAGAAAGGAGATCGGGAAATGTTCCAGTTTGTAAAAGGAAAAAGACCGGGTTATGAAATCACATTACAGGACGTAAAACAAATTGAGGAAAAATATCAAATGAATGATCATTTTCGGGGTGTTTTCCGATTTCCAAATGGATATGGATGCATGTAAGCGAGCTGTCCCATCAGGTGATCGAATTTGTCTGTCTGTACATGTATCCGTGAATCGGGGTTCCAAATGCAAAAGTGCCGTTAATTCCTCCTGCTAACCTGCAAAATGCCGACGTACCTGCAAAAGTGCATCTATTTTTGCTCCTCAAGCCCATTCCGATCCATCCTATCTGAAATAACTGCATTTTTGCAGGCTGGCCATCCCAATGGCCAGTTGTGTGAAAAATAGATGCACTTTTGCATTTTGAGCCCGCCTGGAATGTGACATGTTAAATGCCTGGCTTGCTTCTTGCTCATAGATTGTATAAAGTATTTATTCTTGCAATCGTAAGAGGATAATCTCTTTATCATTCGGGAAGGATGCACCTTCCAGCCTGTATTCGTACAAGCCATTATCATTCAGTTTTTCGGTAATTGCTTTCCCTGAAGTAATATATTGAACCCGATCACCATATGGGTCTCGGGAGCTATCGAAATAATAATCGAAACCATCCCCAGTTCTCCTGAGCTCTTGCACAATAGCATCACCTTCAACTGTGAATCGTGTTATCCTGATCCAGGAGTCCCCATCCTTCTTGTTCAAAAACTCAGACAGTCTTTGGGCATTCATTATACGTTGGGCCGAATACACGATAATATCTTTGTTTTTCTCAGCCATTTCCTTTGTATATTCTTTCGGGAGGGCACTGAAGGAACTAACGTTTAAGGCAATTTGCTGCGCAGATTCATCATACGTCACATTCCCGTTCAAATATTCGGTTATGAACCTGATGGGAACATATGAATGTTCTTTATAATTCAGAATCTCATATTCATTTGGTAATTCTACTGATACACCGTTGATGTTAAAGGTAGAAGGAAACAGATATGCCTGTATTACATCAGAGGCTTTCGAGACTGCCGGGTATCCGCATAAAGCAGCAACTAGTAAACAAATAAAATACTTGAAGTGTTTCATCACAATTGACTCCCTCTCCTAAAGTAAGGAAATTAATAAAGTAAATGTATCATAATCATTGTTAAAAAAGGAATACAAAAAGAGCAGACATCTACGTCTGCTCTTTTTTATAGTTAATACCGCGCGAAGCCCGTTGGACATAAAGCCAAATGCAAAAATGCATCTATTTTCTCCCGATAACCTGCAAACTACCGCCGTCCCTGCAAAAGTGCATCTATTTTCACTTCCCCCAACCAATCCGGCCCACCCCGCTCAAAATAACTGCACTTTTGCAGGATAGCCCTAAGAAAGGCCAGTTGTGAGTAGAATAACTGCACCTTTGCATTTTGGCAGTTAAGCGCGGGATGCCCCTCGCCTATCCCTTATTCGCTTCGCAGCGCCACAACCGGGTCCTTCTTCGCCGCGAACTTCGCGGGGATGAAGCCGCCGAGAATGGTCAGCCCCACGCTCAGGATGATCAGCAAAAGCGCGTGTACGGGATTCAACTGGGCCACATTGTTCAGATCCGTCGCGGTCTTGATGATCATGTTGGTGGGAATGGTCAACAGATAGGCGATGCCGATTCCCAACAGACCGGACAGGGTGCCGATGATCGTGGTCTCCGCGTTAAACACCCGGGTTATGTCCTTCTTCCGTGCCCCCAAGGCGCGCAGAACGCCGATTTCCTTGGTCCTCTCCAGCACCGAGATGTAGGTGATAATCCCGATCATAATCAGGGAGACCACCAGGGAGATGGAGGCAAAGGCCACCAGCACCAACGTGATCCCGTTCATGATGCCGCTGGAGAGATTGGTCACCATGGCGGCGAGGTCGGTGTAGATGATCATTTGCTCCGTAGGCTTGCCCACATTCCATTGGTCCAAATAAGCCACAATGGCCTCTTTGGCGTCAAAATCCTTAGGATACAAGGAGATGGAGGCGGGAATAGCTACGGCGCCCAAGGCGGCCAGCGCATCCTCCTTGGAGGTGGCGTCCATCGGATCCGTAAGGGAGCCGGAACCCATTCCTCCGCCGGGTCCCATAGGGAACCCGCCGCCTGATCCGAAATTAAAGCCGGGCACACCGCCAAAAACCTTGCCCGAATATACATTCATCTTATCATTGGCTTCCTGCGCCTTCACAATGGCCGAGGACTGGGCGTGGTTGATAAACTCCTGGGCCAGCACATCCGAATAAGCGATTCCGGCGGACATGGTGGACATGGGGGAGTCCTCCTGCTTACGGATAATCCCCGAAATGGTCAGCTCCACCGCGTTACCGCTGTTGTACAAATGGCTTAAATCGGAGGTGTTGCCGTTAATGCGGAACAGGTCTCCGGATTTTACATAATAATCGTCATTGTAGATCAGCTTGAAGGTTTTACCCAGTAACCGGTCAAATCCGATATTCTCCGCCTTGTAATCGAATCCCAAAGCATCCAGCACCGTCACGTTCATCCGGTTGTATTCATCCACCACCATTACCAGGTCAGTGGGCTTCGCAGGGAAGCTGCCCGCCAGAAGATCGTAATACGACTCTAGATAGGTGCTGCTGAAGCTTGCCGTTTTACTGGGGAAGGACATAAAATTGGCGTCGGACGTATTAACCGGTACGGCAGTCTGGCCGTCACTTCTGAGGATATTCAGGTTAACCTGGCGGCTGTAGGACACACCGTCCAGCAGGGACGCGTCTATTTTGTCCAGATAGCTGAGATATTCAGGGGTAATGGTATTGTTGTGCAAAATCGTATTGGATGTGGGATCAAACGGATAAATCTCCGCGGCTTTGGTGAATTCCGTCCGGTTGTCCCGATCAGCAGTGTGGGCGCCGGGCTGCATGGCCAGGTCCAGATTGGCCGCCATCTGGCTGATGGTGACGGGGAAGTTGGACAACGCGCCGGATTCATAGCTTTTGATCTGCTTGTCAAACCCGTTGGACAGAGACAAAATCAGGGCAATGCCGATAATCCCGATACTGGAGGCAAAAGCGGTGAGTCCGGTTCTCCATTTTTTCGTGGAGATGTTCCGTCCCGACAGGTTCAGGGCTGTCCAGTAGCTCATGGCGGTTTTTTTGAGCCGGTAATTGCTTTCGGTTTGCACCTCAACCGCGGGATTGCTGTCGGAGATCACCTTGCCGTCCTTAAACTGGACCACCCGGTCGGCGTAAGCCTCGGCCAGCTCCGGGTTATGGGTGACCATAATGACCAGCTTGTCCTTGGCGATTTCCTTGATCAGATCCATAATCTGCGCGCTGGTTGCCGTATCCAAGGCTCCGGTAGGCTCGTCCGCCAGGATGATGTCCGGATCATTGGCCAATGCCCGGGCAATGGCTACCCGCTGCATCTGGCCGCCTGACAGCTGACCCGGTTTTTTGTGCATATGGTCCTTCAAACCGACCTTCTCCAGCACCTCCACCGCTTTTTGGTGTTTGGCCTGGGCGCTGACACCGCTTAGGGTCATCCCCATCTCTACATTATCCGTGATGCTGAGGTGGGAGATCAGGTTATAGCTTTGGAAGATAAAGCCCACGCTATTATTGCGGTATGCATCCCAATCGCTGTCCTTGAAGGATTTGGTGGAGGCGCCGTTGATGATCAGGTCGCCGCTGTCGTACTGATCCAGGCCGCCCACCAGGTTCAGACAGGTGGTTTTGCCCGAGCCACTGGGTCCCAGGATCGCCACAAATTCATTCTTGCGGAAGTTTAGGCTGATATTGTCCAGAGCTGTCTGTGTAAATGTGCCGGTTGTATAGCTTTTGGAAATATTCTTAAGCTGCAGCATGTTCTCATCCTCTCTTGTCTCTGCTATGTATGCAATGCTATCACAGAAATATCAACTGAACATCAACTGTGTGGAAGATAGTCCCTCGTTCATGTTGGGTTAACATTGATAAGGTATAATGCATATTGCGCTCTTAAGTCTGACTGTCGCGGCAGGAAGGGCGGACTACGGAAAAGCAGGTGGGATGAGTGATCCGAATTCTGGTGGTGGAAGACAACGAGAAGCTGCTCCAGCTGATCAGTACGGTTCTGGCCAAACACGGATACGATCCGGTTCAGGCAGGAAACGGCCAGGAGGCGCTGGATATTCTGGATAAGCAGCACATTGATTTAATCATATCTGATATTATGATGCCCAATTTGGACGGTTTCGAACTGATTAGGAGACTTAGGGAAGCAGGATACAACCTGCCGGTTCTGACGGTAACCGCCAAGGACAGCTTTATGGATAAGCAAACGAGCTATTTGGCCGGCACGGACGATTATATGGTCAAGCCCATCGACATCAACGAGATGATTCTCCGGGTGGGTGCCCTTCTGAGGCGGGCCCAAATTGCCAACGAACGCAGGCTTGCCGTTGGCGGTATGATGTTGGACTATGATTCCTTGACGGTGACGGTAGGCGCTCAAAGCACCACACTGCCCCAGAAGGAATTCCAGCTGTTATACAAGCTTCTGGCGTACCCTAACAAAATTTTTACACGGCATCAGCTGATGGATGAAATTTGGGGGATGGATACGGAAACGGAGGCGAGAACGGTGGATGTCCATATCAACCGCCTGAGGGAACGGTTTAAAAGCAGTGACGAATTCGAAATTGTGACGGTGCGCGGGCTGGGCTACAAAGCGGTGAAAGCTCATGATTGACCGCAGGCAGTCAGGAAATTTGTGGGGGACACTGATCTGGACTGTGTTCCTGATTATGCTGGCATCGGGTATCCTAATGGCCGTGATGACGGGGATGATCATTCAGCTGGGTTTTTTTAATTTTAACCGGTTCCACGTTCTTTGGCCGATTATCTTCGCTATGGTGTCCAGTGTGCTTATCGGCACAGGCATTACCGCTATCGTGGGCCGCAAAATCCTGGCCCCGATCACCGATCTGAGCGAAGCGGCCAAGGAGGTGGCCAAGGGGAACTTCAAGGTGCGGCTGAAGCAGGAACACCACCGGGTGCGGGTGCTGGGGGAGATGGCAGTGAACTTCAACAAGATGGTTCAGGAGCTGAATGGCATCGAAACCCTGCGCAATGATTTTACGGCTAATGTCTCCCACGAGTTCAAAACGCCCATTGCTGCTATTGAGGGATACGCGGCTCTTTTGCAGGATGAGGATCTGACTGTGCCGGAGCGGCGGGAATACAGCCGGCTGATTATCGAAAGCACCAGGCAGCTGTCGTCGCTGTCCGCCAATATGCTGAAGCTTTCCAAGCTGGAGAACCAGGAATTTGTGCTGGAAAAGCATCACTTTGATCTGGATGAGCAAATCCGGCATGCTATCCTTCTCTTGGAGAATCAATGGAATGAGAAAATGCTGAATCTGGATATTGCGCTGGACCAGGTCCGGTTTTACGGCAATGAGGATCTGCTGATGCAGGTTTGGCTGAATCTGTTGGGCAATGCCATCAAATTCTCCGATAATGGCGACGAAATCGCTGTTTATTTAACGTCCGGTCCTGCCTCGGTTCAGGTCCGGATTGCCGATACGGGCATAGGCATGAGCACAGAGGTGCTGGCGCATATCTTCGAGAAGTTTTACCAAGGGGACAAGTCACGGGCAGGAGAGGGAAACGGTTTGGGGCTGGCTCTGGTGAAGCGGATTATAGATCTGTGCGGAGGAGAGATTACAGCGGAGAGTGAGCCGGGAAGAGGCTCTGCTTTTACGGTCACGCTTCCTGTAACCAAGATGTGAGACGCATAAAAAACTGCCCCAGTTCCTAAAGGCTTCATGCCGTTCCAGGTTGGGGCAGTTGCATTGAAGACCGGATTACAGTCTGACAGGCAGGCCTGTTTTGGCGGATTGGACAGCTGCGATGGCCACCTGTTGGGATTTCCACGCATCCTCGTAGGAGGAGAGAATACCGGAAGCATCCCCCGTGTGCAGAGCATGGATGAAGGCGGCATTTTCAGCCTGGTAAGGATCGCTTTGGTTCTGGTATTCGGTGGTTTGCCCTTGTTTGATTTCCTTCAGGCCTTTGCCGTGGAGCTCCAGCACACCCTTGTCGGTGTAAATATGCAGTCCAGTGGTATGGCTTACCGGCAGCAAACAGGTGTTGGAGATATTGGCCACGGCACCGGAGGCCAGCTTGAGGGTCACGGTGCCCACATCCGGCACGGTTACCCCTTCCTCCGTCAGATGCTTATGCCGCAGGGCAAAGGAGGCGTACACCTCCGTCACCTCGCCCAAGGTATACCGGAGTAGGTCCACGATATGGGTGGTCTGCTCCACAAACTGCCCGCCGGAGCCGTTCTCCATCCGCCACCAGTACACACCCGGCATACCGCCCATCCAATAGCCCAAAGCCATTCCGGCGGTTTGCTCCTCCAGGAGCCGTCGCACCCGGGAAGTTCCCTCTGTATAGCGGAAGTGGTAGCCGACAGAGGTGATCAGCCCTTTGGAGTTCACAGCCTCCAAGATCTCCGTGGGGGTTTCCAGGTTGGCGGCAAGGGGTTTCTCCACAAAAAAAGGAATGCCCCGTTCCGCCAGAGCCAATTCGATCCTTCCGTGGGCAAAGGGAGGAACGCATATGTATGCGGCGTCCAATTTGACGGATTCGAGCATATTTTCTACCGCGGCGAAGGCAGAGGCGCCGGGGAATTTGGCTGCGAAGCGCTGGGCCTTCTCCAGGGAAGAGCCGCAGATGGCGCTGACGGTGACATCCTCCATAGCGGTAAGCATAGCTGCGTGTTTCTCGGCGAACCAGCCGGTTCCGAATATTCCAATATGCAGAGTCATAAGTCCTCCTCTAAAATCAAATTTGGTAAGCGCTTGCTGTTTATCATTTGGTCCATTATAACACATTAGTCTTAGGGGTGTAGGATTGTCCTTGACTTGTTTTGTAGAGTCATGTCACATAGATTGACATCAAAAAAACGGGGCGCTATGATGAGTAATGCAATCATATCCATGCTATGGAAGAGGGAGGGGGAAGCTGATGCTCAACCGCAATGCGGAAGCACTCTTCTGGATCGGCCGCTATATGGAACGTGCGGAAAACCATGCCCGCATGATTGATGTCCATTACCATCTCCAGCATAATCAGGACCTGCAGGACAAAGAATACAAATGGGCCCGCATCATCCGTTCCTTGGGAGCGGAGGGGGAGTACCGCCGGCAATTTGATCAATACAGCGAGTTGGATGTCCTCTCATTCATTACATTGGACCGGGGATATGAAAACTCGCTGTTTTCATGTGTCAGCAAAGCCCGGGCCAATCTCAAAACCATGCGCGAGGCGCTGCCCAGCGAGCTTTGGGAAACCTTGAACGGTTTTTACCTGGCTCTCTCCGAGAAGAATCCCGGCGACCTGCGGAAGGAAACGCCCAATCTGTTCTTCCGGTACATCCGGGAGAAGGTGGAAACCTTCCAGGGCATTGAGCATTCCGTGATGCTGCGGGAGGCGGAGTGGAATTTCATCGAAAGCGGGCGGATGCTGGAACGGGCAGAGAATACCATCCGCATTCTGAAGTTTGTGGTGATGGCCATCAACGAGGATCAGGCGGTGCCGTACACCTATTTGCTGGCGGCGCTGAAATCCGTAGGGGGTTATCAGGCGTTCCGCAAATCTTATGCCGACAGCATGGCTATTGAGCCCATTCTTGAATTCCTCCTGACCCATACCACCTTCCCCCGGTCCTTCTACTATACCTTCACTAAGCTGGAGGAGCATCTGCGGGGCATCCGGCAGTTGGGGCAGGCTGTTCTGGCCGGTCAGGAAAAGGCCATCCGCCAAGCGGGGAAAATCAGAGCCGAGCTGGGCTGTATGACCCGGGAGGATTTTATACTGGATGACATAGAGCTTCTCATCTATTTCCTGACCGATGCCTGTATGACCTTGGGCAAATCCATGACGGATACCTTTTTCCGGATGGAGGAGGCTTCCGCTTCTTAACTGATTCCCGGACAAAACAAAAAGCCCTCCTTCCGTTTATGGCAGCCATCGGCCATCCAATCAAGCGGAGCGGGGCTTTATTTGTGTGGGGCGAACCGGCGGTGGTCAAAACGGATTGCCTGGACTTAGTGGACGACCGTTTGTTTGCGTTGGGATAGGCGCTCTTGAAGGGTTTGTTTCTTCCAGAGGGGTACGCTTACGATTTTGGAGCCGGTGGTATGGTCCAGGAACCGGATGTGGTCTTTCTCGACAGAGGAGATTTTATCCACGTTGACATAACAATTGGAGGAAATGCGCAAAAACATGGAATCACGGATCAGCAGCTTCAGCTGGTCCTCGGACAGGAATTTTCTGATATTGTAATTCCTGCCGTGGAAGCTGATCAGGCCGCCGTTGCCGACTTTGAAGAAGTAGGTATCACGGTTGGGTTCAAAATCCTCATACATATCTTTGAACTCTTGCTCCACGATCAACGTCCCCCTTTTAGAATCGGTGATATGTTAGCGCTTTCATCATACCACAAAACCAAACGCCTGAAAACACTCTTTTTGTGAAAAAGTACAAATTTCTTTGGTTCATTTGCCAATTTGCCCGTTCTGTTTCCGGAAATCGCTTGGGCTGCAATGGGTAAAACGCTTAAATAAACGGCTGAAATAATACGGATCGGTGAAGCCGACGGACTCGGCAATCCGGTTTACCGGCAGCTCGCTGTTCATCAGGAGATACTGGGCCCGCTGGATGCGGAGCTGGTGAATGTACGTAAAGATGGACATGCCTGAATATTTCTTGAAAATATGGCAAAGGTATTCATATTTCCGGTTGAGCTGGCTTTCGATAAATGCCCTGTCCGGCTCCGTGTTGTAGCTTTCGTTCAGGAGATTCACCAGCTGCCGGTAGGCTAAAAATGCCGCGGGAACAGAGGTCTGGAGATTTTCCTTGGACAGCAGATCCTCGGCAATCAGGTGAAAAATCTGGCCCAAAAGAAGGGAGGAGCGGTAGCGGAAATAGCCTTTCGGATGCTCCATTTCCCCATGAAGCTTCTCGAACAGATTCAACAGCTCATAACGGCGGACCGGCTGGAAGCGCCGGGGCAAAAGCAGATGCTCGGCCTCCTCATCCTGTCCCGTACGGAGCTCCTGGCGGCTTTTGTCCAGCCAGCTTTCGGGCTCGGCAAGGGGCATTTCGTCAGGTGTTCCGGGTGTTAGGCCGGGAGTGGCGAAAAATTGCACCCAGAAGAAGCCGGCATGCTCATGAGTCAGCCGCCAGGCGGTATGGCGCTCCCACGGCGTCAAGAGGTAACACTCGCCGGATACCAGCTCCAGCTCAGCATCCTCGGATTTCAAATAAATGGGCCCTTCGGTGACCATCAGGATTTCGTAATACGGGTTGGAATGCTCATAGCTGGCCAAGGGGGCGTTGCCTTGATGATAGCCCGTCCACTTCACATCCAAGCGGCATAGACGGGACATCCTAAACCAGATATCCGGCAGATTCTGCATATTTGGTTTCTCCTCTTCCTGTATGGAATTAATGGGGGAGATTAATATCGTCCATTCGAAATAGCTGATTGCATACAGCTATATTGTACCTTATGGATGGCGAATGGACAATAATGCTCTCAAAGCTGGAGAATTTTAAGATTGCCAGGAGGGAATCTCTAAACATCCGCCATTTCATTTGAGCGGCTGCTGCTGATATAGTAGGGGAGTAGGAAGAAAGCGTTTTAACACGAGGCAAATGTACTGGTTATCACCAGTTGTTATGTTAAATGGAGGAGTGACGATCATGAATTTTGATGAGGCTAAAAAACTGTACGAAAAACATGGTATTAATGTGGACGAGGTGCTGGAGTCCCTGTCCAAGGTGAAGATTTCCCTGCATTGCTGGCAAGGCGACGATGTACGCGGCTTCCTGAACCGCGACCAGGAGCTGACCGGCGGTATCTCCGTAACCGGCAACTATCCGGGCGCTGCCCGCACTGCCGAAGAGCTCCGCCAGGATCTGGACAAGGCCCTTTCCATGATCCCCGGCACCCACAAGGTAAACCTGCACGCTATCTATGCGGACACCGAAGAGAAGGTTAGCTGGGACAAGCTGGAGCCCAAGCATTACGCTCCCTGGGTGAAATGGGCTAAGGAAAAAGGACTGGGTCTGGACTTCAACCCCACCTGCTTCTCCCATGATCTGTCCGCCGACGGCTTCACTTTGAGCCATGCAGACAACGACATCCGCAAGTTCTGGGTTGAGCATTGCAAAGCCTCCCGTAAGATCGGCGCTTATTTCGGTGAAGAGCTGGGCCAACCCTGCGTAACCAACGTATGGATTCCGGACGGCTTCAAGGATATCCCGGTTGACCGTCTTGCTCCGCGGGTGCGTCTGAAGGAATCCCTTGATGAAATCTTCGCGGAAGAGCTGAACCCGGCCCATAACCTGGACGCTGTAGAAAGCAAGGTATTCGGTATTGGCTCCGAAGCTTACGTAGTTGGCTCCCACGAATTTTACATGGGCTACGCCGTACAAAAGCAAAAGCTGCTTTGTCTGGATGCCGGCCACTTCCATCCGACGGAAGTCATCTCCAACAAGCTGTCCTCCGTTTCCATGTTCACGCCGGGCATCCTGCTGCACGTGAGCCGTCCGATCCGTTGGGACAGCGACCACGTGGTTATCATGGACGACGAGCTGATGGACATCGCCCGTGAGCTGGAGCGTCATAATTTGTACAGCACCACCCACATCGGCCTGGACTTCTTCGATGCCAGCATCAACCGGATCGCGGCATGGGTCATCGGCGCACGTAACACCATCAAGGCAATCCTCCGCGCCAAGCTGGAGCCGGTAGAGCTGCTGAAGAAGGTAGAGCTGGAGAAGGATTACACCACCCGTCTTGCCCTGGTGGAGGAATTCAAGTCCTATCCGTTCGGCGCCATCTGGGACCACTACTGCGAGAAGATGGGTGTACCGGTCCGCGAGGAATGGCTGAACCAAGTGAAAACTTACGAAAAAGACGTTCTGCTGAAGCGCTAAGCTTCGCGGAAAGTCATAACGGCTTCCCCGTTGAGGGGAGCCGTTTTTTTGTTGGCGCAGACAGACCGGACCCGGTGGACTGAGCAGACGCTCTCCGCATTTTTGACGCAATTTCCGCATATGAATCCACTGTGAGTGAAGGCAGTGACAATAGGGGAAGGTGTGGTTGAGGCATGAGTGAAAAAGACAAATTCGATTACAAGAGCTATTGGGAGAACAATTATCAGACAGGAGGAACCTCGGGAAGCGGATCATACGGGGTTCTGGCGGAGTTCAAAGCGTCTGTGATTAATGCTTATCTTGAAGAGAAGGGGATCACCACGGTCATGGAATTCGGCTGCGGGGACGGAAACCAGCTTTCCTATATGGCGTATAAAGAATACCTCGGCCTGGATATTGCCAAATCAGCGATTGATTTGTGCAAGGCTCAATATGGCGCAGATGAACATAAGAGCTTTTTGTGGTATCAACCGGGTTATCTGATGAACAAGTCGTTTATAACTGCGGAGCTGGTGGTTTGTTTGGATGTGCTGTACCATATCGTGGAGGATGGTGACTTTATCCAGACCTTGGACGATATTTTTTCGTGCGCCGGTACGGCTGTAATCTTATACACCAAGATAGCTGAAGCGGATAATGATACGAATGTGGTGACCATCAAGGACCGGGACATATTCAAATACTTGGAGAAATATCAGGAATTTAAGGTTAAAGAAATCATTCCCCAGAAGCATCCCGGAATTTCCTCGGCGGACTTTATTATTTTGGAACGAAAATAGGTGTTGGCCAATTAGTGACCGGGCCGGGACTGGAGCCTCCGCTGCAGCTCCCGGAACAGGGTGTCCAGCGCCTGGGAGGCATCCTGCAGCGCTTGTTTTGCCGCAGGCTCCGTTTCCGTTACACCGGCCAGAGCCAGCTTGGTTTCGCATTCCTTCAAAGCGGACAATAGTTCCATATTGGGCTGCGGTTTAGGTTGTTGGGGCTGCTTGTGGCTGTCGTCGTAGAAGTCGGCATAAAGTCCGCCGCTGGCATCAATCTGGGCCAGAAATACATCCGGAACAGCGGCTTTCACCTCGGCCAGCTTTTTGTCCAGCCAGTTCCGGTTGCGTCCCGACTTCTGCAGGGCTTCTTCCATAATCTTGCCGTCCATAATCACCGTTTGCGGCTCCTTCTCCGGTTGGACGGGAAGTCCGAGATCCTTGGGCGTCAGAGGCTGATTCTCCCGCTTCAACAGCACATTAATGTCCCCGCTGGGCTCCATAATGGCAAATTCCACATCCGCCAGATTGAAGGCGGATTTTTTACGGAGCTGCTCCATCAGCTCATCGGTGGTGAGTCGCTCCTTTTTCATATTTTTCTCCAGCACTCTGCCATGTTCGATCAGGACGGAGCCTTTGCTGTCTATGAAATCCCGCATCCGTTTGCTCTTGATTTGCAGATACTCGATAGAGTAGGAGCAGGCCACCCATACTGTCAGAGAAACCAGCCCAAGCCCCCACTCGGTTTCCGCATCGAGGGAGACATAAGCGGCAATGCTGCCGATGGTAATGCCCGTTATGTATTCGAATAAGGACAATTGGGATACCTGGCGTTTACCAAGCAGCTTCGTCAGAAAGAATAAAATGACTACAGCTAACAAGGTTCTCCATGCGATTTCAAACCATTGGGGCATGATGTTTACTCTCCTTTATTTGTGTAATGGATGCTCGCAAAGACTCTGCTGATTTCCAACGGACGGGAAAGCCGCTATTGCAGCAAATATCGATGATTTGAATTTCTAACGGACGGGAGAGCTCTTATTCATGGAACGGGTGGGCGAAAGAGACGGTTTTGGTCAAAATAGCGGCTGTGGTGACCGTTAGAAATAGAAACTTTTCTTTTGATGCCCAATAAAGTCTCAGGGGTCCGTTAGCGCCCACGCCCAACCCCGAAATGCCTGAAACCCAAAGGGTCCAAACCCCGCAGCCCTGTGGAGTTGGTCATCGCCCATGCGGAGTCAAGGACTTCTGCTACCAGTAGTATGCAGTCCAAACTCTGGAAATATGCGAAGGATGCGCGCGGCTGCCGATTCATAAGAAAAATCCCCGCCGCGGACTGCAAATGCAGCCGCAACAGGGATTGTGCGCCGGGGACAAGAGTTCCCGGGATATTGGTTTGAACTTAACCGTTGTACGCCTTCACGTACAGGGCGATCATGTCTTCGGCAGTAACCGGCTTCGGGTTGCCTCCGGTACATACGTCGTTCATGGCTTGTGCAGCCAGCTTGGCGGCATCGTCCGGGTTGAAGGAGGTTTCCTTCAAGGAAGGAATGCCTACAGCCTTGGACAGCTTGCGAACCGCTTCCAGCGCCAGTTGGGCTGCTTCCAGCTCGTTGGCTGCCTTGGAGGTGTCTTCGCCCATAGCAGCGGCGATCTCGGCGAATTTCTTCGGTGCGGAATCCAGGTTGAATTCCATGATATACGGCAGCAGGATGGCATTAGCTACGCCATGGGGCAGGTCATACTCGGAGCCCAGCTGGTGAGCCATGCTGTGCACGATGCCCAGGCCGCAGTTGGAGAAGGACAGGCCTGCTGTGAAGGAGCCCCAGGCCATTTCGGAGCGGGCTTCCACGTCTGCGCCGTTGTTGACGGCTTTTTCCAGAGAGTTGGCGATGAACTTGATCGCTTGCAGGGCGATGGCGTCGGACAGCGGGAAAGCACCTGCAGTCACATACGCTTCAATGGCATGAGTCAGCGCGTCCATACCGGTAGCGGCGGTCAGGCCCTTAGGCTTTTTCACCATCAGCTCCGGATCGTTGACAGCTACAGTTGCCAAGGAGTTCGGGTCAACCATAACCATTTTGATTTTGCGGTGCTCATCGGTGATTACATAGTTCACAGTTACTTCGGAAGCAGTACCGGCAGTGGTGTTGATGGCGATGATGGGAGCGGACTTGTTCTTGGACTTGCCGATGCCTTCATAATCCACAATGTTGCCGCCGTTGGTGGACAGGATGCCGATAGCCTTGGCTGCATCCTGCGGGGAGCCGCCGCCCAGGGAGATGATGAAGTCGCAGCCAGCTTCCTTGTACAGGGCCAGACCGTCGTTTACGTTTTGCGTAGTCGGGTTGGGCTTCACATCGTCATAAACCACATAGGCGATGCCGCTGGCGTCCAGAACGTCGGTCACTTGCTTCACAACGCCGATTTGGTTCAATACCTTATCGGTTACGAACAGGGCTTTGGTTTTGCCCAGGTTAATCACTTCTTGACCAATTTCCTTCACACAGCCGGGTCCAATCAGGTTAATGGCGGGCCAATACAGTCTGCGAACAGCCAACATAGAGATCATCCTCCATAGAATAGGTTTAATTTAAGCGTTTGCGAAAAAAATCACATACCACAGCAAAAACATGCTATCTTTACGCACCGTCCTCCCCACTGGACTTATGATGCAGCCAGTGGGGGGAGGCACGACAGATACGAATCATTCGTGCAGATTACAGCAGGTTAAAGGCAACTTCCAGATCGTAAACTTGCTTCTCGTCGATGTGGACGATGTCGCCCAGTACACCTGCAGAGATAATGGCCTGCGCACTGAACTCGCACACTTCCAGACGGTCAAATGCATTCAGCAGGGAGTTGCCTGTAGCGATGATGCAGTCGTTTTCGCAGATCACAATCGGCTTGTCCTTGGTGAATACTTCCGCTGTTTGTTTCGGCGTGAGGAAAGCAGCGCCGAAAGGAAGGCGGGGGGTTCTGCGCAGCAGGATGTAGCTCTCCGGAATGGTTCGGGAGTCGAAGCCCGCGCTGGTAACGGCAAAGGCCATGCTGTAAGGCGGGTGGGCGATAATCACCGATTGCACATGAGGCTGGGCCTTATAGATTTCTTGGTGCAAAGCGACTGCGCGGCTCGGAGTTTTACCGGCTTCCTTGGCGCCGTCCTTCACAACTACCAGATCGCCCGGCTCCAGATACTTGCGGTCCAGACCAAAAGGCGTGATGATGAAGGAGCCGTCGGACAGCCGTTGGGAGAAGGAGCCTTGACCGCTGGTGAACAAACCTTGGTCATAAGACCGTTGGATCAGGCGGCACATTTCGCGGCGGGCTTCCCGCTCCTCGGAGCTGAAGCGCTCCGGCGTATAGTCGGTCATTTCAAGCGGCTTGCGGCTCTTGGCCTGCTCCAGCTGCTCATCGGTCAGAGATACCGGAGTGCCGATGCGGCGGGCGTTGATTTCGATGCGGGCCATGAACTCAAGGGTTTCGAAGGACTTGAAGGCGTCGAACAGATTCTTGCCGCCTACAACTACGCCGTGGTTCTCCAGCATAACGGAGTCATAGCCTTGTGCAAATACAGCCGCTACCTTGTCTGCCAGCTCAGCGCTGCCCGGCAGGCCGTACTCGGCGATTCTGACTTCGCCGACGAGAGCGTGGTCGAAGGGAAGCATGTGCATGTCAGGCGCCTTGCGCACGATGCTGAATGCAACCAGTGCGGGAGGGTGGGCATGAACAATGGCCTTCAGGTCGGGACGGGTGCGGAATACCATTTGGTGGAACGGGAATTCGCTGGAGGGCTTGTGCTTGCCGACTACAGTGCCGTCAGCCTTCACACAGACAATGTCTCCGCGGTTCAGGTTGCCTTTATCAATGCTCGCAGGGGTAATCCAGATATCCCCGTTGTCGTCGAGGATGGACAGGTTGCCGCCTGACGTAGTGGTCATACCGTAGCCGTAAATACGTTGGATCATCATGATAATCTGGTCGGCCGGGTGCAAATATTCGAATTGCATAAAACAAGCTCCTCCTTGGAAAACCGTAGTGTGTGAGCAGATGCGGGTTTTGAATATCTTTGATTCGCTCTAGATGCTTTTATTTTAAGCCAGTCCAGCCCAAAAATGAAGCCCCAATTTAGAGAAATTTGTGAAGAAATTTTGTTTTGTTTTTGTTTTTATTTTGAATGCAAGGGTTTTTGGGGCCTGATGCTCCCCTTTGTGCAGGTTTGGGGTCCTTATCCCGGGTTGTTTTTAGGCATTCTTTAGTATGTGCTATAATGGCAATGTGATGAGAGGAAGGGATGGATTCATGAAAATTGTCAAAATTGAACCGACTCCAAGCCCCAATTCCATGAAATTGACACTGGATACCCGGCTTAATCCGGGTGTAAGGCTGGATGTCCAAAGAGGACAGGATGAAACGGCTCCTGCTTATATTCGCAAGCTGCTGGCCATAGAAGGCGTGACGGGGGTATTCCAGACGGCGGACTTTCTTGCCCTGGAACGGCATCCCAGGGGCGACTGGGCATCTATCCTGGCAGGGGCGGAGGCTGTACTTGGTACGGCGGCGGGTCATCGGGCCTCATCTTCAACGGGGGCTCCAGGGACACCCGCGCAGCAGGAAGGCGGCTATGGGGAGCTGACGGTGCGGGTGCAGACCTTCAGGGGGATCCCCATGCAGGTCCGGGTCAGCACGGCCACGTCCGAAAAACGGGCAGCCCTGCCGGAGCGGTTTCAGAAGGCGGCCACGGAGGCGGGGCTGGCTTCACCCAATCTGATTATGGAGCGGAAGCTTGAGGAGCGTGGGGTGCGGTACGGCGAGCTGGAGGAGGTTCTGAACCAGGTGGTCAGCGAGCTGGAGGCGGAATTCAGCCAGGAACGGCTGGATGGGCTGGTGCGCCAGTCAATTGAAGCGGGACATGGCTACCAGTCCGGGGAAAGCGCCAAGGATCCGGAAGCTGCCGAACTCCACGTCGAAGCGGCCAAAAAGCTGGAGAGACAGCTGGATGACCCCGACTGGCAGGTCCGTTACGGCGCCCTCTCCCGGATAAAGGCCGATTCCGGCACACTGCCGCTCCTCAAAAAAGCGCTGTTGGACCGGAACATTTCCGTCCGCCGGCTGGCTGTCGTTTTGGTTGGCGGGGTGGAGGGGGAGGAGCCCCTAACTTTGTTGACCAACGCAATGAAGGATCCGTCGCCGGTGATCCGCAGAACGGCCGGGGACAGCATATCCGACAGGGGTGACCCTGCAGCCGTACCTGTTATGGAGGAGGCCTTAACCGATCCCAGCAAGCTGGTGCGTTGGAGAGCGGCCCGCTTCCTGTACGAAGCGGCGGGAGAATCTTCGCTAATGGCTTTGGAGAAGGCCAAGGAGGACCCCGAATTTGAAATCCGGCTCCAGGTCCGCCTGGCTATAGAACGGATTACCAGCAATACTGAAGCCCAAGGCACCGTATGGCAGCAGATGATGCGTGAACGGCAATAGAAACCAAGAGGGTGCTGCCCTTTTTTACGAGAGAGCTTCCGCGGGGCGGAGGCTCTTTTTTGCGATTTTAGAGAGTGTGGCCAGCTGTTTTCATAGTCTTTTTCTATGCAGATGCATACCTTTGCCTGCCTTGGAGAAAAATGACACAAAAGAAGGGCAAGGAGTGAAGCCGATGAAATCCCCCCTGCCTACTCTGCTCCAGGGTGCCATGATCATGATGATGGCTGTGGGCATGACCAACCATGTCTTTATCATTCCGGCTTTACTCCGCACCTCCGGGCGGGATGCATGGCTTTGTATTATCTGCTCCGTCCCGGCTATCCTGCTGCTGCTGTTCACCATGCGTTTTATCGCCAGCAAGCTGGGGGATGAAACCCTCCCCGGCTTTATAACCCGCCATGCCGGAAAGCCGACATCTGTGGTTTTCCGTGTTTTGTTCACTCTCTATGCCGTCGTCAATATCTTTTCAACCATGTACGAAACCATGCTTTGGACCAGGATCAATTTTCTGTTGAATACACCGATGGGGGCAACCAGCCTGTTTCTGATGCTGGTCTGTTACAGGGCCACCAGCAAGGGGCTGCGGGCCATTGCCAATACGGCGGGGATTCTGCTGCCCCTGGTCTGCCTGTTTGGCTTTACCATTGCGTCAATCAATATCAAGTACAAGGACTATAACCAGCTGTTCCCTATGCTGGAGCATGGCATCTGGCCCGTGGTCAACGGTACGGTGTATGTGATGGCGGGTTCCTTCGAGCTTCTGTTGTTTCTGCTGCTTCAATCCGGCATGCGGAGCAAAATCAATCTCAAAAGCCTGCTGATCCTGGGTTTCTCCATTCTGGGCATCACCTTCGGCCCCGTGATCGGCGCCATTGTGGAATTTAATCCGTATGAAGCAGTCCACCTGCGGTTTCCCGCTTATGAGGAATGGCGCTTGGCTACCGTGGGGAAATTTCTTTCCCAGACGGATTTCCTTTCCATTTTTCAATGGTTGGCCGGTTCTTTCGTACGGATATGCCTCCTTTTGTATGTAACGGTTGAAATGTGGCAAATTAAAACCGAGCGGAAGAGAAACACCACCCTGCTGTTCATTTGTGTAGTGCTGGTTTTAATCGGTTTGGCGCCCATCAGCGATGTGTACATGCATCAAATTACGGTGGACTGGCTTTATCCGTCCAATCTGGCAGTGCTTGCTCTGGCAGCGGCCGGTTTGGGGGTGATTGCCGCCAAGGCCGGAAGGAGGGGGGATTCCCGTGGAAAATCTGGACAACAACGCCAACGGCCGCATCAACAGCAACGTCAACAGCCCGAACAGTCTTGAGGCCGGCTCAAACAGGGGATGCACCATCTCCATTGAAGCAGCGGATGAAGCGTTCTACTATGACTATTTCCGCCTGTGCGGCGATGTTACGATGCATACCCTCCGGTATGGGGAGGAGTCCCGTTCCGCACTGGTGCTGATTTATTGCGGCAGCATGGTGGACCAAAAGGAGCTGTCCCAGTTCATTATCCCCCGTCTGGAGAGAACCGGGAATGAGCTTGCTGCCGGACATTCAGGATATCTGGCCAATCTGACCGCACTGCCTCTGTCACTCGTCGAGGACGAGGAGGATTGGCTGACCGTCACAACCCGTCTGGTTTTCAGCGGGCAGCTGATAGTAGTTCATCTACGGCAGAACGCCGTGTATACCATGGATATTTCGGATATGCCCGGGCGCAGTCCGGAGGAGTCCGCTATGGAGCCCTCGATCAAGGGGCCGCGTGACGGGTTTGTTGAAAATCTCGATACGAACATTGCACTAATCCGCAAACGGCTGCGTACCCAATCCTTCTGTGTGGAGCTGTTTAATAAGGGCAAACGGGGTCAGACCAAGCTGGCGCTATTGTATATGCAGGATATTATTAATCCCGATATTCTAAAGGAAATCCGCGGGCATATCGAGCTTGTAGACCAGGATGCGGTGATCGGCACCTCCATGGTGGAGAGGATGGTCATCGGGCGGCGGTTGAAATCGCTGTTTCCGGTGTCGGACACGACGGGCCGGGCGGATTATGTGGCGGATTCCCTCCTGAACGGCCGCTTCGTGCTCATGTCGGACGGCTCTCCCATGGCGACGATTGCCCCGACCACTTTGTTCAGCCTGCTGAAGTCCTCCGAGGACGCCAATATGCCCTTCCATATTGTCAGTATGCAGCGGGTGCTGCGCTATATCGGGCTGTTGGTTTCCCTGTTTCTGCCCGGTTTTTTCGTGGGGCTGACCAGCTTTAATCTGGACCAGGTGCCGCTGCCCCTGCTGGCCACCATTGCCAATACCCGCCAGGGGCTTCCCATGCCTGTCGGGCTGGAATCCTTCCTGATGCTGGTGATGTTCGATATCTTCGCGGAAGCGGGCAGGCGGCTTCCGCGTGCTATCGGCCAGACGGTCACCGTGGTGGGAGGCATTATTATCGGTGACGCATCCATTCGGGCAGGCATCACCTCACCTACTGTTATTGTGATGATTTCAATTTCCATTATTGCCTCGTATACGCTGGTGGATCCTATCCTGAACGGAACGGTGGCCCAGCTTCGGTTTTTGATTTTGGCCTGTGCTTCTTTTTTCGGACTGTTCGGTTTTATGATGGCGTTTTTGCTGCTGCTGGTCCATTTATCCTCTCTGGAGCATTTCGGGGTTCCGTATCTCTCGCCGGTAACCCCGTTTAACCCCAAGGATTTCCTGGCCGGTATCCTGATGAGGCCCAGTATGAACAGGGTCAACAGGTCGGATGCTCTGGACCCGGTGGACCAAACCTCCGGAAAGGATCAATACCAGTGATGAATCTGGCCAAAGCGGCGGCAATTGCCGGGATGCTGCTGGTATTGCCGGGGTGCTGGGATATGAGAGAGGCCCAGAATACCAACTTTATAACGGCCCTGGGGGTGGATTATGTCCAGGATCATTATGTGGTATATGCCCAACTGATAGACTTCACCAGCATTGCCAAACGGGAAAGCAGCGATACGCAGTCCAAAAGCGGAAGCCAAGCCATCTGGGTGGGCAAGGGCGAGGGGAAGAGCGTGCTAGCTGCGTTGAATCATATTTATGACTCCTCCCAGCAGCAAACGGTCTGGACCCATGTGAAGGCCATTATTCTTTCGGAATCGGTGATGAAATCCAAGCTGGATGAGGTGTTTTCCAGCATCCTGCGCTCCCGGGAGATGAGATATACCCCTTGGGTGTACGGTACGCGTGACTCTATGTATGATCTGCTGTCCTCCATGACCCTTCTGAATCTGTCCGCCCAAACAACGGTTATGTTCGAACCCACCTCCATCTACCGGCAAAGCTCGGATGTGGAGCCCGTCCATTTGCAGCGGCTGCTCAATGCGGTCCGGGAGCCTGCCTCCACTGTCCTTATCCCGTCCATAACCAGCAAAAACAGGATATGGACCAATGAAGGAAAGCAGCCTCCCCTATCGCGGACAGACGGAATTTTTGTCCTCGCCAAAAATACGCTGCAGGGTTATGTGCCGGAGCCCAAAATTCGCGGCACGCGTTTTGTGAAGTTTAACCGGGTATTCCGCTATCCCATGACCGTCAATTTCCGGGAGAGCGGAAGTGTTCTGCTGCTTATCCGCAACCCCCGCACCTCTATAGAGATTTGGCCGGAGGGGAGAGAAGTGCAGGTTTCCATCAACATGATTACCAGGGCTAACATGATTGAAAAAAATACGGACGAAAGCGTAAGCTTCCAAAACATCAAAGAGGCCAGCATCAAAAAAATCGAAGAGGACATCCGCGCATCGTTCGAACAGTCCCAAAAAGAAAACATAGATCTCTTCGGTCTGGAGGAGGAGCTGTACCGGAAACGGAATGCCGTGTGGAAGGAAGCCCATGATTCTGGGGAACCGCTGCTCCCCCGTTTTAAATTGAAGGAGATTCATGTGAGGCTGGAGATTAATCACGCCAATACGTATAACTTCCAGCAGAAATGAGTTTTTCTATTTCCTCCGAAAGTATGGTAAGATAGAAAGGATGGAATTGAAGGGGGGATCCTTTTTCACAATGAGTGATAACAAGACGAATACACCGGCAGAGGAAGCGACGAACGAACAACAGGAGATGGAGCAGCAGGTTAAAGCCTGGTTTGAGCTGACTCGCAATATCCTTGCGGATGAATATAAGGACTACGAGGTGGACGGGCAGGTTGCCCTGCACCCGGGATTCGGCCATTTGTTTGCTTTCCGGCTCCAAAAGGACGGCAAATTCTATACCTGCGGCTTTATGCTCACGGAATTGATTCAAGTGTATAAGAACAATGCCAATCCGCCGCTTTGGCTGGCCTCCTTCTTCTATGATATGATCCAGGCCGGGGAGAGCCGCGGCTTCCCCAACCCGCCGGAAACCGATGAGGAAGCCAATAAGGTGCTTCAGGAAGTAGTGCTGCCGCTGGTGATGAAGGGCGTGCAGGAGGAGTTTACCGAGGAAAATCAGGTTTACGTGGACCTTGAGGTGAATGAGCAGCTGGGCCCCGTGCTGGAGCTGGGATTCCCGACCATTACGGACGGCCCCAATACCTGTGCGATTCCGCTGCAATATTTTATGACCATGTATCTGATGAACCGTGACCCTTCGGAGCATGCCGTATTCTCGCTGCATAAGCTTCTGGAGGAAACTGCCAAAGCAAAGGCCGGTTCCGGCGCTGCGGAATAAACATGATACAGATAACCCAAACACCCCGCTCCGGTTCTCCGGTTAGCGGGGTGTTGCGTCTCGCGCATACAGCATCACTTGATAAGGGTATAAGCGCCGATAACCGGCAGCGGCTTTGCCTGGCCCTGGGATGCGTTAACAATCCCCAAAACCATCAGGATGAGCAGCGCCAGATTGACCAGCGGCAGCAAAAACCAGCCGATAAAAGGCAGTATCCCCAGCACTACATTGCTGACGGCGAAGGCCAAAAACAGCGTCAGCCCTTGATTGGCATGATACATGGCAAACCGGGAGTTTTTCGCCGCAATCAACGGCACAAAAAACAGGATATAGGCAACAATTGCCATTCCCTTATTAGCTTCAATATCCGACGGGTCGAATCCGTTATCCTGGGAAGGGTAGGGCTGCATGACTGATCACCTCATTTTTGGGATTGGGGAGCCGATTATGTACATCACTGACTTGGACTACTGCCATGTATATGAAAACTCCTCTAATATAGAACTTACCCGGCAGAAACCCGGGGAAAACACCAATCCTGCAGCTTCCTCAAAAAAATATATGCCATTATGGGCCTTGCCGCATATAAATAAAAACAGCCCCCGTGTAAGAGGCTGTTCATATGAATTTTTGCAGCTCGGAGCAATATGCGTCTAATAAAGAGAAAGCGCCAGTGAGTCCCGCTCGTTGAAGCTGTGCAGAAATGCCTCGCTGCCGTCGATTTCCACACTGATCAGGGATTCGAGACATTTTTTGATGGTGGCTTTTCCATACATCACTTTAAGCTCCAGTGCGCTTACCAAGAGGTCGATGGCTTTTTTGGAGGATTTGCTGCTCTTGATGTATACGGGAATGACCTTGTTTTGGAATTGAATGAGCATTGGCATGCCGGATCACCTACCTGATTGGAATCTTTGATATCTATTATAAAAGAAAAAGATTAATTTCAGCTTAAAATAATCTTACTTTTTCATTGCGTGTTGTCACCCCTTAGCGATTCTGTTATGATAATTTGGTTGGCGAACCGGCTTGAATCGCAATAGTTTAATAGACAGGGGCCAATGCGTCTTCCCGTGAGGGGAATACTTTTGGCCTTTTTATGTATAATGGTTATGATGAAGAGAGCAAAGGATGCTGATGGGCGTTGAGAATAAAGATCGATGGAATCGATATCGAATACACCGACTCGGGGAGCGGACTGACAGTGCTGCTGCTTCACGGGTGGGGAGCCAATAAGGAGAGCTTTTCCTTTGTGACGGAGAGCCTGGCGAAGCACTTCCGGGTGGTCTCCGTGGATTTCCCCGGCTTTGGCGCAAGCGGCGAACCTCCCGTTCCTTGGGGAGTGGAGGAATACTGCTCCTTCGTGGAAAAATTCAATGCGGCGTTGGGCATCCAAAACCCTATTATCGCGGGCCATTCCCACGGCGGACGGACTGCAATCCGGTATGCTTCACGCAATCCGGTGCATAAGCTGATCCTCCTGGACAGTGCAGGGATTAAGCCTAAACGCAAGCTTTCCTATTATATCCGCGTTTATTCCTACAAGGCAGCGAAGCATCTGCTGAAGCTTCCCGGGCTCCGGCACAGGCGTGAGCAAATTCTGGAGCGCTTCCGCAAATCCACCGGCTCCGACGACTACAAACAAGCGACGCCACTGATGCGCCAAACACTGGTGAAGCTGGTGAACGAGGATCTGAAGGCGCATCTGCCGAAGATTCAGGCACCGACTCTCTTGATTTGGGGCGAGCTGGACACGGCTACCCCTCTTGAACACGGCAAACTAATGGAGAAGCTGATCCCCAATGCGGGACTGGTGACCATGAAGGGCGGGGGCCATTGGGTGTACGCCCAGCGTCCCAGGGAAACCTTGATTATTCTGAACAATTTCCTGGATAGCGATAAGGATAAATAAACGAGGAGGAGCCTTTCCCCATGACCTACACATTCGCGCTGTTGGCCGGATTGGCCTGGCTGGGATACGCCGCTTTGCGCATCCGCCGGGGCATCCACATGCTGCAGCTCAACTCGTACCGCAACTCCCGTTATTGGCACTGGAACAAGAACAATTGGAGCACTACGCTGCCGGTCCGGGAATGGCTTCCGCTGGCAGCTGCAATCCCGGCGCTGTTCGGCTGGGAAAAGGCGGGTTTCATTGCGTTAACCGCCGTCTACATTCTGCTTATTTTGCTGCGTCCCAAGGAAAAGGATAAGAAGAAGCTGGTATTCACCAACCGGGTAAAGCGGCTTGTCGCAACGGCTTCCGTGCTGGCTTTGATTTTGGGAGCGGCCGGGCTGATTCCGGCGCTTAACGGGTTCGTTTACGTCTTAATTCTGCTCCCGCTGGTGACCTTGTTCCCTTTTGCCACCGTAATGGCGGCCAACACCGTAAACGCCCCTATGGAGAAAGCCATCAGCAACAGTTATTTAAATGATGCGAAAAGACTCATCCGCAGTATGGGGCAGCTTCAAGTTATCGGCATTACCGGCTCCTATGGCAAAACCAGCGTCAAGCACTTTTTACATACAGTTCTGTCCCAGCAATACAACGTCCTCATGACGCCGGAAAGCTTCAATACCCCTATGGGCATCACCCGTACGGTCAGAGAGCATTTGCGCCCTACCCATGAGATTTTTATTGCCGAAATGGGAGCGAAGCAGCTGGGCGATATCCGTGAGCTGTGTGAGCTGGCCCAGCCTAAATACGGGATTCTCACCTCCATCGGCCCCCAGCATCTGGAATCCTTTAAGACGCTGGAGAATGTGCAGAGGACCAAATACGAGCTGCCGGAGTTCCTGCCAGCGGACGGCACTGCTTTTTTGAACGCAGATGATCCGAATGTAATGTCCTACCAGGCGAAGCTGGCCTGTAAGAGAATTACCTTCGGCTTCCGCAATCCCAAAGCGGATTACAGAGCAATTGACGTTAGCGTTTCCGTGAAGGGCACCGCCTTTACCGTTGTGGCTCCCTCAGGAGAGACAGCACGGGTGGAAACCCTTCTTTTGGGCGGCCATAATGTGACCAATATTCTGGCTTGTATCGCCTGCGGGCACGAGCTGGGTGTGCCGCTGGATAAGCTTGCCAAGGGAGTCAAGCGGATCAAACCCGTGGAGCACCGGCTGGAGCTGCGTAAAAACGGCGGTATTACGATTATTGACGACAGCTTCAACTCCAACCCCGTAGGCTCCCGGAGCGCTCTAGAGGTGCTGAAGGAAATGGACGGCAAGCGGATTCTCATTACTCCGGGTATGATCGAGCTGGGGGAGAAGGAATTCGAGCTGAACAAGGCCTTCGGCAGCTTCGCGGCTGAAGCGTGCGACTACATTATCCTGGTAGGACCCAAACAGACGGCACCCATCCAGCAGGGGCTTAAGGAAGCCGGTTACCCGGCGGAGCGCCTCACCGTAGTGCGGAATTTCACGGAAGCTATGACCGTGATGAGAGAGGTTGCGGAGCCGGGCAGCATCGTGCTTCTGGAGAATGATCTGCCTGACAACTATAATGAATAAACCGGAGGCATTTCCTATGAAAACCAGAGTTGGCGTATTATTCGGCGGCATGTCCGTGGAGCATGAGGTGTCGGTTATTTCCGGCCTGCAGGCCCTGCATGCTTTGGATACAGGCGCGTATGAAGGTGTGCCGATTTATATAACGAAGCAGGGAGAATGGTACACCGGTCCGGAGCTGACCTCCGTGGAGGAGTTCAAGGATGTGCCCGCCCTTAAGAAAAAAGCCAAGCGGGTGGTGCTGTTCACCGACGAAAGCGGGCGGCATCTGCTTTTGGACCCGAAGCCGGGTTTGTTCAAAACCAAGAACATTGTGGACGAAATCCATGTAGCCTTCCCCGTTACTCACGGCACTTACGGTGAAGACGGCGCCCTGCAGGGCTTTCTGGAAATGAACAAAATCCCGTATGTGGGCTGTGACGTGTTGTCCTCCGCCATCGGCATGGATAAGATTGCCGCCAAAACCATCCTCAAGGGAGCGGGTCTTCCCCAAACCGGCTATCTGTGGTTTTATTCCAAGGCCTGGGCGGATAACCGCGAGGAGTGCCTGGCCCGGGTGGTAGCCGAGCTGGGTTATCCCGTCATTGTGAAACCGGCCAACCTGGGTTCCAGTGTAGGCGTGGAACGGGCGATGAATGCGGATGAACTGGAGCAGGCGGTAGATTTGGTAGTGAATTATTCCCACAAGGTTCTCATCGAGAAGATGGTGGAGAACCTGAAGGAAGTCAATTGCTCCGTGCTGGGGGATTATGAAGAGGCGCTGCCTTCTATTATCGAAGAAGTAGGCAAAACCAGCGAAATTCTCAGCTATGCAGATAAATACATGAACCAGGCCTCCAAGGGTATGAGCGGCTCCGCCCGGATCATTCCCGCCAACATTACGGAGGAAACCCGTGTGAAGGTGCAGGAGCTTGCGGTGAAAACCTTCCTGGAGCTGGGCGCCGGTGGTGTCTCGCGGATTGACTTCCTTATCGATACCGTTACGGATGAAGTCTATATTAATGAAATCAATACCATTCCCGGCTCCTTGTCCTTCTATCTGTGGGAGCCCAGCGGCAAAACCTTCACCCAGCTCACTTCCCGCTTGATCCAGCTGGCCTTGAAGCGGGCCCGTGAACGGGAGAATCTCACCTTCTCCATCGATACCAACCTGCTCTCCATGCACTCCAAGGGCGGCAAGCTGGGAACCAAGGGCTAATCCAAACCCGGTTACATTCTTTTCCTTTTTGGGCGGTATACTATCCTTGGTGCTACTACAAAGCACGCCCTAAAGGAGGGATTTTATGCCCAGGAATGAGGAAGAGGTTCTGGAAAACCTGAAAGTGGAGTTTGAATCCGCCAACGCGGCAACCTCCGCCAGTGTAGGCTTAACTGCCATGACCTCTGTGGCTGACGAGGCCCGGAGGAAGGAATTGGCCGGTAACTCCGACGCGGATAACGGGGAATCCGGTTTGCTGCATTCTCTTCAATAATAAGCAGGCCCGCTTGCGCACTTCTCCATGAAGCTGCCAAAAGCGGGCTTGATTATTCCTTGGACCTATATTACCCTGTTGTATAGGTGCAAAGGATCAGGACTTTATACATATTTAAGATAAGGAGCGGAGTACTTGATGGCGACCCCGAACAAACGGCAATTCTACCGGCTGACCCTCCAAGTTCCGCTGGCAGCCAAATTCCGCATCATCGGCTTCAACAATACACAGCTGCTCTCCAACAACGGAACCACCTATATTGCGGATATCAGCGCAGGCGGGATCAGGATGCACTCCCGGCTGGATTTGCCCCTTCTGGAAAGTTTGCTGTTGGAGTTTGATATCGAGCTGTTCCACTCCAAGCTGAAGCTTCTGGGCTGTGTGCTCCGAAAGCAGCTGCTGCCAAGCGGAATATATGAATATGGGGTGGAGTTTGTCCTGAATGATATGCTGCGGGAGCAGCTGTTAAGCCATATCCATATGCTGTCCATCCGGCTTAGGCATAACCAGGTGCTGGCCAGCTGCAGCTTCTGCAGCGAAGACGAATGGAAGGAATTTTATCAACACGAAAATGAAGAGAATCTGGGGTGTGTTTGAGAACTCCGAGGGGAGCAAATTTTAGCGATTTTTCGTTCATGGCAAGGCACTTGCCCGTAGGCGTACCGGGGGTACGTCAAGGGAAAGTAACGTAGCCAGGGGCGAAAAGGCGTTAAAAGGTGCCCTCAAGCGAGTTTTCAGACACGCCCTTGGTGTGTTTGAAAAGACGCCCTTACTACGGAAGCCAAGCCTGAGCCAACAGACACACCCCTGTGCGGATGGCCTCCGTATCCAAACCGCCGAAGCCCAATAAAACGGAGCCTTCGGCTTTTTTGTGTGCCGTCAGGGCATACGCCGATACCGGGTACACCTTTACGCCGCAGCGGGCAGCCTTCCGGATCATATCCGCTTCCTTCCCACCGGAGGACAGCTTCACCAGCACGTGAAGGCCGGAGCCCGCCCCGATGACCTGCAGTCGATCCCCGAAGCTGTCCCGCAGCGCGCCCAGAAGGACGGCATGTTTATGCTCGTAGAGCACCCGCATCCGCCGCATATGGCGTTCTAACTCCCCGCTTTCCATAAACAGCCGGAGTGTTTCCTGAAAAAGCGGCGAAGCCAACTGGTCATAGCTGTGGCCTCCTTGTTTGAAGCGGTTCACCAGCTCCCAGGGTAGGACCAGATAGCTCAGCCGGAAGGAGGGGGTCAGCGCCCGGGAGAAGGTTCCCAAATAGATCACCCGGCCGGACCGGTCCATTCCTTGCAGAGAAGGAACCGGCGCTCCTCCATAGCGGAACTCGCCGTCGTAATCATTCTCGATCAGATAACCGTTGCAGGACTCCGCCCATTGAAGAAGTTGAAGCCGTTTGGCAGCGGAGAGAATCATTCCATAAGGAAATTGGTGGGAGGGGGTCAAATAGACGGCTTGGGCTTGGGAAGCGGATAGTGAGCTGAGGGAAACCCCGTCGGGCTCCAGCGGAAGGGGGACGCAGGAGCTGCCGGAATAGCCGAAGCGGCGGAAGAGGGCTTTGATCCCGGTATTCACCGATTCCTCCGAAGCCAGAATGTCCACTTCCCCCTCCAACAGCTGCAGTACCAGATCAAGAGAATGGTAGGTTCCAGCCCCTACGACGATTTGCTCCGGCTGGCAGCGTACCCCCCGGGTCTGGTGCAGGTAGGAGGCCAATTGCTTCCGCAGCCCCTGCTCTCCCTGGAGGTCACCGTAGAGCAGGATGGGATTGGCTTCGGCTTGCAGGCTGCGGTTCAGGAACCGCCGCCAGCGTATGGCGGGGAAGGCCTTTAAGTCTACAGCCGTGTAGCTGAAGTCCACCAGGGGAGGTGCTGCGGCGGTGTTGGCAGCTTCCGCATTTTTGGGCGGAACTGGGGATTGCGCCTCCATGGTTGATCCGGATATCCCCATGGAAGGCAGCTCCGCCGCGAAGAGTCCGGAGCGGGGTTTGCTGATCACGTAACCCTCCGCTTGCAGCTGGTCATAGGCAAGTGCAACCGGTGTCCGGCTTAAGCTGAGCCGCCGGCATAAGCTGCGGATGGACGGGAGGCGCGCCCCCGCCGGAATCCGGCCCTGCAGCATATCCTCCCGGATGCTGCGGTACAGCTGCATGTACAACGCCTCGCCGGAAGTAAGGTCAAGCTTGGGGGTGATGTCCATCCGGGTATGCTCCTTTTTGGCTGATACTCTCTTTCATCTGTCACTCTAATAATACTTGATCTGTATATTTTCCGGGTGACAACTTGCGGATACACTTAGCATAAACCAAATGGCAGGAGGTTGTCCAAATGAGCTTTGTGCTTCCCCATATCCGCAATTTGCCCCGGTATCAGACGGGAAAGGCTCCCCGTCCTGGGGAATCAGCGGTAAAGCTGAACCAGAATGAGAATCCGTATCCGCCCTCCCCCTGTGTGCGGGAGGTCCTGCTGTCGGCAGATCCGGCAGAGCTTCGGCTTTATCCCGGCGAAAGTGTGGAAGAGCTCCGGGCGGCCCTGGCAGCTATGCACAGGACGGTTCCCGGCCAGGTTTTCATCGGCAACGGCTCCAGTGAGGTGATCTCGTTGATTATGAAGGTGTTTGTGGGGGCGGGCGGCACTGTTTCCTTGCCTGACCCCACCTTTGGGCTGTATCAGACCGCCGCTTGGGCGCAGGGGGCGGAGGTGCGCGGGGTTCCGCTGAACAGCAGGTATGAGGTGGATGTGGATGGGGTGGTGGCCAGTGGAGGCCATGCGGCCATCCTGGTGAATCCCAATGCGCCTACGGGACTTTTGCTGGAGAGCGGACGTGTGGTGGAACTGGTGAGCCGGTTCCCGGGACTGGTTGTGATTGATGAAGCCTACACGGATTTTGCCCCGGCCGGCTCCTCGGCCATGGAGCTGGTGGAGAAACACGCCAATCTGATTGTGCTCCGCACATTTTCCAAGTCGTACAGTTTATGCGGTGCGCGGGTGGGCTATTGTGTGGCGGCACCGGAGCTTATCGCAGCCTTGAACAAGGGAAAGGACATCTATAACGTGAATGGCCTAAGCGCACGTATGGCCTTAGCTGCACTCCAGGACAGAGACTACCTGCGGGAAACCATCGCCAGGATCATCCGCACACGCGAGATGTATACCCGGCGGTTTGAAGCGGCAGGGTTCAGGGTGTTGCCTTCCTCCGCCAATTTTCTTTTGTGCGGGGTGCCGGAGGAAGGGAATGCCGAAGAGGCCCTGAGGCTGTATGAAGGGTTGTCGGAGCAGGGAGTATATGTGCGCTATTTTGATTATCCCCGGCTTAGAGATAAGCTGCGCATCACGGTGGGGACCAACAGTGAGATGGAGCGGCTGTGGCAGGTGCTGGAGTCGCTGTTGTAGGTGCGTGACGGGTAGAGAGCGGGGTACCGGGTGAGGATAGGGCAGAGGGTTTGATGCGTAGAGAGGTGTGATGTCGGGTGAGGATAGGGGCAGCGGGTATGCGGGTATTTCGGATAAAAGGTGACTACCCAGTGAATCAGATGGGGCACGGTTGAGGACGGAGGTATCGGATGGGTTCCAGAACGTTTGCTGATGCGGATTCGGGTGGGGAAGCTGGGCTGGCTATCAAGGCAGGCGTGTTTGGGTGTATGGAGGAGAGGCTGTGTCTATCCGGACTATAGGTACGCTAATTAACCGGTTTTCCTCGCTTTTTAAGTTTTACGGACACAGGATACGTTATTTGCTTTGATCAGCGTCCATCGGGGTTAATTTGATGCAAATAACGGATCTCCTGTCCTTTATAGTGAAAAAACACCCGTTTTCCGCGACATAACGGCCCTGGTGTCCGCTGGAATGTGCGCAAACAAAAAACCTCCGCACAAGAGCGGAGATTCAGCAGGGCTCCATTAATTTGCACATAAAATCCAATGCTTCCTCCTCGTCCTTCCCCCGGGTCCGGATGGTAATAACCGAGCCCTTCTTCAGGGGGAAGGTCATCATGCCCAGCAGGCTTTTCACATCGATCACCGCGTCCTGCCTTAAGAGCAGAATGTCCGAATGGAAACGGCCCGCATCAATACAAATATGCTTCAAATCATCAGGGGAGAAGTCATTGGCCAGTGTGATATCATGCACGCGCATACAAGTCCCTCCCAACGTTATTAACCCGATTTTAGCACCGGAGGCAAGGCTTTGAAAAGAGTGGCAGGCCTATAATTTTCGAACAAAATGAGGAGAGGAATAAGGGATATGCAAGGAAGTTAGTATTGCTGATATAAACAAAACATTCCCTCACTCCGTGGATAAGTGAAGGAAATTTATAAAATAAATTAATTTTTATTCTATTGGTCGCGGTTCAATAATTAATGATTTTATTAATGTTCTCCATATAACCCTTAGCAGATAAATTTTCAGCATCTAATGCCAATGTGAGGCCTGCTTTTTCATTTGAGAGGTAAAGAATTAAAGTTGAAGAATTTTGGTCAGAACTGTTATTTGCTTGCTGTTCCCAAGTAATGAAGTAGTTTTTAGCTAAATCGTAATATTCAATCGAATTTTTGATTAATTGCATGGCTTTTTTTAAATCATTCATATCAATGCCGTTAATGGTCACCATAGAGTTTTCGATCGTTTTTATAGATTCGTCGGCTAGAGATTTTATTTCATAAAATTTATTCTGTAATTGTGAATCTGTAATAGGGCTGGTACCTCCATTATTTTTCGCATGGAAGCTTAAGGAAAGAGTATTGCCGTAATCTTTTGTTTTCGAAGAAATATCCTGAAGTTTTTTATATAAATCAGCTGTTTTTGCATAGTCCTTTATCTGGTCATCCTTTTTTTCATCGACGATTGGATTATCATCCTTAACCGGGATGGAAACATTAACACTGTAATCCGACTGGTTCCATTGAACATTTGCTCCAAGGTTTCTTAATATGTAAATCGGAACCAAAGTCCGTCCTTCGTAAATAATAGCAGGTACATCTTCTGTAGGGAGAACGTTTCCGTTTGATTTCACCTTTACGATGGGGTTTCCATTGAAATCTCCGTTAATGCTGGAAGCCTGCACAGGCCCAATTAATAGTCCAAAAAAGGCAATCATGAGTATCAATTTCTTCATTTCTTATCCTCCCTGGTAGTTCATATCATTACATGAGTGTCCATTAAGAGTGCGTTAATTATTTTACTATAATTAGGGGTCCTTGGCTATTACGTTCCAACCTATTCAGACATTCTAAAGTAAATTTTGGTACCAATTACAAAAAAATAGAGCGACACCGCAATAACGGCGCGCCCTCCGAGTCATACCAAACCCTTGTCCCGCAAGGGTTTTTGTGATGTATGAGCCAGAACAAGCGGGGCAACTGTTGCCAATCACCCCATCATGGGAGAGGAGAAACCGGACGAAGGGCTTATGAAGAAAAGTCGCATAATCCTTCACACGGTTAACCGGCATCCGGGGATGCCGATATCAATAGCATTGCCACTGCAGGAAATGTTATACAGGAGCGGCAAGAATATTTTTGGGAAAATGGATACGGATATGGTACGATAAGCAACGAAAGTGTGGCCGCAAGCACGCGGCGGGGCACTTCAGTTTTCTCAAGATAGGAGCAAAATAAAGATGAGAGTCATTTCGGGTACGGCCAAGGGCCGGCATCTGAAGGCTGTTCCCGGTATGGGAACCCGGCCCACCACGGATAAGGTGAAGGAAGCCATTTTTAGTATGATCGGGCCTTATTTCGACGGGGGGATGGTCCTGGATCTGTTTGCCGGTACCGGCGGTTTGGGTATTGAGGCACTGAGCCGCGGAATGGACCGGGCCGTGTTTGTGGATATGGACAAAAAGAGCATCGACGTGGTCCGGGAGAATCTGGTTGTATGCCGGCTGGAGCAGGTGGCGGAGGTATACCTCAATGAGGCGGAGCGGGCGCTGAA
>JAEWMH010000001.1 GCA_023393235.1 Bacillota bacterium | reverse complement strand
CGGCCACTCTTACCTGCTTGGCCGCCACCCTTTTTCTTCTTGGGTTCGCGGTGCCCCTGCATACTATTTACACCTTTTTTCCCGCCGCCCTTACCGCGGCCGTCAGCAGCCTGCTTGCGCCGCCCGTCGCCAAAACCGCCGCCGGGACGCTGCTGCCGCGGCTTCATATCCACCATCTCAAAGTCGATGGTATGATCGCTCATATTCACCCGGGCTACCCGCACCTTGACTTCGTCGCCGATACGGAACATGCGGGACGTGCGTTCACCCACCAGCGCGTGGATCTTTTCGTGGAAGTGGTAGTAGTCGTCAGCCAGATCGCTTAACCGGATCAGCCCCTCCACCGTATTGCCCAGCTCCACAAAAATCCCGAAGCTGGTCACGCTGCTAATAATACCCTCGAATTCCTCGCCCACCTTGTCCAGCATGAACTCGGCCTTTTTCAGTGCATCCGTATCCCGTTCGGCATCAACGGCCACACGCTCACGTTCAGAGGATTGGCGGGCAATATCCGCCATCCGCGCAGTCAGATATTCATGCCGCGCATCCGTGAGTCCGCCATTCTCCAGCACCTCCCGCATCACGCGGTGGATGATCAGGTCGGGATAACGGCGGATCGGCGAGGTGAAGTGGGAGTAAAACTCCGTCGCCAGACCAAAGTGGCCCATACTCTCCGCTTCATAACGGGCCTGCTTCATAGAGCGCAGCAGCACGGTGCTGATGACCGTTTCTTCCTTGGTATCCTTGATTTCCTCCAGAATGGATTGAAGCGCCCGGGGATGGACCGAATTGCCCTTGCCACCCCGCACCGTATAGCCGAAGTTGCCGATAAACTCCATAAAGTGAAGCAGCTTCTCCGCATCCGGGTCCTCGTGAATCCGGTACAGGAACGGCACCTTCATCCAATAGAAATGCTCCGCCACCGTTTCATTGGCCGCCAGCATAAATTCTTCAATAATCTGCTCCGCAATGGTGCGTTCGCGTTTGATGATTGCAGTGGGTTTGCCCTTTTCGTCCACCAGAATCTTCGATTCCTGGAAGTCAAAGTCGATTGCCCCACGGCGCATCCGTTTGCTCCGCAGCTTCAGAGCCAGCTCCTCCATCAGCAGGAAATCATCCACCAGTCCCGCATACCGGTCCACCAGCTGGCGTCCTTCTTCCAACAGAGCTGCTTCATCAAGGGCTTGTCCTTCCGAAGCTCCGGCTGCAGCTTTAACTTCCGTCTCTGTACCGGCTTCTACAGCCATGCCCCCCAGGAATCCGTCTGTAGGATCCCCCTCCAGAATGCTCAGCTCAGCCGCAGACTCCGTTCCGAATGCACCGGACAGTTCATTTTCCGCAGGGGAAACGACTGATTCCGGCAGATTTTGACCGGCGGAGTCCTTATTACGCATATAATGAAGGATTTTGCGGACGTTCGTATAGGTCATCCGCTCCGTCGTCTTAATAACACTTGTAAAAATCTCATGATCCACCACATTGGCGTTGGCATCAATCTCCATCTCGCAGGACATGGTCAGCCTGTCCACCTGGGGGTTCAGACTGCAGATCCCGTTGGACAGCCGGTGTGGCAGCATGGGAATCACCCGGTCCACCAGATAGACGCTGGTGCCCCGCATGTACGCTTCCCGGTCCAGAGCGGAATTTTCCGTCACATAAAAACTGACATCCGCAATATGGACGCCGAGCTTATAGTTCCCGTTCGGCAGCCGCTCTACATTCACCGCATCATCCAGGTCCTTGGCATCCTCGCCGTCAATGGTCACGATGCGTTTGCCCCGCAGATCACGCCGGCCAACCAGATCCTCCTCGCGAATCACATCGGGCACCTGCTCGGCCTCGGCCATTACGTCGTCCCCGAAGGATTCCGGCAGCTGATGCTTGCGGATAATGGAGATAATGTCCACACCCGGGTCATCCTTGTGCCCCAGCACCTCTACCACTTCACCGGTGGCGGCAGCCCGTCCCTCCGGATAGGTCAGAAGCTTCACGACAACCTTCATGCCGGTAACGGCACCGTTGATTTTGTCCTGTGGGATAAAAATATCCCGGTTGATCCGCTTATCGTCAGGCAGCAGGAAGCCATAGGTTTCGTGGTTTTCGAAGGTCCCCACCAGTTGAGTTACCGCCCGGGACACAATCTTCACCACTTCCCCTTCCATCCGTCCGCCGGATGGTCCCTTGGTACTCACCCGCACCAGTACCGTGTCACGGTTCATGGCACCGCCCATGTCGTTAGCGTTGATGTACACATCCGGATGATCCTTATCCTCAGGCAAAAGAAAGCCGAAGCCCTTTGCATGGACCTGCATCCGGCCCTTCAATAAATTCATCCGCTCCGGAATACCGTAATGCTCCGTGCGGGTGCGGTAGATCTCACCGCTTTCCTCCAATGCGTTCAAGAGCTTCAGAAAATCCCGGAATTCCTGGGCGTTCTCCAGCTCAAAATGCTTCTCCAGCTCTTGATATGTCAACGGCTTGTACGCCGTTTCCCGCATAAAATCAAGCAATTGCTGCTCCGTAACCAAACGCGTCACCCTTCCCTTTTTGTATTAGTATGCACACATCTGCCGGAGAATAACGAAGGCAAGGCGTAAGCCGCACGGAACCTCAAGCAATTTTTCAAAAATCCAATCTGATTATGTAAAATCCGGCCTTCAACGGGCACGGACATCAGTAATCCCAACCTATTTATACCCGACAAATGAACCACACAAACCTAATAACGGACCTGCCGCCTTCTTAACCCAATTGGGCGATAAACATGCTGATATCCTGGTACACTTCCTCCCGGTCGGAGTCCAGCAGGATGCCGTGGGAGCTGTTGGGGTAAACCTTCATCTCCTTCTTTTGGGAGGAGACCCGGTTGTAGATGTACGGAGCACTTGCAGGCAAGGCGGCCCGGTCCAGCTCCCCTTGTGCAATAAAAAGAGGCACGTTTACCTGGTCCAGCTTCTTCTTGACGTTAAACAGCAGCTTGCGGAAGTGGACTACACAGGGCACGGGCGTACGGTCATAGGCGAGGGATTCGTTGACCATGTTTTCCCACCCGGCCGGGCGGCGTTTGGAGATATACTTGACGAAGAATTGGACCCACGCGGCGAACATCAGAGACCGGCTGCCCAGGTGGATCGGTGTAGCCAGGGTGACCACACCCGGCACCTGCTCCTCCATAGCCAGCTTCAGGGACAGAAGCCCGCCCATAGAGTGACCGATGGGGATAACCCGTTCATAGCCCTCCCGGACCAGGACGGCAAACTCGTCCTTCACACAGCTCCACCAGTCCCGGAAGCCTGTCCGGATCATATCCTCCGGCGAAGTGCCGTGCCCGGGCAGCAGAATGGCTTTGACCGTATATCCCAAATCATTGAGATAATACCCCAACCGGCGGAATTCGGAAGGGGACCCGGTAAACCCGTGAATCAGGAGCGCCACGGTATCCTTATGCTCGCCCCAGCCCTCCAGAAAAAACGGCTCCGGTGTGCCGAACAATCTGGCTGCCGGATCTTTGTCTGCCAACCCTTGCGCTTCAGTGATGAGTGCTTGCATCAGTCCGTTTCCTCCTTCTCCGTGCCCCCCGCTTCTTGGCGTCCTATCCTTGTACAGCAATATATGCCCACGCCCGGCAAGGTGTGCCCATCTCTATTTATGGATAAATAAAAACAGCAGGAGTATGCCCCTGCTGCGTATCATCTATGTTGGTTGATGAACCCAATCCTTACTTCACGCAAAATAAGCAACCAGAAGAGCCACTACGATAAAGGCAATGGCCAGTCCCATTGTTACACGTGAGAGGAGAAGATCCATGCCGCGGGCCTTTTGTTTGCCGAACAGATGCTCAGCGCCGCCGGTAATGGCACCGGACAAACCTGCGCTTTTGCCTTTCTGAAGCAGAACAACCGCGATCAGACCAATGGATACGATAATCAGGACTACCTTCAAAAAGACATCCATTACATGTGTACCTCCCAAAGTTTCAAGAGCCTTCAGTAGGCCCAAACAAAGTGTCGTCGTTATAGACAGCAAGAGTATTGTACCACAACAGGTGTGAAATTACAACGTCTGGGCAAAGTTCCAGCTTAGGCTGTAGATTCCCTTCCAATAGCCTCCGGTAAACCCGCTTTCCTCTGCAAAATGCCACCCTTAGCGGCGTTCATAACCGGCATAGGTATTGCCCACTTCCCGTTCACCCGGACGGGAGCGGGAGCGGCGTTTGCCGAAGAAGCATTGCAGCGCGCGTTTGGCGCACCACAGGGCGAACAGGAGAAACCAAACACCCCATACCGGAGCGGGAATGCCGCTGGCCTGCGCCAGCAGAGTGCTGTCTCCAGCCTGACCGGGGCGGTTTATCGCCAATATGAGGATATACAACGCGCCGGAAACCGATTCCTCCAGCGTCAGGAAGGCCAGCACCAGGTAGTACCATTTCATGACAATCCGGTTGCCCCACAGCAGAATCACCACGTTCAGAGCGATAAAACCGGCCAGCCACATCATGCCATAGCCATTGCGTACGAACAAAACCAGGGATACCACCGCCAGCAGGGTGATGGTGTACAAACCTTCTTTTTGCCGGCTGCGGCCATTCAGGGCAAACAGCAGCCACGCAAACAAGGAGGCGCTCATATACCCCGCCAGTCCCACAGGAATGCGTGACCAGGGTTTGGTGATGAGGCTGCGGGTGACGCCACTGTGGTCCGCGTACAGCTCGATATACATGACCTTGCCGGACAAAAGCAGGGTTGCCGCCGCATGGCCGAATTCATGGATCATGGTGTCCAGATAGCGGAAGAACGAGGAGAACGGAATGAGATTGGTGACAAACACAGAGCCAATCAAAAACAACACCGTCAGCATCCATTTGCTCATCTGCTGTTCCTCCTCCTAAGCGGGCCGTCCGGCTGAACGCCTGATCCGCCATCGCTGCCGTCATTTCCTTTATCCTAGCTTATATGGGAAAAGGATGCAAATAGGCGGAAATACAAAAAAAGCATGCAGCAGGAAACCCTGCCGCATGCCCTTGAGCTCCGCCGCGAAGCGGAAGCTGTTATATTACTTGAATTTCTTCAGGTTGTAGAATGCCTTCTTGCCGGCATATTGAGCTACATAGGACAGCTCGTCTTCGATGCGCAGCAATTGGTTGTACTTGGCCACACGGTCAGTACGGGAAGGCGCGCCAGTCTTGATTTGGCCGGCGTTGGTAGCTACAGCGATGTCAGCAATGGTGCTGTCTTCGGACTCACCGGAACGGTGGGAAACAACAGCAGTGTAGCCAGCGCGCTTAGCCATTTCGATGGCGTCGAAGGTTTCAGTCAAGGTACCGATTTGGTTAACCTTGATCAGGATGGAGTTACCGATGTTTTCGTCGATACCCTTCTCCAGACGGGTGGTGTTAGTTACGAACAGGTCGTCGCCAACCAGTTGAACCTTGCTGCCCAGCTTCTCGGTCAGCAGCTTCCAACCTTCCCAGTCATCTTCAGAGCAGCCGTCTTCGATGGTAACGATCGGGTACTTGTCAACCCAGGAAGCCAACAGGTCAACGAACTCAGCGGAGGTGAAGGATTTGCCTTCGCCTTCCAGGTGGTACTTGCCATCCTTGAAGAACTCGGTGGAAGCAACGTCCATACCCAGGAATACGTCAACGCCCGGCTTGTAGCCAGCGCGCTCAATAGCCACAAGGATGGTGGAGAGAGCTTCTTCGTTGGAGCCGAAGTTCGGAGCGAAGCCGCCTTCGTCGCCTACTGCAGTATTCAAGCCCTTTTCCTTCAGAACAGTCTTCAGGTTGTGGAAGATTTCTGCGCCGGTGCGGAGAGCTTCCTTGAAGGACTCAGCGCCAACAGGCAGGATCATGAATTCTTGAACGTCTACGTTGTTGTCGGCATGTGCGCCGCCGTTAACGATGTTCATCATCGGAACCGGCAGAGTCTTGGCGTTGAAGCCGCCCAGGTACACATACAGCGGAACGTCCAGTGCGTCTGCAGCAGCGCGTGCTACAGCCATGGATACAGCCAGGATGGCGTTAGCGCCCAGCTTGCCCTTGTTGTGGGTGCCGTCCAGTTCGATCATCTTGGTGTCGATGCCGACTTGGTCAAGAGCGTCCAGACCGATGATTTCGGGAGCGATCACGTCGTTCACGTTTTCAACAGCCTTCAGAACGCCTTTGCCCAGGTAACGGGACTTGTCGTTGTCACGGAGCTCAACAGCTTCGTGTGCGCCGGTGGAAGCGCCGGAGGGAACGATAGCGCGGCCTACTGCGCCGGATTCCAGGTATACTTCTACTTCTACTGTCGGATTGCCGCGGGAGTCCAATACTTCCCGTGCGTATACGTCGGAGATAATGGTCATGATGGGTAATCGCTCCTTCTATTGAGATATGTGTGTTGTACCGGCGGATGCTGCTTCTCGAGCGCAAGCCTCCAAGCCGGGCCTTACGCCTTGCCATAAGCTTACTTGCTTTCGATCAGGGTGGTGCCGGTCATTTCGGCAGGAGCCGCAACGCCCAGAATATCCAGCATGGTCGGTGCGATATCCGCCAGGATGCCGCCGGAGCGCAGTGTGAAGGTCCGGTCAGTGATGATAAACGGAACCGGGCTTGTGGTATGCGCCGTGTTCGGGCTGTCATCCGGATTGCGGACGGTTTCGGCGTTGCCGTGGTCGGCTGTGATCAGCGCAACCCCGCCTGCAGCGTGAATGGCGTCCAGCACCTGGCCGAGGCATTCGTCAACAGCTTCCACGGCTTTGATGGCGGGCTCCAGCATACCGGAGTGGCCGACCATGTCCGCGTTGGCGAAGTTCAGGATAATCACGTCATGCTCACCGGACTGGATTTCCTTCACAGTGGAAGCAGCCAGCTCGTATGCGCTCATCTCCGGCTGCAGGTCATAAGTGGCAACCTTCGGCGAGTTGATCAGCACACGCTTCTCTCCCGGCAGCTCCACATCACGTCCGCCGCTGAAGAAGAAGGTCACGTGAGGATATTTTTCTGTTTCCGCTGTACGCAGCTGCTTGAGTCCGTTTTGAACCAGCACTTCACCCAGGGTGTTGTCCAGGTTCTTAGGGGAATAGGCCACGAAGCCCTTCACCGTTTCGGCAAAAACAGTCATACATACATAGTGCAGGTTCAGCGGGCGTCCCGGACCACGGTCGAAGCCTTGGAAGTCTTCGTTGGTGAACACCAGGGACAGCTGAATGGCACGGTCGGGACGGAAGTTGAAGAAAATCACAGAATCGTTGGACTCTACCTTCGTCAGCGGTTTGCCTTCGCCATCCACAATGACGGTAGGCAGCACGAACTCGTCGTAGATCGCCTTTTCGTAATTTTCCTCAATCGCCTTAACCGGATCGGTATGGGTTGGGCCTTCGCCGTACACCATCGCGCGGTAGGATTTCTCCACGCGCTCCCAGCGCTTGTCACGGTCCATGGCATAATAACGGCCTTGGACAGTAGCGATGTGGCCAACACCCAGCTCCTCCGTCTTGGCAACCAGCTGCTCCATGTACTTCTTGGCGCTGTCCGGCGCAACGTCCCGGCCGTCCAAGAAAGCATGGATGTAAACTTCCTTCAGATCTTCCTTCTTGGCCAGCTCCAGAAGCGCGAACAGATGCGCGATGTGGCTGTGAACACCGCCATCGGACAACAGCCCGTACAGGTGAAGCTTGGTGCCGTTTTGCTTGGCGTGGCGGACCGCACCCAGCAGGGTTTCATTCTCGTAGAAATCTCCGTCGCGGACGGACTTGGTAATGCGGGTCAGGTCCTGATACACGATCCGGCCTGCGCCGATATTCAAGTGTCCAACTTCAGAGTTGCCCATTTGGCCTTCCGGCAAACCTACAGCCTCGCCGCAAGCGGTGAGGGTGGTATACGGGTATTCAGCCTTAATGCGGTCATAGTTGGGCTTTTTGGCTTGTTCGACAGCATTCCCCTGAACGCCGTCGCGCAATCCGAAGCCGTCCAGAATAATCAATGCTACCGGTTTGGGTCTTGCCATCTTACTTCGCTCCTTCCACCAGCGCGATGTAGGAAGCCGGCTCCAGGCTGGCGCCGCCTACAAGGGCTCCGTCAATATCGGCCTTGGCCATATATTCGCTGATGTTGTTCGGCTTCACGCTGCCGCCGTATTGGATACGGACAGCCTGCGCCACTTCGCCGTTGAATTGTTCGGCCACCACGCTGCGGATGTAGCTGATGACTTCGTTTGCGTCCTCCGCAGTAGAGGATTTGCCGGTGCCGATGGCCCAGATGGGCTCATAAGCGATGACGGTTTGAGCAGCTTGCTCGGCAGTCAGACCGTTCAGCGCGGCCACGGTTTGCACCCGGCACACTTCCTTGGTTTCACCTGCTTCGCGCTCCTCCAGCTTCTCGCCTACGCAGAGAATCGGAGTCAAGCCGTGCTTGAAGGCTGCCAGAACCTTCTTGTTGACGATTTCGTCGGTTTCTGCAAAATAAGCTCTGCGCTCGGAGTGGCCGATAATGACATACTCCACGCCCAGATCCTTCAGCATGATCCCGCTGATTTCGCCGGTGTAGGCGCCATTGTCCTCGAAGTGAAGATTTTGCGCGCCAACCTTGATGGTGGTGCCTTGGAAAGCCTGTACAAGGGCCGGCAGGTTAGTGAACGGGGCGCAAACCACGCTCTCCACGCCTGCAAGCTCAGCCTTGCCCTTCACTTCATCAGCGAAGGCTACCGCTTCCTTGACGGTTTTGAACATTTTCCAGTTGCCGGCAATGATAGGTGTTCTGCTCACAGAGGTCCCCTCCTTATCCATAAATTCCCCACAAAGTGAAGCATAACCTTCGAAGTTTAATCCGATTACTTTGCGGGGACCCCGAAAATTCAAAACTTCTTACTTGTCGTTGAGGGCTACAACGCCCGGAAGAGCCTTGCCTTCCATGAACTCCAGGGAAGCGCCGCCGCCGGTGGAGATATGGTCCATCTTGCTGCCCAGGTTGAACTTCTCAACCGCAGCTGCAGAGTCGCCGCCGCCGATAACGGTATAGCCTGCGGTTTCCGCACAAGCTTCGCCTACAGCCTTGGTGCCGGCTGCAAAAGCGTCCATTTCGAATACGCCCATCGGTCCGTTCCAAACAACCAGCTTGGAGTTCTTGATGGTGTCGGCATAGATCTTGGAGGTTTTCGGTCCGATGTCCAGACCCAACCAGCCGTCCGGAATCGCGTCCACGTCAACAATTTTGGTTTCAGCGTTGGCATCGAACTTGTCGGCTACCACAACGTCGATCGGGATCAAAAGGTTAACGCCTTTTTCCTTGGCCTTATTAATGAAGGTCTTGGCCAATTCGATCTTCTCTTCATCCAGCATGGAAGCGCCAATGCTGTAGCCTTGGGCCTTCAGGAAGGTGAAGCACAGACCGCCGCCCAGGATCAGGTTGTCGGACAGGTTGATCAGGTTGTCGATAACATCGATCTTGTCCTTTACCTTAGCGCCGCCGATGATGGCGGTGAACGGACGCTCCGGATTGGACAGAGCCTTACCCAACACGTCCAATTCCTTCTCCATCAGGAGACCGGATACGGCCGGCAGATATTGTGCAATACCTGCAGTGGAGGAGTGCGCACGGTGAGCAGCACCGAAGGCATCGTTCACAAACAGGTCAGCCAGCTCAGCGAATTGCTTGGCCAGCTCGGCATCGTTCTTTTCTTCGCCCTTGTAGAAACGGACGTTTTCCAGAACCAGCACATCGCCGTTCTTCAGTTCGGCGATTTGAGCCTTCACAGCATCGCCTACAGCTTCATCAGCCTTGGCAACCGGTTTGCCCAGCAGTTCGCCCAGACGGACGGCAGCCGGAGTCAGACGCATGCTGTCCACGAACTCACCCTTGGGACGGCCCATGTGGGAAGCCAGAATAACCTTGGCGCCTTTTTCGATCAGGTACTTAATGGTAGGAAGGGTTTCCCGGATCCGGGTATCGTCAGTGATGACGCCGTTCTCCAGCGGTACGTTGAAGTCCACGCGGACAAACACGCGTTTGCCGGCCAGATCGGCCACGTCACGAATGCTCTTCTTGTTCATTTGTCTAACCTCCGCCTAAAAAGTGAAAAATCAAGTATCCGGGTATGGATACCTTCATTCAGTTTGAAGAGCGGAAGAGACTACCGTCTGTTCCGCTCTTTGGTTGTTCACCCAATTATGGTTTTACTTAACCAGCTTTGCGAAGTATTCCAAGGTGCGGATCAATTGGGCGGTGTAGGACATTTCGTTGTCGTACCAAGAAACAGTCTTAACCAGTTGCTTGTCGCCAACAGTCAGGATCTTGGTTTGAGTAGCGTCGAACAGGGAGCCGTAGGTGCAGCCGATTACGTCGGAGGACACGATTTCGTCTTCGGTGTAGCCGAAGGATTCGTTGGCAGCAGCCTTCATAACAGCGTTGATTTCGTCAACAGTTGCTTTCTTCTCCAGAACAGTAACCAGCTCAGTCAGGGAGCCTGTCGGAGTCGGTACACGTTGAGCGGCGCCGTCCAGCTTGCCCTTCAGTTCCGGAATGACCAGGCCGATTGCCTTAGCAGCACCGGTGGTGTTCGGGATGATGTTTTCAGCAGCGGCACGGGCACGACGGAAGTCGCCCTTGCGGTGCGGAGCATCCAGGGTGTTTTGGTCGCCAGTGTAAGCGTGGATGGTGGTCATCAAGCCTTGAACGATACCGAAGTTATCATTCAGAGCCTTAGCCATCGGAGCCAGGCAGTTTGTGGTGCAGGAAGCGCCGGAGATTACAGTCTCGGAGCCGTCCAGGATTTCATGGTTGGTGTTGTAAACAACAGTCTTGATTTCGCCTGTAGCAGGAGCGGAGATAACAACCTTCTTAGCGCCGCCCTTCAGGTGCTTCTCAGCAGCTTCTTGAGTTACGAAGAAGCCTGTGCATTCCAGAACGATTTCAACGCCCAGGTCGCCCCAAGGAAGTTCTTCCGGCTTAGCGTTAGCCAGAACCTTAACTTCTTTGCCGTTAACCTTGAAGAAACCGTCATGTACTTCAACTTCGCCCTTGAAAGGACCTTGGGTGGTATCATATTTCAAAAGATGAGCCAGCATTTTCGCGTCAGTCAAGTCGTTGATTGCAACAACTTCGATTCCTTCTACTTCTTGAATGCGACGGAATGCCAGACGGCCGATACGTCCAAAACCGTTAATGCCCACTTTAACACTCATTGATTGTTTCCTCCTAAAAATAAATTATTATCTCAAGACGGATCCGTTAGAACCGTCAGGATAACGCTCTTAAACGCTGCGCTTTAGTTAGTCTCCAGAATGGAGATGGCTGCAGCTTCGTCAGTCACCAGCACATGGCAGCCGAATTTCATGACTGCGGCGATACTGGGGGCCTTGGAGCGCCCGCCCGCCACTGCTATAACCGCTTGAGTCTTCTGGATATCCTCCAGCTTGAGCCCTACAGTCGGCATGCGGTGGACCACCTTGCCAGACGCGTCAAAATAATAGCCAAATGCTTCGGCCAGCGCACCTTCCCGCTTCAGGGACTCAATGGTGGCGCTGTCGATCTTCCTTCTTCTGGCCATAACACTAGCTTCCCCGATTCCATGCACAAGCATTCTGGCTTGGTGGATCACCTGAACAATTTCTTGGATATGGGGCTCCTGTATCAAGGACAGGTACGCCTCTTCCCCCAGATGATCGGGGACATGCATCAATCTGTACTGGCCGCCTGTTTTCTTGGCCATGGTGGAGGCAATGGTATTGGCCTGGAAATCCAGGCTTTCACCTAAGCCGCCCCGTGCCGGAACAAACAGACTTGCCTTCAGCTGCGGGCTGGGGCTCATATGAGCGGCCACCTCCGCCATTGTGGAACCGCCGGTAACGGCAATAACACCCTCGCGGACCGCCATCTTGCGGACTGCCGCCGCGCCGGCCCGTCCCAATTCGATCTTCGCATACGGCGAAGTATCCGAATCGCCCGGGACCACCACAGCCTGTTCCATGCCGAAGCGCTCCTTCAGCCGATCCTCCAGCTCAGAGAGCCCAAACAGCTCCCGGACCATAGGTTCAATGGCTTCCAGCAGGCTGCGGCCGGATTCGCTGATCCGCATACCGTAGCTTTCCACATCAAGAAGGCCTTGGGCTTTGAGAAAATCCACTTCGCTGCGCAGCACTCTCTCCGTCATATCCAACGAGGAAGCGAGTGTTCTCCGTCCGACTACCTTGGAGAGCATGATGTGATGCAGGATCGTGTAGCGCTTCCTCATGGTGTCCATTAAATCGGGCAGAAGCTGCTTCTGAATATCGAGCACGGACCTCATCTTCTCACTCCTGGACAGGGTATTGGACCGGAAATGTCCCGCTCTTACATCTTTAGTCCCAGCTAGGAATGGCGGCGCCATTCGACATAGATTCTCTAGCCTCTTACATTGTATTCCTCTTCCTTGGAAAATGCAAGAATACGGCGGCGCTTTCAATTGTAAAGTTTTTAACCACAGGCGAATTGAACGCGGCGTGTTTTGCCCATAATAGCAGGGCTCTCAAGGATGTAAGCGGCGTCAATAAAGGTAGAATACGGCAGGAATATTAATTCTAATGTAGCTTGTACGGCTCCACCAACAGGAAGGAACTCAGGACGGCCCCAGGGGTGGACTAAAGTTTGCGCGCCGGCTGTTCTTGAGGCGGGTTTAGAGCCAACCTTCAACTAAACATGACTCTAATATGAACGAGTGTGTCTCCCCCATGACGGGTAACGGAAAAATGTGACTCTTAAAACATGATGTAGACTAATCTCCAGCCGTAACGCAAGTATGCGGCACTAGTGAGCAGGGTTTTTGACAGTTCCTCCAGCTGTAACGGAACTGAGCGTCTCTTAGAGCACAATTTAGCCTCATCTCCAGCTGTAACGGAACTGAGCGTCTCTTAGAGCACAATTTTACTGGTAAACCTCGCCTTGAAGAGCTGTAAGGGTGTTTGAGTTCCGTTACAAAGTAAATACGCGGGTTTTCGGCCGCTAAGGGCTTCTCAGTTCCGTTAGCGCTCCGACCGGTCTGCCGTGCCAATCCACAGTAGTTCCCCCATCGTGCTCTTGCCACTCCCCTCCATCCTCCTGCCTTCCCATCCTGAATCCAGCCTCTCCTTTTCCATCCTCCCGCCGAGATATTTCCCCCGCCGTCTTATCCTGCCTCCTGCCTTTCCCATCCTGCCCCCCGCCTCTTCCATCCTCCTGCCCGGGACATCTCCTATTCCCTTGCCCAGGCAATCTCCCGGTCTGCAGCCGCAAAAATTCCTCCTGCGATTCTTCGAACAAGCACTTGCAATTTGTCTCCGCCTATCATATAATAACACTTGCCGCCAAAAATGCCTGCAAGGGCGATGTGGCCGTTACACCTATATGCACCCGTGGTCCAATGGATATGACGCAGGCCTCCGAAGCCTGAGATCGAGGTTCAATTCCTCGCGGGTGCGCCATAATATTCCTTCAAAACCAAGCAGCCGCAAGGCTGTTTTTTTGTATATTTTACCGTGCTGCAGATTTCTTTGACCTTAATTGACTTTTGACCTTCGTTGACTTAATATGGTCTTAACGTGAAGGGAAACACCCTTCACACCGGCATATGATCCACCTGAAGATGAACATTTTAAAGGAGGGAATTGCAACATGAGTTTGATACCTATGGTCGTAGAACAAGACGGACGAGGCGAAAGAGCCTATGACATTTATTCGCGCCTGTTGAAGGACCGCATCATCTTTTTGGGCAGCGCCATCAACGACGCCGTAGCCAACGCCATCGTCGCCCAGCTGTTGTTCCTGGATGCCCAGGACCCCGAGAAGGACATCCATCTGTACATTAACTCCCCCGGCGGTTCCATCACCTCCGGTATGGCTATCTATGATACCATGCAGTTCATCAAAGCGGATGTCTCCACCATCTGTGTCGGTATGGCCGCCTCCATGGGTGCATTCCTGCTGACCGCGGGTGCCAAAGGCAAACGCTTCGCCCTTCCCAACAGCGAAGTGATGATTCACCAGCCGCTGGGCGGCGCCGAAGGCCAGGCCTCGGACATCCAAATCCGCGCTAACCGCATCATCAAGATGCGCGACAAGCTCAATCACATCCTGGCGGAGCGCAGCGGACAGCCCTTCGAGCGCATCGAGAAAGACACCGACCGCGACAACTTCATGAGCGCCGAAGAAGCGCTGAAGTACGGCCTGATTGATAAAGTCATTGAGCCGACCCGCGCCAAATAAGCTTCTTTCCCTTAATACCCAAAACCCCCGGTTCCTGAACCGGGGGTTTTGGGGCTTTATGAAGCAGCACCGCGAGCCTTCACCCTTCCGCGGAGCCTGCTGCAGCCGTCACAGACGCAGAGCCCTCCGCAGCAATACGGCTTTTCCTTTTATCAGATAACAGCCCGGCCACAATCCCCGCCAGCAGAACGGCTCCACCCAGATGGAAGGCTCTGGCGAAGGAAGCGGCTGATGCCTCCTGCATCCTACCGCCAATCCGGGCAGCAAGCTCCGCTCCTGCGGGATAACGCTCCACCCAGCCCCGCAGGACCGCCTCCGCCGCAACACCGGAAGCACCCGCCCCGTCCATCTGCGCTGCCAGATCAGCCTTTGCCTCAGCGGGCAGCTTCTCCTCAGCAGCCACCCATACAGATATGTCCTGCCTCGCCTTCACCGTATTGTCCGCCACAGCCTGATTCAGCACCATCACCAGCAGCGCTACACCCATTACCGCGCCCAAAGCCCGGGTCATATTGGCCACACCGGAGGCGATGCCGATTTTCTCCTCGGGTACATTGCGGATCACCGAGCCCATCACCGGCGCCATAGCCAGCCCCATACCCACACCGAACATGGCCAGCCGCCAGACGATGGCGGAGAGCGGCGAGGCTGCGGTAAGGTCACCCAGCAGCCAGGTAGACACAGCAAGCACCGCCATGCCGGTGCCTACGAACAGCCGGCTGCCGAAGCGGTTGGTCAACGCCCCCACACTGGCGGATACCACCATGGACGCCAAGGGCATGGCGGAGATGATCAGCCCGGCGTGGAGCACGCTTTTGCCCATGAGGCCAGTTAGAAAGTACGACATCAGGAAGCTCGGAGCCATTACCCCGGCGCCAATCAAAAGCAGGGTCAAACACGCCCAGTTGAAGGTGCCGATCCGGAACAGCCATAAGGGCAGCATGGGGTTTTTCAACCGCCGCTCCGCCAGGACAAAACCCGCTGCCATCACCGCAGCCGCCGCCAAAAACCCCAGCAGCCCCGGTGACCGCCAGCCCCAATCATTGGCTTGGATCAGTGCATAATTCAGGCTGAACATGGCCCCGGTAAGCAGCCCCATCCCCAGCCAGTCGATCCCCCGTCCTGCCGACGGATCGACGGACTCCCGCAGCAGCCGTACTGACAGCAGCAGGCAGATCAGGCCTATGGGCAAATTTACATAGAATACGGCCTGCCAGCCCATAGCGTCCGTAAGAATGCCGCCCAGGGTGGGTCCGCTGGCCGCCGCCAGCCCGGAGATGCCGCCCCATACCCCCAGAATCAAGCCCCGCATCTGCGGCGGAAACAGATTCACGGCCAAGGGAATGGTTACAGGCACCACAATGGCGGCGGCCATTCCCTGGATAACCCGGAACGTCACCAGCATAGGCAACGTGCTGGCCATTCCCACCAACGCGGAGGATACCACAAATCCGGCAACTCCAATAATAAACAGCTTTTTCCGGCCGAATTGATCGGCAAGCCGTGAAGCCGTAATCAGACATACGGCAAAAGCAAGATTGTACCCGTTTACCACCCATGACATATGCTCCATTCCTGAATGAAAGGACTTCGTCATATCCGGCAAAGCCACGTTCACAATGGTGGAATCCAGTAAGGCCATAAAGAAGCCCAGAATAATCGCAACAAAGGCAACCGTGCGTCTCCAGCCTGTCAATTGCATGTTCATCACCCCTATACAAAAATTGAACTAAAGTTCATGTTTTGATTATAGGAGCGCCTCCAGCAAGTGTCAACATAAAATTGAACTTTAGTTCATATTTCAATTTGACAACAGGAAGGCATCGCTTACAATAAAGAATAGGTGATGCACACATGCAAACAGAAGAACCGGTAAAACAAAAAAAGCCGGATAAATCCCGGCTTCCCCAGCAGCAACGGAGCGTCGAAACCAAACAGAAGCTTATGGATGCAGGTTTGGAGCTCTTCCGGGAAAAGGGCTACTTCCAAACCAACGCCAAGGAAATCGCCAAGACGGCGGGAGTCGCTACCGGAAGCTTTTACTCCTATTACACCGATAAGCGCCAGCTTTTCGTGGAGATGTACCGGAACTGCTTTACCACCTTCCAGCGGATGCTGGATGACGGAATCAACAGCCTGCTGGCATTGCTATTGGAAAAAAGGGAATTGGTGCGGAGGGTGATATTGCTGATTTTGGAGGCTCATCATCAATTCGACTTCCTGGAGCCGGATCTCAATATTCTGGGGGAGGGAGACGAGGAGCTCCAGCAGATTTTTGTGGACATCAATGAACAAGGCATCCGCCTGTGCAGGATCTTTTTGGGAAAAATCCAACAAGAGCTGCAGGTAGAGGATTCCCCTGCCGCGGCGGCTGTCGTTTATTTTTCAACCCGGCGGATTATTGATCTTATCGCCCATGCCCAAACCACCATACCCGATGAGGCGCTGATCGGCAGTCTCACGGACATGATGGCGGCTTATTTGTTCGGCGGCAAGCCATCGGCAACGAATTAACCGGCGGTCCCCCCCGGCTCCTGTCCTCTTGGCCGGGACTCCCGGTACTGTCCGGGGGACATGCCGACTGTTTTGCGGAATACCCGGATGAAGGAGGTGGTATTCAGATACCCCACCGCCTCGGAGATATCCTGCACCGACTGGTCGGACTCCAGGAGCAGCCGCTTGGCCCCCTCGATCCGCAGCCCGATCAGGAAATCCAGGAAGTTCTGGCCGATGCTCTCCTTGAACAGCTGGCTCAGGTACTTGCCGTTGATTTGGAACCGGTCGCTGAGCATGGTTAAGGACAGATTGGGGTCGGTGTAATGGGCCGCTACATAGTCCCTCACTTCCTTCATCAGGGTGATATGGCGCCTGCTTTGGGCCAACTCCTCCACATGCCCGGCGATCCGCCGGAGGGTTGCCGTAAAACAGCCCTCCAGCTGCTTCAGCGTGTCCGCCTGCTTCAGCGCAAGCAGCAATTCCGGCTTTGCCTCCAGGAACCAGGACTTCGCCTCCCCCGGAAGCGTCCCTTCCAGCTCAAACTCCAGCTGAAACACCAGGTAATTCAACAGCCGTTCCACATCCTCCTTGCGGAGCTGCTGCACCGCCATTTCATTGAACAGCAGCTCCAGCTCATCGGACCACTCCGTCTCCAGCATGCGGATTTTGCGGACAATGGTGCGGATCATCTCCAGATAAGCGAACCACTCGCTGTCCGTCTTGTCCTTGGCCTCCACCGTATGGATAATCCGGTTAACACCCAAGGTCACCTTCCGGCTCACTGCAGTCATGGCCTCGTGGAAGGACCGGCTGATGGCTTCCTCATTGCCTGCCGCCAGCCCGATCCCGATGGTAACCGTAAAGTCCAAATACCTCTCCACCCAAGCCCGGATCTGCTCGGCGATCTGCAGGATGTGATGCTCCAGCCCCGCACCGTCCCGGGAAATCAGAAGCAGGATAAACTGGTTTTTGGAGATCCATTCCGAAACCACCCGCTGGCCGTTCTGCTCCGCTATCTCCACCGCTACACTGCTGATAATAAACTTGAACAGAGACTGGTCGCTGGGGTTATATTTCAGGCCGAACTGCACATAATGGTCCAGCTCCAGAAGCGCGACAATATATTGCCCCTCCGCCAGGCCAAAATGCTGCCACTCCTGCTCCCAAAGAGCCCGTTCCTCCTCATACTCACCCTTCAGCAGCATCTGCAAAAACTGCTGCCGCCGGATTACCAGATGCTCCTGCTGCTTTTCCTGAAAATCCATATTTTTCGTAATCAACCGTTCGATGGCCTGATCAATAAAGGCAAACTCGTTCTTGCTCACCTTCGTTTCGCCGGGCCGGACAATAGAGGTGAACCGGTCAATGCGGTGCAGAATCGCTTCAATGGGCTTATAGCTTCGCCGGGTCACATATAGTGTGGAGCTGATCGCAAATAGGATGGACAATACGCCTAAGGCCAGCCAGACGGTATTGCCGTGGAACAAATAATCCAGCCATTTGCCGTTTTTGATGCTGATGGTATATTTCCAGCTGGTGTATTCGGATATTTTATCCGCATTCAGGCCATTATGGGCAATTCCGCCGCGTTCCGTAAAAAAGGCCCTCCCTTGGGCATCCGTCACCTGAGCCTCCGCCACATCCTGGTTGATCATCTGGCGGATGAAGGATTCCAAGGCCGAGATTTTGATATTCACCGCCACAAGCCCAAGACTCCCGGAATCCCGCGGGACCTTGAGCACCAGGGACGTAACCGGGGCCGACCGCTCAATCCCGTCGGTCTGCTTCAGCCGGGGCGAGGTCCAGCCTGACGGCACAATCTGTTCAATGGAGCTGCGGATATACGCCTTATCGGGAAATTCCTCGATGGGGCGGATGGCACTCTGGTCCAGCACCCTGCCGTCCTTGGCCCGGTAGACATAGATGGAATCGATGAGCCCGTACCGGACGATGATGGTGGTTAAGAGATTGGACACATCGTATTCCAGCTCCCGGTCGGAGGGCGCTTCGAAATACCGGCGGAGCCTGTCATCGGTTTCCGTCATTTTTTGCGTATCCATCAGGATGCCCTTCAGCGTGCTGTCCACCGTGTTCACGATAAAAGCTGCTGTCACACGGTTGGCCTGCATGGCATTGCGGCCATAAATACCATTAATGATGGACATGAAGATAAAGATCAGCATGCTGACGGTCACAAACAGGATGGGGAGATAAGAAAGCAGCATGCGCTTGATGTAGCTGGACCCCCGTGCCTTCATCTCCCCACTCCCTTTTCGTTACTTTTTCATTTCCTTATACGCGGCTCTGCGCTCATCGATAACCGCCTGCCCGCCCAGCTTGAGGTATTCCTGGGACATGGTGTCGAAGGTTTTGCTGAACTCCTCCGGCTTCGCCAGAATGCTCTTGACGAGAATCTCCTGCAGCTTGTCGTTTAAGGTTTTGTTATATTTCAGCTCGGCGTCAATCGGCCGTTCAAAACGCGGGTTCGTAAAACCGTCCTTCAGCCCGTTTAACATGGTTTGTTTGGCCAGATCCTTATAGGCGGGGAAGGAGAGCGCCACCGCTTCAAGGTTTTTGTCCAGGGATCCGAAATCCTTACCGTTAATGACAATGGCGATATCGCTGTTATTATAAAAGGTCTTTTTGGCCTCGTCCGTGGTGATGGCCTTAGGCAAGCCGTTTTCCAGGGTGTAGTGCTGCCCTTCCATCCCATTGGTCAGGGTGAACAAGACATCCGGCTTCGACATCCAGTCCAGGTATTTGACGGCTTCCACCGCATGTTTGCTGTTCTTCGGCACCATCATAAAAACCCCGGTCGGATCATAAATCGCCTTGGGATGTTTGCCGTCTGCATCCGTGAAGGGGTCCATGGCCACATACTCGGCGTCCGGAACATTCTTTTTCATGGTGTCGAAAACATTGCCGGTTCCCATCAGGTTTACATGGGCAGCCAAGGCGGTAAAGGAGCCTACCAGTCCGTTGGCGATGTCCCGCTCGAAGCTTTTGCCGTCCTTATCCAAGGCGAAGTCCGGATTGATTAAGCCCTCCGCATTCATCTTGTTGACAAACTGGAGCCCTTCCTTGTAACCGGGCTTCATAATTTCCGGCATATTGGTGGCAGATAAAGCATAACGGTCCTCCTCGGACATTTTCTTCACGAAGGAGTTGATCAGCACGGACGGGGTGGTGATGACGGTGCCGTTTAATGCGGCGAAATCATAAGGAATAACCTTACCGCCGGTTTGGCCCGGGTCCTTCTCCTTAAACGCTTTCATCGCATTGTAAAATTGCTCGGTGGTGGTGGGCACGGGCAGCCCCAGCTTATCCAGCCAATCCTTGCGGATATAGGAGGATTGGGTGAACTGTAGCGTTCTCTTCGCGGGGATGGTATACTGTTTGCCGCTGAAAATCCCGTATTTCAGCACTTCATCACCCAGGAATTTCTTCAGGTTCGGTCCATGCTCATCGATGAGCTTGCCCAGGTCGGTCAACCCGCCGCTTTTCACATAATTGTTGATGGTGTTCAGATCGTAGGTAAACACAATATCGGGAGCATCGTTGGTGGACATCAGCACGTTCAGCTTATCCACCTCCTGATTCCGGGGAACCGGCACAAATTGCAGCTTGATGTTATTCGGATCGCCGAAATTCTTCTGGATCCATTGGGTCCAGAAATTATTGTCCACGGGACCGGCGCCGGCCGGAGCATTCCCCCGGTCGAACACCTCCACCTTCAGGGTGACGGGATCCTTGCTTGCCGTTGAACCACTGCCGGGACTGGCTGTTGCGGGTGATGCGGAATCATCCTTGCCGGAGCAGGCGGACAGCAAACCGGCCAACAAGAGAACGGATGTGGAAATCCCAAACCATTTTTTGTGCTTCAGTTGCATTGGTGAACTCCCCTTTACTTATCATTTCAACGCGATGGTTATTTTACCTCCAGGAAACAGAGGGGCAACCCTGTAATAACAAGTTTTCAAGACTGTTATCCCTTCACCGCACCGATCATAATCCCGGACACAAAATAACGCTGCAGCCACGGATATACCAACAGAATGGGCACCGTCGCGAACATGATGCTGGCGGCCTTGATGCTTTCGGGCACCACCTCCACCTGGGAGGCCCCTTCCTGTGCCGTCAGATCCGTCACCATGCTGTTCATGACTACCTGGTACAATTTCAGCTGGATGGGATACAGGTCGGCTTTGGTGATATAGAACAGTGCATCCATAAAGCCGTTCCACCGAGACACCGCATAGAACAGGCTTAAGGTAGCCAGCACCGGCAGGGAGAGCGGCAGCACGATCCGGAGCAGGGTGCCGATATGGGAGCTGCCGTCGATATAGGCGGATTCCTCCAAACTGGCGGGAATGGACAAGAAGAAGGTCCTCAGAATAATCAGGTTGAAGGCGCTGATCATCCCGGGAAAAATCAGCGCATTCAAGCTGTCCAGCAGCCCCAGCTGCTTCACCAGCAGATATTCGGGAATCATCCCGCCGCTGAAGAACATGGTGAACACAATCAGCATCATAAAAAAAGTTTTTCCCTTCAGCCGGTCCTTGGTGAGCGGATAGGCGGCGGCAATGCTCATCACCATGCTGATCACGGTATAGGCCACGGTCAGTACAATGGTCAGCCCCATGGACCACAGCATTCTTGCATCAGTGAAGACAATCTGGTAGGGATGCAGGTCCAGTCCCCGGGGGAAAAAGGTCACCTTGTTGGACAGGATATACTGCTTTTCGCTGAAGGAGATGGCGATGATATGCAGGAAGGGCAGAAGGCACAGCAGGATAGCCAAGCCGATGACCAGCATGATAACCCCATCGGAGAGCCGGAAGCGCGGTTGTTTTTTTAGCACAGTGCTTGACATGGATCTTCCTCCTTACCAGATGCCTTGTTCGCCGAAGCGCTTGGCGATTGTATTGGCCATAATGACGAACACCAGTCCCACCAGCGCCTGGAACAAACCCATGGCCGTAGCCAGGGAGAACTGCGCCGATTGCAGGCCCGCTTTGTACACGAAGGTGCTGATGACCTCCGCATAATCCATCACCAGGGTATTGCCCATGACGAAGGGGCGTTCGAAGCCGATGGTCATGATTTTGCCCAGCTGCATAATCAGCATCACCACCACCGTGGAGCGGATGCCCGGCAGGGTGATATGCCAGATCTTCTTCAACCGGCCTGCGCCGTCCACATCCGCCGCCTCATACAGTTCCTTGTTGATGCCGGTTAACGCCGCCAGATAGATGATGGTTCCCCACCCGGCGCTCTGCCAGATGCCCGTCCCCAGATAAACCAGCAGCCAGGCATGTTTATTGGTGAGGAAGGGAACGGCGTCAAAGCCCATTGAGGTAATCATATTGTTGACCAACCCGCCGTTGTTGGAGAACATCTGGTACACGAGACCGCCGATAATGATCCATGAAATAAAGTGAGGCAGGTATAGAATGGTCTGGGCGATTTTTTTGTACCAGGCTACACTCAGTTCATTCAGGAGAATAGCCAGCAGAATCGGGGCGGGGAAGGAAAACACCAGATCCAGGAAATTCAGGATCAGCGTGTTCCGGACGACAATATAGAACTGGCTCATGGCAAAAAGCTGCCGGAAGTTCTCGAAGCCGATCCATTCGCTGCCGGTTACCCCCTGGAAGATGTTGTAGTCCTGAAAGGCAATGGCTGCTCCGTACATGGGAATGTACTTGAATACAACAAAATAGATAACCGGCAGCGCAAGCAGCAGGTATAGCTGGTAATCCCGTACAAACGACCATCCGCGGCGGCGTTTGAGGGCGGTTCCGGTTAGGGCCGGGTTCCTTTGGGCGGTGCCTCTGTCCATCTGGTTTCCTTCTTTCTGCAGCGTGATCTTAGCCGTGGCCGATGCACCTTCATACTAAAGGGGCCGGTACGGCCGCGACAATAGACTCCTTTCTGCCGATCAGCAGAATTCAGAAACCCTTGATATGACTGGTTTTTTGGGGAGCTGCCCCCGGAGCATTGACCGTTTTCCGCTGATGCGCCGATTTCTGCAGCAACAAAAAAACCAACCGGCCGCAATACCGGTCGGTTGGTTATCGGGAGCTTATCCTGGTCAAACGCGAAAAAAAGCTTCCCTATTCAGGAAGCTTGGTTGGTGTTGGTTGATGCATCGGAAAATCAACCGCCTGTTATTGATTCTCCAGCTCTTCCTTGCTGACCAGAGTGACAAGCGCATTAACGGCTTGCTCGGCATCTGTTCCCTCCGCACTGATGTGAACCTCAGTGCCGGTGCTGATGGCAAGGCTCATAATGCCCATGATGCTTTTTGCATTCACCTTTTTATCATCCTTCTCCACGAAAATCTCGGAAGAGAATTTATTAGCTTCTTGCACGAACAAGGCGGCGGGCCTAGCATGAAGACCTGTTTTCAACTTAACGACGACGGGACGCCTCGACATGAACCAATACCCCCTAAAAAATGACTTATTCCATCTATTATATGAGTTGAAGCGCTTGCGCCTCATAAGAGGAAATCCGTGTTGGAAAACGCAAAAAACCTCTGTCACATTATGGAAATTAAAATGAGACAACAGAAAAGAACACGATTTTCTACCATTATAGCATCATTTCCGGAAGTACACTAGAGAAAGAACCGATTTTCAGCGGTATGTTCCCGATTGCTTCCGTCATGGGCCAATTTGGGCTGCTTTTGGACCCGGCATTTACGATTGGCGAAGCTTCTCCGCCATTTCATCTATTTTCCGAAGGCGGTGGTTGACGCCGGATTTGCTCACATTGCCCTTCAAATAGTCGCCGATTTCATTCAGGTTCACGTCCGGATACTGCAGCCGGATTTCCGCCACCTCCCGCAGCTTTTCCGGCAGGCTCTCAAGCCCCACCTCCCGCTGCAGGAACTTGATGTTCTCAATCTGCCGCAGCGCCGCGCCGATGGTTTTGTTTAAATTCGCCGTTTCGCAATTGACGATGCGGTTCACCGAATTGCGCATATCCTTCATGATCCGGATATCCTCAAACCGCAGGAGCGCCTGATGGGCGCCAATGAGGCTTAAGAATTCGATGATCTTCTGGCCTTCCTTGATGTAGAACACAAACCCCTTCTTGCGTTCAATGCAGCGTGCGTTCAGGTGAAACCGGTTCGCCAGATCAACCAGCGCCTGGCAATGCTCCTCGTACATGGACGATATCTCCAGATGATACGAGGACCCTTCGGGGTTATTCACCGATCCTCCGGCCAAAAAAGCCCCACGCAGGTAGGAACGCTTGCAGCAGTTGCCTTTGATGATGCTTTTGTCGATGCCTGTTGTAAATTGAAACCCTTCGGAGACGATCTTCAGATCGGACAGAATGCCCTGCACCCCGGCCGGGATGCGGACGATGTAGACGTTGTTTTTCTTCAGTCGCATTTTTTTGCGGACCAGAAGCTCAATGTGGATATGGTACGTCTTCTTCAGCAGGGAATAAATCCGCCGGGCAATAGCCGCATTCTCAGTGGAAATATCCAGAACCACCTTCTGGCTGGATACTTGGACTGCGCCGTTCATCCGGATCATGCTGGATAATTCCGCCTTCTCGCAGCAGGCCTCTGTCTCCATTAGCGTAAGCTCCTTCTTCGTCTGCGCCGCGAAGGACATGGCCTCTCACCTCTTCTTTGACATCCAGCTCTCCACCAGCTGATAAATATGGTGGCTCAACCGTTCGGCGTCATGCCGCAGGTAGGTCCGGAACAATACAAGCCTGTCGGCAATCACCTGATAGCCTCTGCGCTTGACCTCATCCAGATCCAGCTCTACGGCGCTTGCGCCCTGTTCGGCGTATTTCGACTCCACTTGGGGAGGAATGTCGCCATTATTCACTATAACATAATCAAACAGATGATGACCAACATGATCGTGAACCGCCTGCAGATGGTCGCTAACGGAATAGCCGTCTGTTTCCCCCGGCTGGGTCATGACATTGCAGATAAAGATCTTGATGGCATCGGACTCCACCAGGGCATCGGCCACCCCGGGAACAATCAGATTCGGCAAAATACTGGTGTACAAGCTGCCCGGTCCGACTAGAATCGCATCCGTCTCACGGATGGCCTCCAGCACCTCCGGCAAGGGCTCCACATTATCCGGCTCCAGGAATACCCGCTTGATCCGGCCGCCTACAAGCGGAATCTTGGACTCCCCTTCCACAATGGTGCCGTCCTGCATCTCCGCCTTCAGGACAATGGCCTGGTTAGCGGTAGGCAGCACCCGGCCGCGCACGGCTAGCACCCGGGACAAGGCCTTGATGCCGGATACGAAATCCCCCGTAATGTCATGCATCGCCGCCAAAATTAGGTTACCCAAGCTGTGCCCTGCCAATCCATTCCCGGCCGTAAACCGGTACTCCAGCATGCGGGAGAGCATAGGCTCCACATCCGCAAGCGCATTCAAAACATTCCGGATATCGCCCGGCGGCGGCATCTGCAGCTCGGACCGGAGGATGCCGGAGCTTCCTCCGTCATCGGCAACAGTGACAATGGCGGTGATATCCAGAGGCTTTTCTTTGAGTCCACGCAGCATAACGGATAATCCCGTTCCTCCGCCGATCACCACGATCCGCGGCAGCCGCCCATTGCGCTGTTGCATATAGCCCACCCCAATCTGTAATACCTTGGTGCTGCCAGTCCCCTACACCTTGCGGTCCCGGTCGGCATCCCGGTGGCGGACCCGGACATCCTCCGTTTCGCTCTCCCCAAGAACCTTGCCCAGATATTCGGCAATGGCCACCGAACGGTGTTTGCCGCCAGTGCAGCCGATGCCGATGACCACCTGGCTTTTGCCTTCCTTGCGGTATTGGGGAATCAGGAAGTGCAGCATATCCAGAAGCTTCACCAGGAATTCCTGGGTTTCGCTCCACTTCATCACGTATTCATAGACTTCCGAATCCATCCCGGTATTGGGGCGCAATGCCTCCACATAATGGGGATTCGGCAAAAACCGCACATCAAAAATCAGATCCGCATCAATAGGAACGCCATATTTGAAGCCGAAGGAAATCACATTTAGGGACAGCTTGCTTTCCTCGACATTGGTAAACCGGGCCGCTATCCGCTCCTTCAGCTGGGCCGGCTTCAAATTGGAGGTATCGATGACCTGGTTGGCCAGGCCCTTCAGCTCCTCCAACAGCTTGCGCTCCTGGCTGATCCCCTCCAACGGGGCATCGCCTGGGGCAAGGGGGTGTCTGCGCCGGGTTTCCTTATAACGCTGCACCAGCACCGTATCCGTCGCATCCAGAAACAGAATCTCGGAACGCAGGGTGTAATTATCCTTCACATCCTGCAGAGATTGGGACAGGGCCTTAAAGAACTCTCTGCCCCGGAGATCGATCACAAGGGCCACACGGCCGATTTTGCCGTTGGATTGCTGGATCAGCTCGGCAAATTTGGGTATCAGGACAGGAGGCAGGTTATCTACGCAAAAAAAACCCAGGTCCTCCATGCTTTGCACGGCAATGGTTTTGCCGGCGCCTGACATGCCGGTAATGATGACAAGCATCGCCTGCTCCATCCGGTCCTCCATGGCGGGCTTCCTCCTCTTTCCTAACATTGTATGCTTCGCGGACGGCAATGTATAACTGGCCTCCTCCATCCGCGGACAAGACATTTTGTAGGGATTAGGCGCCCTACTCCAGCATCAAACCGGCTGCACCTACCACACCGGCATCATTGCCCAAAGTGGCAGGGACAATGTCCACACCAGTCTGCGCATGCTCAGGTGTATACTTCCGAAAGGTTTCACGGATAGGCTCAAACAGAATATCTCCAGCCTTGGAGACGCCTCCGCCAACAATAAACCGCTGGGGATTCACAATAACGGCCATGCCGGCCATAGCACGACCCAGATAATAAGCAGCCCGGTTAATAATCCGCAGCGCAACCTCATCGCCAGCTTTACCCGCATCGAACACATCCTTGGCGGTTATAGGGTTTACCAGCGCCAACGCCGTGCGGTCGCCCCGTTCTACAGCGTCCTTGGCCATCCGTACAATACCCGTAGCCGAAGACACCGTCTCCAGGCAGCCCTTTTGCCCACAAGTGCAAGCTACAGCCTCCAGATCGGAAACAATGGACACATGCCCCAGTTCTCCCGCCATACCGCCGAAGCCCTCGTAAATTTTACCATTAATTATAATACCGCCGCCTACACCTGTCCCCAGCGTATAGCACACACAATTGTCGATGCCCCGTCCTGCTCCGCCCCAAGCCTCGCCCAGCGCAGCCACGTTGGCGTCATTGTTGATCCTGACCGGAATGCCCAGCTTCTCCTCCAGGATTTGCTTGGCCGGCACATTGCGCCAGTCCAAGTTATTGGAGAACTTGATAAACCCGTTGGGGATGTCCAAAAATCCAGCCATACCCGCACCTACTCCAGCTACCTGCTCCCACTCATACGGGGATTCGGCCACAGCCGTGCGCACATACTGGGCGATCCGCTCCATCCCCGCCTCTGCGCCTTCCTCCGCTTTGGTCGGTGCTTCATAGGTATGCACCAGCTTGCCTTCCGAGTCGCATACGCCTACCTTAATGGTGGTTCCGCCCAAATCCACACCCACATAAATCTTCTCCGACATCGAGACCGTCACCTCAAACGAATAATAGTTTTGCATCTGTTCCCACTATAAGCCAACGTCCCCGGCAGGTCAAGAAGCGATCCTGTGCCAGTACCGCGGCATCCGGGAAAGGCAAAGGAGCCCTTCACTGACTGCTCATCAATCACTCACACCACCGGGATTTCGGGATGCTCTAGCGTGGTTACGGACGGTGCAGCCGCTATTTCCCGAAACGGGATGCTTCTGATGATCTTACGGACACACAATACGCTATTTCCTTCCCACTCCGCTCTAATTGGCTCATGTCCGGCATATAACGGCTTTTGGGTCCGTTCGGCGGAAAACACACCGTTATTTCCTCAAATAGCGGCTCCTGGGTCCGTTCCGGCCATCCGCCCGCATCACCCAAAAGAAAAACCGCCCACACTCTCGGGCGGTTTATACACATTTTCGCAGAACGCTCTTACAGGCTTTGGCTCCAGTCATGCACCATGCTGCCTTCCAGAAACTTCTCGCAGTCGAGAGCGGCCATACAGCCGCTGCCTGCGGCGGTGATGGCCTGGCGGTAGCGGTGGTCCTGCACATCGCCGCAGGCGAACACGCCGGGGATGTTGGTTTCGGTGGTGCCCGGCTTCACCTTGATGTAGCCGGTCTCGTCGGTTTCGATCTGGCCGCCCAGGAATCCGGTGTTGGGAGTATGCCCGATGGCGACGAAGATGCCGTCGGTCTCAATAACCTCCTCTTGTCCGGTGGCATTGTTCTTGACCTTAAGCCCTGTTACGCCTTTGTCCCCTGCCAGCACTTCCAGCGGCGTGTTGTTCAGACCCCAGCTAACCTTGGGGTTCTCGCGGGCACGGTCCTGCATGATCTTGGAGGCCCGCAGCTCGTCGCGGCGGTGGACCAGCTTCACTTCCGTGGCGAAGCGGGTCAGGAAGTTGGCTTCCTCCATAGCGGAGTCGCCGCCGCCTACCACGATAATCTTCTTCCCGCGGAAGAAGAAGCCGTCACAGGTGGCACAGGTGCTGACGCCGCGGCCCACATTCTCGCGCTCCCCGGCGATCCCCAGATACTTGGCGGAGGCGCCGGTGGAGATAATCACCGATTCGGCTTCCAGCGTTTCGCCGCCCTCCATCACAATCTTGAAGGGCCGGGAACCAAGCTCTACGCCTTTGACCCAGCCGGTTTTGAAGGTGGCGCCGAAGCGCTGCGCCTGCTTGCGCATATTGTCCATCAGCTCCGGACCCATAATCCCTTCCGGAAAACCGGGGAAATTCTCGATCTCGGTAGTGGTGGTCAGCTGTCCGCCCGGCTCCGGTCCTTCAATCACCAGCGGGTTCATATTGGCCCGGGCCAGGTAAATGGCCGCCGTAAGGCCCGAAGGGCCGGTTCCGATAATAATGCTTTTGTACATTGCAGATTCATCCTCCCTAAGGGTTTTGTCCTAAAGGCAAAACCGGCATCGTATGCTTATACTTCCCTTATCATTCCTCTGTCGTTTCTGCGGCTCCAGAGCCCCCGTCCGGCCGGGTGCCTTCATAGATGGCCTTCATCTTCTGACGGAGTCCGCAGGCATCGTCAATATGCTTCACACAGGTGCGCGCTGAGCTGATTGAGATCTGGTAGCGGGCCGCAATCTCCTCATAGGTCACAGACCGGCGGTGCATCTTGGCCGTCAGATATTCCAGCGCCGCCGCCCAGTTCTCCGGCTTGGTCATACGCGGCTTGGCCGGAAACACTCGGGTTAAGTATTCCACCCACAGCGTTTCCAAGTCATGCTGCTGCACCAGATCATACCGTTTGTTCATACTGGTGAAAGCCAGATCAAGAACGGTGGTCCATTCCCCTTCCCAGCCGGGAAGGCCGGGGGCGTACGGCTGGGCAGGCTGCTCGGCAAGCTCTCCCTCCAGCATAACCGTATACGGCCCGGACACCTTCATCGTCCGCAGCACAAACATGGCGACACGCTTGAGATAGTCATTTTCCAACGGGTCCAAAAGAAATTCACTCAGCGCTTCCTTCACCTCATGGTCCGCAATCAGGCCGAAGGCCTGGATCACCTGAAGCTTGGTCTCCATATCCCCGTGGCGCAGCGCCCAGAAGAAGGAGGAGCGGACCAGCGGGTCCTTGCGGATGGTTTCCGGCAGAAGCTCCCCTTCCTCCTTCTCCATGGAGCGGAACTGCTCCTCGAAGGGCAGGTGATAGTGGTAGCTCAAGAAGGGACGGGACAGACCCTGCCCCTCAGGGGCCTCGCGCCGTTCCATCATCGTCAGATAGAAGGGCGGAATCTTGGAGGCCGGGTCCAACCGCGCAGCCTGCTGCCAATGGCGTTCTGCTTCCGCGTACCGTCCGGTATTGACGCAGGCCACTGCGATGTAATGGTACAGGGAAGGGTCCTCCTGCGCTCCGCACATGCCGCTTTTGGTCAGACGGCGGAATAGCTGGTAGGCCGCCTCATGCTCGCCGAGTATACCCATGGTAGTAGCCAGCTTGAAGACATGCTCCTGGTGATAGGGGCAGGTTTTGCGCAGCAAGGCCGCCAAACGCTCCAGCCGCTCCCGGTCACCCAGGTTCTGATAGAAGATGGCCAGATTGCACAGCGCGTGGAGATTGCCCTCCTCCTGGTCCAGGACCTGGCTGATGGTTTCCATGGCCTTGGTGAAATGCCCCATATAATAGTAAGCCAGCGCCAAATTGTTCTTGGCCGCCAGAAATTCAGGATATTTCTTGATGACCCGCTTCAAGAGCTTCACCGCTTCGCCGAATTGGCCCTGCTCCAGCAGACTGCGGGCCTTATCATGCTCAAACAGCCCCTCGCGGCTTTTGATAAAAGCCGGCTCCGAGGGACGTTCCAGCTCGTAGCTCAGGTACTCCATCATTTCCTCGGATTCCTGGACGAACTGGCCCTCCTCATCATTCTCCAGGTAGTGAATAATGGCCTTTTCCGCCGCCTCGAAATCCTCCATATTGGCAAAATTATTCGCCATATAGAAGTAGCATTCCGTCATGGTCGGATCTACCTCATCCACAATACGCTGCAGAATTTGATTGGATTCGCTATATTTCCCAATCTCGGACAAGATGCCCGCCAGATTGCAGTGATTCACAGGATTCTCCGGCTCATAATCAACCGCCCGCCGGAAATACTTGATCGCCTTATCGTACCGGTAACGGTCCAGTGAGCGGACCGCTCTTTCGAAAAAGAACGTGGCATCCATATGCAGTGGGATGATTTTCTGGTTTCCTGGAGCCGCCACACACTTTTTCTTGCCCATCATAAGGCACCTCCGGATCTCGCAGTTCAATACGGGACATTGCCCGTTAAAATCAAGTATAGCCAAGTGCCATTTGGAAGTAAAGGCGAGTCTGCACAGGAGGATTCAGGAAAATCCCTTCCAGATCCCTCCAGAATCCGGAAGTCCAAAAAAAGCGCCCCCGGCCGAAAACCGCCGCAGGACGCTTTACTGATGTTAACCCTTTAGACACCGCCGTATTTGAAAAGAGAGCTGATAGAGCCCCCGCTGGTATTAATCCGGATGGCATTGGAGAGCAGCCCTGCTACGGAGAGCACGTGGAAGCGGGAGGAATGCTCCTCGGGAATGGCAATGGAGTCGGTGATGACGACCTCCATAATATTCGGGTGGTCCAGACGTTCCAGAGCCGGCGGTGAAAACACCGGATGGGTGGCGCAGATCAGCACGTCGTTGGCTCCCCGCTCCTTCAGGCTCTCCACCACATTGACAATGGTTGTGCCCGTATCGATCAAATCCTCAATAATAATAGGGGTGTGCCCCTCCACCTCGCCGATGACGTGGGTAATCACCGATTGGTTATGCTCCGGGCGCTTTTTGATCATAATGGCAAACGGGGCATTCAGTATATTCGCCAAATTCTCCGCTGTCGTAGCCCGTCCCGCATCAGGGGACACCACAATGGGATTCACAATGTTCTTCTTGCGGATGTAATCGCTGATCAGATCCAAAGCCGTCAGATGATCCACCGGAATGTTGAAAAAGCCCTGGATAGCCGGCGCATGGAGATCGATGGTAATGACCCTGTCGGCTCCTGCCGTAGTCAGTACATCCGCCACCATTTTTGCCGAAATGGGCTCCCGCGGTGCTGCCTTGCGTTCCTGTCTCGAGTAACCATAGTACGGAATCACCAGGTTGATTGTCCTTGCCGAAGCACGTTTGGCGGCATCCATCATAACCAGAAGCTCGACAAAGTGTTCGTTGATGGGCCGGGAAAAGGTTTGGACCAGGAACACATCGCAGTTGCGGATCGTTTCCTCGTACAAGCAATAATGCTCCCCGCTTTTGAAGCGGGACAGCTTGACCCGTCCGAGCGGACGACCCAGCTCTCCGCAGATCTTCGCCGCCAGTTGCGGATTCGAAGAACCGGAGAAAATTTTCACGTTTTCGGAAATCATGGTTACCCTCCTGAGCTTTTTTGCCGATGCGGCATGAACCTTCCGGGTGGAACGGCCACTTCTATTATACATCCTGGAAATCGCTTTTGTTAGTCTCAAAAATGAATGTTTTCCCATAGCTTCTCAGGTCCGGCAGCATAGGGATTGGTAAAGGATATATAACTTTGTTCGGAAATTGAACAAACTAACACCAATTTTTATAACCGCTTTGTTTTATAATAAGGTAGAAATCATGAACCGGCCTTCTCCGGAGGGCTTGGCGAGGGAGGAACTGTTATGGCGACGTATCAAAATCCGATTTTGCCGGGTTTTTATCCGGACCCGTCCGTATGCCGGGTGGGAGAAGACTATTATCTTGTGACCTCCAGCTTTGAATATTTCCCGGGCGTTCCCGTGTTCCACAGCCGGGATCTGGTCCACTGGCGGCAGCTGGGCCATGTGCTGGACCGTCCTTCTCAGCTGAATATGGACGGCATTCTGCCCTCCAAGGCCATTTGGGCCCCCACCATCCGTTACCATCAGGGAACCTTCTATATGATTACCACCTTTGTCGATAACCAAGGGGAACAGCACAATTTCTATGTGACGGCGCAGGATCCGGCCGGCCCCTGGTCCGATCCCGTCTGGCTGGAGGACGCGCCCGGCATCGACCCGTCTCTTCTCTTCGACGATGACGGCAGGGTCTACTACACCGGCAACCGGGTTCCCCCGGAGGGCCAGGTCCATGCCAAGAATATGGACATTTGGATTTCCGAGCTGGATGTGGCGACAGGCAAGCTGATCGGGGAAAAACGGAGCCTCTGGCAGGGCGCCCTGAAGGTGGCCCATGCCCAGGAAAGCCCCCATCTGTACAAAATCGGGGGCTATTATTACCTCATGATCGCCGAGGGCGGAACCGGCTTCACCCATGCTGTGACCATTGCCCGGAGCGTGCATGTGTACGGCCCCTATGAAGGCTATAAGGGCAACCCCATTTTGACCCACCGGCATCTGGGCCGGGAGGCGGCCATCGTCAATGTCGGCCATGCGGATATTTTCGATACCCAGGATGGGGACTGGTGGATGGTGTGTCTGGCCTCCCGCCCTTACGGCGGCTACTACCGCAATCTGGGCCGGGAAACCTTCCTGGTGCCGGTCAAATGGGAGGATGGCTGGCCGGTGGTCAATCCCGGCAAGGGCATTGTGGAAGCGGTAATGCCCGCTCCCAAACTGCCGGCCCATCCGTTCCCGGCGGTATCCGGCTTTGACCCCTTCGACGGGGAACGGCTGGCGGAGACCTGGAACTTCCTGCGTACACCCCGGGGGGACTTCTGGAGCCTGTCCGAACGCCCCGGCTATCTGCGGCTCCGGCTGAAGCCGGAAACTCTGGCGGATTACGCCAATCCCGCTTTCGTCTGCCGCCGGCAGCAGCATATGAGCTTTAGCGCCCGCACCGTGATGGAGTTTACTCCCCAAGCCGAGGGTGAAGCAGCGGGAATGGCACTGCTGCAGAATGCCAATTACCAGTTCCGTATGGTATATGGGATGTTCAGCGGGGAGTCTGCCCTCAGGCTGATCGAACGCAGAGGCGGTGAGGATAAGCTGCTGGCTTCCGCCGCATTGGATGCACAGCGCCTCTTCCTGAAGGTCGAGGCCCGGGGTCAGGCGTATTCCTTCTATTACAGCCTGGACGGAGCAGAGTGGCTAACCCTGTTTGCCGATGCAGACGGCACCATTCTCAGCACCGATGTAGCAGGGGGCTTTGTAGGGGCTTATCTGGGCCTGTACGCCACCTCCCATGGTCAGCTTAGCAGGAATGCCACGGACTTCGACTGGTTCGAATATTTACCGCTTAATTAAAGGAGGGGTTTCCTTTGAATGAACGAACCTATACCAACCCTATTCTGCCTGGGTTCCATCCTGACCCTTCCATTGTTAGGGTGGGTGACGATTATTATTTGGCCAATTCCACCTTCCAATTCTTCCCCGGTATTGTGCTGTCCCATTCCCGGGATTTGGTGAACTGGCATTACATTGGACACGGCCTTACACGGAGTGAGGAGCTTCCCCTCCGCGGGCTGCCGGACTCCTTCGGAATCTGGGCTCCCGATATTTCTTATGTGGACGGGATGTTCTACCTGATGGCCACACTTCGGCTGGCAGGAGCGGGCCGGGCCAATATTGTGGTCCGGTCGGACCGTCCGGAAGGGCCCTATTCAGCGCCGGCGGTCCTGAACCATGAGGGGATTGACCCCTCCCACTTTGTGGATGCCGATGGCCGCCGCTACATGGTGTATGGCCGGGGCGGCGCCTGGCTGCTTCCTTTATCCGACGACAGCATGTCGCCGGCGGGCGAAGCAGTGAAGCTGTGGGACGGAACCGGCCGGGCTTCTCCGGAGGGTCCCCATCTGCTGCGGAAGGACGGCTGGTATTATCTGATTCTCGCCGAAGGCGGCACGGAATACGGCCACTGTATCACGGTGGCCCGTTCCCAGGAGCTGCTGGGGCCGTATGAGGCGTGTCCGATGAATCCGGTGCACACTCAGACGGATCCTGCTGCTCTCATCCAACGTGCCGGCCACGGCAAGCTGGTGGAGACCCAACATGGGGAATGGTGGATGGTCCATCTGGGCGGAAGACCCCTGCGGGGAGGCTTCTGTACCCTGGGCCGGGAAACCTATCTGGAGCCGGTCCAGTGGACAGAGGACGGCTGGTTTACGGTGAACGGCGGCCAAGGGCCCAGCCTGGTGCAGCAGGCTCCCAATTTGCCTGAAGCTGTGGCGGATGTAACGCCTGCCCGGGATGAATTCGAAGCAGCGGACCTTCCCCTTCACTGGTGCTTTGCTTGGAATCCCGTGGAGGACAACTGGTCCTTGGCGGAGCGGCCCGGCTTCCTGCGCCTTTATACCGGCGGGGCTGATCTGGACTCCACCGATGCAGAGAACGTCCTGGTGCGGCGGGAAACGGCCCACCGGTTTACAGCCGGACTGAAGCTGGAGTTTGCTCCGGGTTTGTCAGGGGAACAAGCGGGGTTAACCTGCTATTACGACTCCCGCTGCTTCATCAAGCTGGCACTGACGGCCACAGACAGCGGTCTCGCGGTGAAGCTGACGGAGAACCGGGCACGCAGCCTGCGGGAGCTGGCGGCCCATCCCGTTCCTGCGGGAACCGGGACAGTCTATCTGCAGGTCCGGGTGGACGGAGAAACACGCACCTTCTTCTACAGCCTGGACGGGACGGAATGGCTGGAGGCAGGCACCGTAGAGGATGCCCGCTTCCTCAGCGATGAAGGCACCCAAGAGAAAAAAGCCTTCACCGGCGCCATGGTAGGCCTTTTCGCCATTAACGGCGGCTCCGGCCGGCGTATCCCGGCAGACTTCGACTGGTTCGAGTACCGCGCCGGAGATTGATGCGAGTCCCGAGCGTGTTTGTAAACTCCGGGGGCCCTCACGCGGGTTGCAGACAGGGACTAAGGAAACGAAGGAAACTATCCGTTGAAATTTCCGGCGGGTGGTTTCGTCTACTTCCAAAAGACAAATCCCGTATTTTGTCTTTCATACAGTGGACACTGGCATCAAAGCCACTCCCATGGAAAAATGCTCAGACAAACACAATATATAGAACTTATGTTCGACACAATAACAATATATGGGCCTCTACCTCCGGGAGCCTCTATCTCCCCGAGTGTCCACTTTCCGACGGACATTCTATTCAGTTTTGTCCTTCTACAGCGAACATCCCGGCCCCCTAGTCAGCACAAAAAGAGCTTCCCCATGCGGAAAGCTCTTTTTGCGCCTGTACTTCACATTTTTCGCCTATACCACTATTTCTACCGAAAATGTGATTCTCTATTTATTATGCCTGCGGTCCAGCTCCGCCAGAACGTCGTCCAGCGGCAGCTTCTGCTCCTGCAGCAGCACCAGCAGATGATAGATCAGGTCGCTCACCTCATACCGGAGCTCCTCCGGGCTGCGATTTTTGGCGGCAATGATCACCTCTCCGGCTTCCTCGCCCACCTTCTTCAGAATCTTGTCCACACCCTTGTCGAACAGGTACGTGGTATATGCACCCTCCGGCCGCTCCAGCTCGCGCTCCGCAATGGTGGACTCTAGCTTGGCCAGAATGGCGAAGCGGTCCTGGGCATCCACTGCCCCATCCTTCCGCCAGCCCTTGGCCTCTTCGCGCTCTACACCCCGCAGGCTGCTTCCCACATACTCCTCTGCGCCACGGCTTGATGCCCCAAGGGTATCTCCGCTGCCGGAATTCCCGTTGTTCGCATCCTGTCCAGAGCTGGAGGCTGCGTTATCGGCCCGGCTCTGGGAAGCATCACCAGCAGCGGTACCCAGCGGCAGCTCCCGGTAAAAGCAGCTGTTGCTGCCCGTATGGCAGGCCGGTCCCTGCGGAACCACCTTCAGCAGCAGCGTATCGGCGTCGCAGTCATAGGACAGGCTCGTCACTTTCTGCACGTTGCCGGAGGTAGCTCCTTTATGCCACAGCTCCTTGCGTGACCGACTCCAAAACCAGGTATCGCCGGACTCCACCGTCAGCTTGAGCGCCTCCCGGTTCATATAGGCCACCATCAGCACATCCTTGCTGGCTGCATCCTGCACCACCGCCGTCACCAATCCGTCCGGCGACCAGCGGATCAGCTTCGCCAGCTCCTCCACCGACTCCGCCAGCTGTTGCTCCGTTTCGCTGCTCATCGCACCTCTACTCCTTTATCCCGCAAATCCTGCTTCACATCATGTATGGTCAATTCCTTATAGTGAAAAATCGTCGCCGCCAGTCCTGCATCCGCCTTGGCCGCTGTGAAGACC
>JAEWMH010000143.1 GCA_023393235.1 Bacillota bacterium | reverse complement strand
CAGCTTGGCCTTCTCCACCGTCAGGGTTCCCGACGCACCGCTTGCCTCCGCCACCACTGTGCCCGCCTCATCCGTCAGCTTCACCCGGACAGCGGTCTCGGGGTCGGAGCATTCCACTGTGTAGTGGACCAGTCCATTGGTGCCCTCCACCTCCGTGGTTACCGCCGTGTCCCGGATATGCTCCTTGGGGGTGCAATACAGCTTCACCGGACGGTGCAGACCGGCATAATTGTAGAAGTCATGGAAGTATTCCTGGATCTGATACCCCTCCGGGTGACGTGGGTCGTCGAAGGTTTTGATCCGGCCGGGGGGCAAGGTCTGCCAGGTAAGGATATTGTTGACGACAATCGTGACACGATTTTCTGCGCCGGAGCGGACCAGGTGGGAAATGTCCATTTCGAAGGGCAGGAAACCTCCCTTATGGGAGCCGGCCTCCGCTCCGTTCACCCACACCACCGCATGATGGCAAGCGCTGCCTATACGGAGCATAATGCGTTGGCCGTTCCATGAGCGGGGGATGAGAAAGGTTTCCTCATACCACACATCGCCGATGTGGTCACGGATGGCCATATCCTGGGTGATATCGTTGTAGCTGGCCGGTACGGGCATGGGAATGGTGTCCGTCAGGGGCTGGGCAAACCATTGCTCCTGGCGGCCCACATTGTCCAGATCAGCCTTAAATCGCCACACGCCGGACAGTTCCTTCACTTCACGGGAGCAGGTATCTTTGGGGTACAGCATGGTTAAGTCACTCCTATTCTACTCTGTAATAACAAGGTCCAGGCCAGAGGCCGGATTTGTTATGGAAGCCTCGAAACCGGCAAGGCCGGTTTGAGGGCAGCTCCTGTAATAACAAGGTCATTGGGAATCGGATTTGTTATGGAAGCCTCGAAATTGACGCAGGCAATTTGAGGGCAACTCCTGTAATAAGGTTCTAACTTTACTTCATCTGGTACATCCGGTACATCAGCACGGCGGTTTCCGCCCGTGTAGCGGGGCTTAGCGGCAGGAGCCGGCTTCCGTCACCCTCCAGCAGCTTCGCTTTGTACAGGGCGGCCAAACTCTCCGCTGCATAAGAAGCCACCGAGGACGCATCGGCAAAACCCTGCAGGTCGGCCGCCGTTCCCTTCACCTCTACAGCTCCTGTGAGAGACAAGGCCCGGTACGTCAGGGTAAGCATATCCTGGCGGGTGATTTCGGCAGCCGGATAAAAGCTGTTGCCTTCGGCCCCTTCCGTGATGCCGAGCTTTTTGGCAATGCTAACGGAGGTATAGTAATAATCATTGGGCGAAATATCATCGAAGGAACTGCTGAATTCGGCTGTAAGTCCCAGCGTTTTCACCAGCAGATGCAGATAATCGGCCCGTTTGATATTGGCGGCGGGGGTATAGGTGTCCCGGGAGGTGCCTTCGATGATGCCTCTGGCTGCCAGCGCTTCAATTTGCTTTTCTGCCCACGGGTAGCTTGCAGTGTCACTAAAGGCAACAGGACTGTAAACCACGGCATATTTGCTGAAATGTGTGGTTTCAAAGGTGACCGCCCCATTGTTGTACCGGCTGCTAGGGATTACGCTGGTGTTCCCGTCGTCACCGATATGCCAGACGACGATCAGGTCGGTTCTTGCCTGCTCGGAGGCGGCAGGCTGGTAAGGAACGGTGATGATTGCGGGAACCGGACTGCCGGACCAGGAAGCGGGCTTGCCGTCCACGCGGAAAGCAAGCTCCAGCACGGGTTTGCCCCCGGCTGCTTGGGCAGCCTCAGCAGGAAGCGAAGCCGGATCGGCACGGCCGATGACCAGAGCAAAATTAGAGGTTGGTGGAGTCTCCAGACCTGCCAGCATAGCGGAGGTTAAGGTGACGCTGGCCAGCTCTGTCTTCACCAGCAGCAACTGTCCGGCTGGCAGGGCTACCAGCACCGCCGACGGCAGGCTCAACTGATATTCCTTAGCTCCGCTGACAGCATCGAGCTGAATGGCCACTTGGCCTCCGGCTGCTTTGTGCAGAGCCTCCTTCAGCGCTTGCTCTGAGACGGCTGCGGTTACGGCTCCTGCTGCATTCATTGCGCCTTTTACAGCAAGATCCGCTTGTCCGGTTGGTTTGGCCGTTGAAGCGGGAGAGGCCGTTGGCGAAGGGGCAGTGGTGACCCCCGGGCCATCCTGTGATCCACTATCCGGCGAATCACTGGGCGACTGGCTCGGCGATTGACTTGGCGAGGTGCTAGGCGACACGCTCGGTGATTGGCTTGGTGACACGCTCGGCGATACGCTGGGGGAGGTGCTTGGTTCAGGCCCGTTGCCCCCTGCCTTCACCTGAAAGGTAACGACGGCCACATTCTGTCCCATCCCTGCGCTGACCTGATACGTTCCTTCGGGAGCGGCAGCGGGAAGGGTAACTGTTTTGCCTGCGGCAAGCTCGTCCTTGCTAAGCAAATCCAGCTCCAGCAAGGTGCCGTTGGGACGGAGAATCCGGACCAGAACCTCTTCCAGCGCTGTGTCTCCCCGGATGACGACGCTTTCACCAGGTGCTGCAGCAGATATGGAATCCAGCCGGGTTGATGCCCCTTCCGCCAGAACCAATCCCGGCAGAAGCAGCAGCACCACCAGCAGGGCAGAAACCGCCCTGTACTTTATTTGCCATTTTTTCATCCACTTATCACCTCTCGCATCATATTAAGGAGGCTGCCCCGAAGAGCCGGAAGGAATCTTCCTTTCTCCGGGGGATGGCCTCTATTAAATTGTCCTGTTATCCCATTAACCCAGCAAAACGGTAACCAGATACTCCTGGCCGTTCTCGTAAGGAAGGGTATTTCCCTCCCATGTTTGGCCGTTGATCTCAACCCTGCGGACACCGCGGGTTGCACCCTCAGGATTCAACACGGTCACTTGGTAACGGGCGTTACGGAAAATCCGGTCTACCCGGTATTCCCGCCACTCCTCCGGAATACAGGGATCGATCACCAGTCCTTCGGCGGTGGCACGGGTACCCAGCACATACTCCAGTGTGGTCCACAGCATCCATCCCACTGTCCCCGTAGAATGATGATGGCTGGATTGGCCGAAGTTCGGTGAGTCCTCCAAGCCGAAGTAGAAATTGGGTACAAAAATCGGCACCTGCAGGTTCACGGCAGGAGAATTATCCGGGTTGGTGGGCAGGGTTTTGCTGATGGTATCCAGCGCTTGTTTGCCCCGTCCCACAACACAATCCGCAAAGGCCTTGAACATGGAAGCGTGGCAATAAACCGAACCATTCTCCGTGGTACCCTCCAGCTTGATGCTGATGCGCCCCCACTTGGGGTTCCATTCGCTGAAGGACGGCTCCAGCAGCTTAGGCCCGAAGGGAGTGTCCAGGCTGTCGATAGCAGCCAAACAAGCGGTAAGCCGTTCGCCTTGAGCAATGCCGCTCATAATGGCCCAGGTTTGGGTATTGAGGAACAGCTTGCCTTCCTCATCCTTGACTGTCCCGAAGGGAACGCCGAAATCGTCAAACCCGGCCACATACCAGGCACCATCCCAGCAGGTGTCATTAACGGCCTTCTCCAGTTTCCCGGCGGCCGCCTCCAGACGTTCGGCTGTTTCCTTATCTCCCCGCTGCAGGCAGAAGGGAAGGATGGATCGGATGGCATACACCAGCGCCATGGTGCTCCAGGCGGATTCGCCCTTGCCCAGGCGTCCGGGACCATTGATGGGATCGTTCCAGTCCCCATCCCCCATGAGGCACAATCCATGTGCGCCCACTGCTTGGGCCATGTAATCCACCGCCAGCAGCAAATGGTCATAGACGGAGGCGGTTTCATCCGTATTCTTAAAGCCTACCGGCCGGTCAAGCAGCTCCAGGCTGCCGTTTTGGTTTACTAATGCGGCAAAGCATATCAACAGCCAGATCGGCCCGTCTGTATGGTTCAGCAGGCAAAGATTCTTGGGCGGCGAACCGTCGGTCATAATCCATTGTTTGATGAATCCGCTTTTCTCCTGTCCCTTCAATACAGAAACCATGTATTCTACGGCGCCCGGGGCATCTACCAGGGCATAACCCAACGCATCCTGCAACTGGTTGCGGATGGGGCAATAGTTGGACATCCGGTTGGTGCGGGTTTGCAGCACAATTTGCTTTTTTAGCCAATAGTTCATGAAGGCATCCACATTGGAGTCCGGCGTATTCACCAGGAACGCATCGGTTCTGGATTTCCAGATATCCTCCACCTCAGCCAGGAGAGATGCCCAGCCTTTTGCCAGCAGCAGCTTCCGGCTTCCCTCAATCTCACCCATGGAGTTGGCAACGCCCACTACAAACCGGATTTGGATTTCTTCTCCCGGCTGCAGCTCCAGCTCATGCTGGAGGGCACCGATGGGATTCTCCGCTTCGGCAATCTTGTTGGAGCAGCGTCCTTTCTCCAGAGCCGCCGGCATATCGCGGACATCATCCCCGCCAAAAAAACGCCGTTGGCTGCAGTCCCAATAATCCGCCTTCCGGTCGGCATACACATACACCCAGTTGGTGTGGTCGTGCACCTTCTCCTTGTCGTCATAGGTAACGTGGTAGGGGAAGGAGAAGCTGGCCAGGATTTGCTTTTGTTCGTCAAAGGTACATTTGCTTCCCATAACACCGCCGTTTTCCAATGAGAACACAGAAAACAGGGACAGCCGGCGGACCGCTCCGCTGTTGTTGCGCAGAGTAGCCGTCCATACCTCCTGCTGGCCCTCCGCCGGAACAAATACATGCACCGACGCTTGGATCCCCTTGTACACGGAGCGGAGCTCACTGTATGCAAGAGAGTGGGCGCAGGTAAACTGCTCCACCTCGGAGCGGAGCGGCTGGTAGCCCGGGCACCAAACCTCGGCGGAATCCTGATCCCGCAGATAAAAATACCGGAAGCCCCGGTTAAAGGTGCGATTCTTGGGCTGGAAAGCCACGCTGTTCCCTTGGCCGGTTTCGCTCACTTCCATGTAGTAGGTATCGTTGAACAAGTAGTTAAACCAACGCGCCGGAGTGCGTGGTGTTGTAATCACAAACCTTTTGCCGTTCTCTTCAAAATGTCCATACTGCTTCACCTGTTCCAAACTAAAAAACTCCTCTCCTCTTGAATAACCTGGTCCTTGCCGCAGGCCGGATAGGTTATGAAAGCTTCGAAATTGGCACAGCCAATTTGAAGGCCTCACCCGAATAACCTGGTCCACGCCGCAGGCTGGATAGGTTATGAAAGCTTCGAAATGGGCAGATTTTTCGTGTTCAGCCGGCCCAACTCCCCTCACCAGGGCAAAAGAACAGGGAGCTTTTACACTCCCCTGTTTTTGTCCCGGTATTGGCCCGGGGTCATTCCCTCCATTTTGCGGAAATAACGGATGAAATTGGCCGGATTATTGTACTTGAGCTTTTCGGCGATGTCGGTGATGGTAAGCTCCGTTTCCTTGAGCCACCGTTTGGCCACCTCCAGCCTGTATTGTGCCAGATAATCCGTAAAGGTCACGCCGGTTTCCTGACGGAAAACACGGCTGATATATTGCGGGTGGTAATTGATCCGGGCCGAGCATTTTTCCAGTGTCAGATCGGTATCGAAGGCCTCTTCGATAAGCCGCTTGACCTCCTGGGAGATGGACGTAAACTGCGCCTGCCGCCGCTCCTCCAGAAGATCGATGCCGGGAATGATCAGATGGGACAGGAACCAGTCCTCGATTTCCCTGCCGGTATGCAGCTTGAGCAGATCCTCAAAGAAGGAGCTGCTGTCCGACTGGAGCAGATGAAGGGAAATGCCCGCATCCTGCAGCAGCTTGGTCAGGTCCATCATCAGGCGGATCAGGGCCAGCTGGTAATCGTTATGGTCGTAATCCTGCCGCCACAGCTCGGCCATCAGCTCGGACAAGGCTTTCCTGGCGCCTTCGGAATCCAGGGACTTGATGCATTCCAGCACGTTATCCCCCAGCTCCTTGGGGTACACAGGATTTTTCCCCTTGTCGGGCTGGACATCCTCGATAAACAGAATGGCCTCCTCCCCCAGCCGGGCCCGGTATTTCAGGGCATTTTTGCTTTCCTCATAGCCGCGGGAGGCTTCTGTCCATTCCTTGAACGAGCGGCTGATCCCGGCGCTGGTTTCCATCTGCAGATACTGCTTCACCGAAGCCTGGACACGGCTGGCCACATCAAAGACAGATTCCTTGAACAGCTCCTCCGATTGGGCGGCGCTGCCAACAAGAATTACCACGGATTCCTGGATCACTACCGGTGACAGGCGTTCCTCCTCCGGCACAATTTCCGCTGCAATATTGCTGATGGCGAACAGCAGAAGATCCATATCCTTCTCCGTAAACCGGTTGGGGTCCAGCCGGTCGATCTGGAACATCAGCACCCGCATAACCGTCCATTTTTCCGCATGGGATTGGCCGTAATACGGAAGCCTGTTTTGGATTTCCTGCCCCTTCACCTCGCCCAGCATCAGCTTCCGCACAAGAAGCTCAGTCAATTGATGCTTCTGGCCCTGGATTTCAAAACGCAGCCGGGACTGGTCGGTGAGAATTCCCTCGATCCGCTCCGATATGGCGGTGAATTCATCCTTCTTCCGGTCCTGCCCCTCCTTGCCCTCCAAGAGGGTGCGGTACATCCGGCCTACCGGGCTGTACATTTTCCGCGAACCGACCAAAGCCACCAGAACAGTGGCCGCCAGCACACCGACACTGACAAGAATGGAGGTCAGCCCGATGGCAGTGGCTTGGCGGGTAAAGGCGGAGGTGGGGACAACCGACACATAGGTCCAGCCGTTATAGGCGGATTTCCGGTAAGAGACGGTTACTTTCTCTCCCCCCTCCAAGCCGCTGATGGTTCCGAAGCTCTCCGGATTCTCATTGATCTCAGAGATATAGGGGACATCGTTCACCACCGTGCCGATTCTGGCATTATTGGTGTCGGCGATGATCCGGCCTTCTCGGTCCACGATAAAGATGCTCCCGGCCTGGCGCTCACTGTCAATCTGCTGGTTCAGCTGCTGGGCGGACAGCACAACGCAAATCAATCCCCTTGGATTAGCGGCATTGATCGGCCATTTTTTCACACTGATGATGGCGTTCTTCAGATCGACGGTTCCGCCTTCTCCTTGGGTAGGAGCAGGCAAACCGCTAACCCACACAGAGCCTTGGGGAAAACCGGAAAAGCCGCGGATCATCGACTTCAAACCCGGATCATTATAGTCGTTAAGCCCTGCATTCGTAATCAGCCAATCCTGCTGAAGACTGTACAGATAAACATCCTTAATGCCCATTTCAAAGGTTTGAATGGAGGTCAGGATGTTGTAGATGTCTTGGATAAGCACTCGGTTTTCCGTCCCCAAAGGAAGGGGAAAGGCGCTGGCCACACTGGGGACACTCAGCACCTGGGAGGTGGAATAGTCCACCATCTTCAGGGTTTGCTCCACACGGAGCTGGCTTTGCCTCAGAATCTGGGTATTGCTCTCCTCCACCTGCTCAAGCACGGATTGGGAGGAGTAGTGATAGGAATACCAGCCCAGCGTCAGAACAGGGAAAGTTCCGACCACGATTGTAAGCAACACTAGTTTTAACAAATAGCTGGATCTGCGCATGCTATCACTACCCCCGGCACGTTATTTGGTGCCTTCCATTATATCATGATTATTTCTTGGTTTTGTTGTAAGCGGTGGTATACTCCTCAATGATCTTGTCGCCGCCGTCCTTCTTCCACTTGGCTACTGCCGCATCGAAGCCGGCTTCGTCAATTTCACCCATGATAAACTTGATGCGTGCATCCTCGATGATCTTATCCAGCTCGGAGCCCTTTTCGCTGTAGGTATCGGATACGTAAGATTGCAGCGGGTTGGCAACCGCAATGGAGGCATTCTTCTTGTACAGCTCATCGCGCAGCTGGTACAGCGGACCGCCGTAGCCCTTTACCTTATCGCGGAGAACAGCCAGCTGGGAGGAGTCGCCCATGCCGTATTCCACCAGCATCTTGGAGTCGGTGGTCTTCACATATTGGCCGTTTTCAATCTTGTACTGGCGGCCTTCCAGACCGTTCACCAGCATGTTTTGAATGTCTTCGTCACACAGCTTGTCGAAGAAGTTCAGGACGGACTTCAGATCCGCTTCGGTTTTGACGCTGGTTTTGGGAATCATGAACAGTCCGTAGGAGCCGGAGCCGCCGGCAGCCTTTGCGCCTTGAGGGCCTTCCAGGGTATTGGTCATGGTGATGGCGCCAGTCGGAACAACCTTTTTCACGGCTTCCTCAATGCCTTGGCCGTCGTTCATATTGGCTACCCATGCGCCGGCTTTGTTGCCATTGATCAGCTGCTTGCCGTCCTTCACCACTGCAAAGTCCAGGTTAATCAGCTTTTCACTGTACAGCTTCTTGTAGAATTTCATGGTTTCCTTATAGGCGGGAGACAGGTGGGCCGGACTGGCCTTGCCGTCCTTAATCTCCCAGTCCGCCGGGCCGCCGTGCCATACCAGCATGGAGCGCCAGCTGCCGGAAACCTGGGACTCGGCCATGCCGGTGGTGTCGGCTTTGCCGTTTTTGTCCGGATCATTGTTCACAAACGCTTTCAGAACGTTGTAGAAATCATCGATGGTTTTCGGCACCTGCATGCCTACGTTATCCAGCCAGTCCTTGCGCAGCATGACGCCGTCCCGGGCCAGATCCCGTTCACGGTAAAGACCGTACACCTTGCCGTCGATGGACACGGCGTCCAGGGCAATCTTGTTCATGCGGCTCAGGTTCGGATAATCCTTCAGATACGGGCCCACTTCCCAGAACATGCCGGAGCGGACGGCATTAACGATGTACGGCAGCTTTTGGTTCAGCACCAGCACAGCACTGGGAAGCTCACCGGAGGCTACAGTGGCGCTCAGCTTGTCCGAATATGTGGAAGAAGGAATCCAGGTCAGGGTCAGCTTGGTATTGGTGCGCTCCTCCAGCTTCTTAAAGATTTCGCCGTTGGTATCGAGGAACTCAGGGTTGTAGCTGGTCAGCATCAGGGACATTTTGAACGGAGCCTTGGGTGCAGTGCTGGCTTGAGTGGTAGACCCTGCGGGCTGGCTTGCAGCCGGTGAAGCCGCGTTGTCCTTGCTGTCTCCGCCGCAGCCTGCCAATGTGCCGGCGGCAATCGCCATGGCGCTTGCCAAGGCTGCGGATTTGATCCATGCCTTTTTGCTAGTGGTAGTCATAAAAATGATCCTCCCTTTTATTGTGTACAGATGATTGAATTAGTATATACAATTGGCGCCGCTACAGGTAATTTAACCCTTCACGGACCCCAACAATACCCCTTTGGCAAAATGCTTCTGCAAGAACGGATACACAACCAGAATCGGAATGGTGGAGATGACGATAACCGCCATTTTTACGGCTTGGTCGGGCGGGACAAAATCCTGCTCGAAGGCCGTGGTGTCCCCCAGGCTGCCGCCTTGGGACAGGATAACGATCTGGCGCAGCAGCACCTGGATCGGCCACTTGGTGGAATCGTTGATGTACAGGACGGCGCTGAAGAAGGTATTCCAGTGCCCCACCGCATAAAACAGGGAGAAGGTAGCCAGCACGGGCATGGACAAAGGAAGCACGATTTTGACCAGAATGCCGGGATCGCTGGCGCCGTCAATCTTCGCCGATTCCTCCAAACCTTCCGGAAGCTGCTGGAAGAAGCTGCGGATAATAATCAGGTTGAAGGCGCTGATGGCGCCGGGCAGAAGCAGGGCCCAATAGGTATCGATCATATGAAGATTCTTCACCACCAGGAAGGTAGGGATCATACCGCCGCCGAACAGCATGGTGAAGATCACCATCAGTTGGATGGGCTTGCGGAAGTCCAGATCTCTTCTGGCCATGGGATAAGCCATCAGACAGGTGAAGATCAGGTTGATAAGGGTACCCACCACCGTAATAAAGATGGTGACCAGCAAGCTTCTCACCAGGGTGCTGGTGGAGAAAATAAACTTATAGGCGCTTAGGGAAAACTCTGTGGGGAAGAGGATAAAGCCTCTTTCCAAGAGCTCATGCTGCGTTGCAAAGGAGCCCGCTATCACATAGAGAAACGGAATAACTGTGACCAGTGCAAACATACCCAAGACGATCACATTGGCCGTATCGAAAATTCTGTTGCCGATTGATTTATCCTGAACCATAAGGCTCTCTCCTTCTTGTTCGTCATTCTCTTCGTAGCATCACGTCACTTCCGGGGTACTTACAGGATTCCCTCTTCGCCGAAGCGCTTGGCCAATGCATTGGATGCGAAAACCAAAACCAGGCCCACCAAGGATTTGAACAGACCTACAGCCGTACTGTAGCTGTACTGGCCCTGCGAAATCCCGATGCTGTACACATAGGTGTCGAACACCTCGCCAACCCCGCGGTTGATGGAGTTGAGCATGAGGAAAATTTGCTCGAAGCCGGTATCCAGGAAGTTGCCCAAACGCAGAATCAGAAGAATGATAATGGTGGGTTTAATGGCCGGCAGGGTAATATGCCACAGCTGGCGGAAGCGGTTGGCGCCGTCCATTCTGGCGGCTTCGTATAATTGGGTGTCCACGCCGGCAAGCGCCGCCAGGAATATAATCGTGCCCCAGCCTGTCTCCTTCCAGATGACCTCACCTGTGATAAAACCGCGGAACCACTCGGGCGCCATCAGGAACTGGATCTTATCGCCGCCCATGGAAGCGATGGCCTCGTTAACCAAGCCACCCTCGGTAGTAAAGAACAGATAGGCAATGGATACGATAACGACCCAGGACATAAAGTGAGGCACATAAATCATGGTTTGCACAATCCTCTTGTACCCTTCCATCCGGAGCTCATTCAAAAGCAGCGCGATAACGATGGGAAGCGGGAAGAAAAAGGCGATGTTGTACAGCGCCAGAATCATCGTGTTCTTCAGCAATTGCCAGAACAGCGGGTCGCCGAAGAACCGGCTGAAATGCTTCATGCCCACCCATTGGCTATCAATGAAACCCAGGAACGGCTGATAGTTTTTAAAGGCCAGCAGCACCCCGTACATGGGGGCATATTTGAAAATCAGAAAATACAGGATTCCGGGCAGCATCATAAAATAGAGCCAGCGGTTACGGACGATCCGTTTCATTTTCTGCCGGCGGTGTACCTTGCCCAAGGCAGGCACATGAGGCACAACAGCTTCATTGCTCATATCAGTCTCTCCTTTTTTTGTGTCACGTTCGCAGTCTTTGTGTATGGTCCAGCGTCTCTCCTCGCTACATCTGCATCTTAGCCCCCGCTATCCATTGCCGTCCATAGTCATTCCTGCACGACATTCCCGCCTGTCCTCCAGCCGCAGCAGCCGCAAAGCCTTGCGCCGCAAGGATATTCATTTCGAAACCTGCGCTTTGTCATTGTTTGATGAGGGTATTGCGGGTGGATTGTCACGAGAATCAAGGCTTTGGGCTGCATACAAAAAAGACAACGCTGCTGCGTTGCCTTTCGGAACGGTTCCGGCTTCCCTCTTTAGGTGAAACCGGATTGTCTATGATTTGAATTTGCTGATTTCCTGGGACAAGGTTTGAGCCACATCCTCCAGCTGCCGGGCCAGATGATTCAGCTGCTCCATGGAGGCGGTTTGCTCCTGAACCGATGCAGAGACCTCTTCTGTCCCAGCCGCGGTGGCCTGACAGATGGCTTGCAGCTCCGAGGTGTTGGCGCTGATCTTATCCTTCTCCGCAGTCAGGGCTCCCACCGCGGCTATTACCCGGGCAATTCCCTCCAGGTTGGCTTGCACCGTCTCCTGAATGGAGACGAACCCGGAGCGGGTTTCCCGGACGACAACGGCCTGCTTGGACATGGATTCGCCGGCCTTCTCCGTCATCTGTACGGCTTCACGGGTATTGCGTCCCATACGCTCCACCAGCTCCGAGATGGAAGCCAGGGCTTCCTCTGAGTGAGTAGCCAGCTTGCGGATTTCTGCCGCCACCACTCCGAAGCCCCGGCCCTGCTCCCCGGCCCTGGCCGCCTCAATGGCCGCATTCAGGGAGAGGATATTGGTTTGGGCGGTAATACCGGCGATCACGGATACAAATTCACCGATTTGCCGCGAGGATTCCCCCAGAGAATACATGGCATCCTTAACCGAAGCCGCAGCCTCCACCGTATTGCGGGTTTGAACGGACAGCTGCTCCAGCCGTTCTCCGTTTACCGCGGCCACTTCCATCATGGATTGGGTCAGGCCGTGCATGGTGCCCGTTTCCTGTTCAACCGAATCAATATGTCTGGCCATCTCCTGGACCACAACGGCATTATGCTCCACAATTTCCGCCTGGTCTCCAGCACCTGAGGCCATCTCCTGCATGGTCACCGCCACCTCAGAAGAGGAGGCCGTATTCTCCGCAGCACTGAGCTTGAGAATATGGGAGGATTCCGCCAACTGGCCGCTGGTCTGCCGGATGTGGTCCATGAGCGTGCCCATCTGTCCGGCCATCTCGTCGAAACCATCGGCCAACTGCCCGATTTCATTGCGCTTCCTAATGCCGGAGCGTACGGACAGATTGCCCTGCCGGAACTCCAGCATGGCGGCTTGAAGCCTGCGGATCGGCCGGATAATGGCCTGGGTCAATGGCCAGGACAACAGCCCCGCCACCATCATCACAACCAACAGGCTGATTAGACTGGGAGTAAGAAGGCCGGCAGCCTTGTCCTCAAATTCACTTAAATTAGCCACTCCGGCTATTTTCCATCCGGTTTTGTCATTGGTCACATAGCTTAATATGTTATGGCTGCCGTCACTCTTATACTGCACGGTGCCTGCTGCACCCTTCTCCTGCATTTGCTTCACAAATTCCGAGGCGCTTTGGTCGGAGCCGATCTGGCCGCTGTCCCGGTGGGAAATGATCCTGTTTTGGGCGTCCAGCATAAAGACATGCCCTGTATCTCCCAGCTTCACGCTATTGATGAGCCCCAGGATGGAATCGATTTTCAAGTCTGCCCCTACGACGCCCACAAGCTTGCCGTCCGCCACCACTGCCCGTGAAACGGTCAGCACCAGCGTTTTGGTGGCTGTGTCAATGTAAGGCTCCACCCATACGGTTTCGCTCTTCTGGGCAGCTGCCTTCTGGTACCACTCCCGTGAGGTAGGGTCAAAACCGTCAGGCAGATTTGCCGCCGGTTCCACCAGCATTCCCTTGCCGGCCAGGCCCACATATATATTGGTGAGCTGGTCATCCGCCTTCAGCGCCTCCTGGAATATATTGCGCACGGCAGGGAGCACCGCCTTGCCCTGCTTGCTGTCAAGGCCATATTGGGCGGCTTGTTCAAGCTCATTATTGCCGGCCAGCATCTCGGCCAGCCGCTCATGCTCCTTCAGGTACAGACTCAAATTCCCGTTCAGCAAATTCATAGCGGTTTCATTTCCCGCTGTCTGGTTTTCCACTGTCATCCGGGTGGCAAAATAATAGCCCAGATAGGTTACGATCCCGCTGGCAGCAATAATCAATACCAAAAAGGGGATCAAAATTTGCATACGAAGACTTTTTCTCATCGCCGGAGTCCTTTCGTCATTGCATTCTCGCTGTTCGTCAACTCTATTACTCTATCATATCTCCGGTATGAATAGTACGGTTTTCCCATTCAAATTTCGACACTTTTCAGCATTTTTTCGAATAAAATTCAGATAAAAAGTTATAAAATAATTCTTCTGTGGGCAGCAGCTTCCGCTGGGCCGGACAGATCACCCCGATAGTCCGGGTCACGCCGGGATCAACCACCGGTATTTTGACAGTGGCTCGGGGAAGGCTGTCCATCAGGGTGACCTCCGGCATCAGCGCATATCCTAAACCCGCGGATACAAGTCCCTTCAGGGCGTCGATATCATCCCCCTCAAAGGCAATAACAGGCGCAAACCCAAGCTTAAGACAAGCACGCAGCACAAGCTTCCTGAAGATCGTGCCTTCAGGCAGTGTCACCATAGGCACATCCTTCAGCTCCTGCAGCTGAAGGGTCGGGCGGTTGGCCAGGGGATGCTGGGCCGGCAATAAGGCGACGATATTTTCGGTAAATAAGACCTTCCCCTGGATCCTCGTTTCCTCTTCCGGGACAGGAGCAATTAAAGCAAGGTTGAAATCACCGCTTATCACCCCGTCGATTAAATCCTGATAAAGCCCTTGTCTCATCTGGAACTTGGCCTCCGGATACCGCTGGCGGAACGCAAATATGGCCGTTGGCAGAACATGAGCCGCCATACTGATAGGAAACGCAATACGGACTGTCCCTTTTTCCGGCTCCAGATATTCCTTCACACCCCGTTCCGCCTCGTGGATCATATTCATGGCCTGCTCCACCCGTTCCAGGAAAATTCTCCCGATGGGGGTCAGCTTTACCCGCCGGCCTTCATGGACAAAAAGGTCCACCCCTAATTCACTTTCCAGATTAATCAGCTGCCTGCTTACGGAGGACTGGGCGACATGCAGAGCCTTCGCCGCCTCGGTCACATGCTCCCGTTTGGCAACCTCCATAAAATACCGCATTTGTCTAATCTCCATCCTGCACCTCCCGTTCATGCGCAAAACACATGAGCTATATCGTATTTTAATATTGGAGCGATGATTTATTAAATTATAGAATGAAAACACAACATAAGAAAGATAAATTGCCTTTCATTTATTATTGAAGGAGTGGACCCATTGACTGTTTCAGCGAATGTAGAGCAAACTTACACCCAACAGGCACAGGATTACATGAACACTGTTTTCGAAACTGTCCGGACGCGGAATCCCCATGAAACCGAATTCCATCAAGCGGTGAAAGAGGTTCTGCATTCCTTGATTCCTGTCTTCAGCAAACATCCGTCCTATATGAAGCTCGGTATTCTGGAGCGCCTGGTTGAGCCTGACCGCCTGGTTTCCTTCCGGGTGCCCTGGATGGACGATAACGGGAACGTCCGTGTCAACCGCGGGTTCCGCGTGCAATTCAACAATTCCATCGGACCTTACAAGGGCGGAATCCGGTTCCACCCTTCCGTTAACGCCAGTATCATCAAATTTCTGGGCTTCGAGCAAACCTTCAAAAACTCCCTGACCGGGCAGCCCATCGGCGGCGGCAAAGGCGGCTCCGACTTTGATCCCAAGGGGAAATCGGATTTGGAGATCATGCGTTTTTGCCAAAGCTTCATGACCGAGCTCAGCAGATATATCGGACCGGACAAGGATGTCCCGGCCGGGGATATCGGCGTTGGGGCCAAGGAAATCGGCTATATGTTCGGCCAATACAAGAAGCTGCAAGGTGTTTATGAAGCAGGTGTGCTCACCGGCAAAGGCATCGGCTACGGCGGAAGCTTGGGCCGCAAGGAAGCGACCGGCTACGGCACCGTATACTTCGTGGATCAAATGCTGGGCGATGCGGGACTTTCCTTTAATGGCAGCACGGTCGTTGTATCTGGATCAGGGAACGTCTCCATTTATGCAATCGAAAAGGCGATGCAGCTGGGAGCCAAGGTGGTGGCGTGCAGCGATTCCAGTGGTTATATCTACCACAAGGACGGCATCCGGCTGGATACGCTGAAGCGGTTGAAGGAAGTGGAGAAGAAGAGATGCCGCGATTATATTCTGGAGCATCCGGATGCGGTGTATACGGAAGGGTGTTCCGGGATATGGAGTATTCCCTGCGATATTGCTCTGCCATGTGCCACCCAGAATGAGATCGACAAAGAATCGGCTGAGCTGCTGGTTCAAAATGGGGTGAGAGCGGTGGGAGAAGGGGCCAACATGCCTTCCACGCTGGAGGCTATAGAGGTTTTCCTGGACAATAAGGTCCTGTTCGCTCCCGCAAAAGCAGCCAATGCAGGCGGCGTGTCCGTATCGGCATTGGAAATGGCCCAAAACAGCGCAAGGCTGTCCTGGTCCATGGAAGAGGTGGACGCAAAGCTGCAATTGATTATGAAGGATATTTACCGGTCCAGCATGAAGGCGTCCATGGAATATGGAGCGCCTGGCAATCTGGTGGTCGGCGCCAATATTGCGGGCTTCCTGAAGGTGGCCGACGCCATGATGGCCCATGGGTTCTAAAAGATAACCGCAAGCAAAAAGGCAGCCCCGGAATAACCGCGGGGCTGCCTTTATTCCGGCTGTGCCGGTTTTGAGGCTTCCGTAACATTGCTTAGAGAGAGAACTTGGACAGCTCCGCCTGCAGCTCCCCTGCCAGCACGGCCAGGCTCTGGCTGGAGGCGGCAATTTCCTCCATAGCTGCTGAGAGCTCCTGGGTGGTGGCCGATACCGCGGCGGATTCCATCAGCGCCGTGTGGCTGGCGTCGTCCGTCTCCTTGGCCGCTTCCGCCAGAACCTCGGCTCCACGGACAATCTTGCCGATGGACTGGGAGATGCTGGCCACCTGCTCCGTCAATCCCAGCACCGACTCCTTAATCAGGCTGAAGGACTGGTTGGTTTCGTCAGCCAGACGGATAGCTGACACAATGGAATCCCGGCCGTCCTTCGTTACGGACAGCGCCTGATTGAGGCTGGCCTGGTTGCGGGCGATCAACGCCGTGATCTGTGAGGCCGCGCCGCTGGATTCCTCGGCCAGGGATCTGACCTCCGACGCTACCACGGCAAAGCCGCGGCCATGCTCTCCTGCCCGGGCGGCTTCAATCGATGCGTTTAAGGCAAGCAGGTTGGTTTGTCCGGAGATGGATGAGATGATGCCGACGATTTTGCCGATTTCAGCGAAATTCCGGTGCAGCTCATCCATGGCTTCGCCAATTTTGTCAGAGCCGCTGCCCACAGCATGAATTTGCGCCAGGGTTTCCGCAACCGTCCCGGAGCCGGTGTGTGCCGAATCGGCGGTTTTGCGGGCCACCTCCGCCGCATTATCGGCAGCCTCGGCAATTTGGCTGGTATAGGAGAATAAATCCTCGGCTACCTCATTCAACCGGTTGACGGAGACGGCCTGCCGCTCCGAACCCTGCACAATGGAGGTGAAGGACTCCACCACCTGGTTAACGGCCACAGAGGACTGATGGGCACTGGCTGTCACCTCCTGGCTGGAGGCGGCCACCTGCTCAGATTGGGCATACACGCGGGTGATAAGACCCCGCAGGGTGGTGCGCATGTCCCTGAATCCTTCCGCAAGCTGGCCGATCTCATCCTCAGAGCGGATTTGGTGAGCCTGCTCCTGCAGATTGCCGGAGGCCAGCATGTTGCAATCATCGCGGATAACGGTAATGGGTTTGGCGATCAAACGGCTTATGTATGCAATGGCTGCTGCCGCCAGGACCAGACACAGCAGGGAAATCAGCAGGATGCTGATGGCCAGGCTGGACAGCTCGCGGTTCACCTCATCCGCCGGCGCGGTGACCATCATCATCCAGCGGTTCCCCCCAGGGAGGTCAAAGGGGGTAAACACGGAAATATGGGTAACCCCATCCACAAATTTATAGGTGCCCCGCATCTGGCTGCCCGAATCCGCTGCGGACTTAAATAGTGTCAGAAGCCGGTTATCCAGCTGCTTTTGCTTAACCTGCAGCTCCGGAGCGACCTCCTTCTCCGTCAGCTTCAGCTTGCCCGCCAGCTCCGGCATAGCCGGATGTACGATAATATCGCCGCTGGCGTCAGCCAGCATGCCGTAACCCGTTTCCATAAAGGTTAAGCCCTTCATCAGCTCCCCAAGCTTGTCCAAGGCAAAGGAGCCGGTAAGCACACCGTTCAGCTTCTCCCCGTTCAGAACCGGAACCGCCACGTAAAAAGCGGGTTTACCCGTTGCTGCGGAGATCTGCAGGCTGGACACGGCAGGCTGCTTGGTTTCCACCACGGTTTTGAAAAAATCCATATCCGCCATGCTCATGGAGGTGCCATCCGACCGCACTCCCGTACCGTCCGGAAAAACAAAAAACATGCTTTCCAGGTAACCGGAGCGTTTTTTGTTATCCTGCAGGACATGGACCACATTCCATAGGTTGCTCACATCCTGCAAGCCGGGAACGGAGGCAAAATCAGCCGATTGGATCACCGCTTCATTAATGAAGCCCTGAATCCGGTGGCTGTAATCCTGGCCGATGGCCAAGGCCGTATCTTCCACACTATTCGAAAGAGATCGGTGGGCAATAAAATAACTGATCCCCGAGACCAATCCGAAGGAAAGAATTAAACAGGGCAAAAGAAAAACAAGCAGTTTCAGATAAAGGCTTCGAATTTTCACACTAATATTCCTCCCGGTGTAAGGATAGCTCTCAAGCAGCAAAAAAATGGCACATATCGAAGATTGTACACCGAAATTGCCCAAAACAAAAGCGTTGACCGGAACAATCCGGCCAACGCCCTATATCAGGCACCCATTTTGCAGTTATTGCCAATGTATGATGTGCTGCACTCCAGATTTCTGCGTTTCATTTCCATGGCCAGCAGGTCGATGAATGCTTGCTCCAATCCGAGCCGAACGGCATCGCGGTAACAATGAACCAGCACCTCATTGCTCAGCAATTCCATTGTTTTTTTCCCTCCTCTGATGAACATGCTCCAGGTGACGCGCCACTGTTTCCCAGGAAGATTGGATCGCAAAAGCCTCCGGAAGTTCTACCTGTTCCATTTCTTCTTTCACAGCGTCGATAAACAATTGGGAAAAAAGCTCATCAAAAGTCAGTTCTTCCAACCCAGACACGTCCTTTATTTCCAAATATATACTCATATTGTACATGACCCCGGTCAAATGTTCAGCACATTTCACGTTCGCACGTATGCAAAAGTGCTTGCAACCTCGCGCAAAAAAAACGAGAATAAAAGTATAAAAAAAGCACTTATCCATATACAATCTCTCTTAGGTTTGGTAAAATCTAGTCAAGATATCGATGTTTGCCCATTCACTCCCTTTTCGTAAGCGGGGATGGGACCTCCGGTGCCGGTTTCCCGCCGACCCAGGCGGTGCCAGGCTTTATGGGGGATGCAGATGGAGGGGTTTTTGACCATGGACAGCTGCATGATTCACATACAACGGATGCATGCATTTCAGGTTTAATTACAAAGAATTGCAAGTTATAATTGCACTGGAACGAAACGCCCGCTGCAGCCCTGCGTGCCGCGGACGCAATACGGATCGCTTGAACCAGGATAAAATTGGAGGTTTTTTACATGGACGGCAATTATAAAACGTTCGGAATCGTACGCGAGCTGGATAGTCTGGGCAGAATCGTCATCCCCAAGGAAACCAGGGACCTGTTGGGCATCCGGCTAGAGGATCCCATCGAATTCTTCGTGGATGAGAACACCATTATTGTCCGGAGATACAAGTCCAACTGCTGCCTGTTTTGCATGGATTCCCATGACCTGGTGCACTTCCGCAACCAGCTGATCTGCAAGTCCTGCATCAAGGAGGTGCTGAAGCATAACCGGGAGCAAGGGCCGGCGGTGCAGGCTCCCCCGGTTCAGGAAGACAGACGCCGCTCCAAGTCGGATAAGCTCAAGCAGGTGGAGGACATCCTCAAAGAAAAGCCTAATTTGCGGCAGCAGGAGCTGGCGGAGATGCTGGGAATTTCCCAGGGGTATGTAAGCCAATTGCTGCGCAAGCTGAACAACAGCTAATTTGAAAATCCCCCATCCAACATAAAGAGCCGCCCTTCCTTTTGGGAAGAGCGGCTTCTTGGATGTACCGGTATTAGCACTTGCCGATAAAACCGACTCCGCGGCTGATGATAACCAGCAGAATGAACAGCACCAATATGAAGGCCGCATCGGAATATACCGGAGGCTTCGGTTTGGCGTAGGGGAACATGTAGATGTTCTCCGTAACCGTTACATTCGGCATTGCATTCGGCATTACATTGGGCATTACATTGGGCATTGCATTCGGCATCATGTTAGGCATGGCGTTCACGGAAGCAGGAGAAACCACGGGGGGCATATTGTTAACATTTCCACAATTCATATGGGTGAACCTCCTTAGGTTGTTGGGATACACCAACAGTCTATGGGTGGAGATCACTGGAAAACACGGTATTCACCCATACGCGGCAAAATAGGCGCCACCCCGTGTGGACTTCCTACCCTCCATGTCCGACCATTTTGTTCCCCCAAAAGTGACGAGATGCTTCGAAGCCTATTCCGATTACTTTTGGGGGAGCCCCCGCAACAAAATATGAAACCTTTACTCGATATACGGATTGTTGGCCCGTTCAAAGCCGATGTTGGTCCGCTGTCCATGGCCCGGATAAACCTGCACACGGTCATCCAGCTTCATCAGCTTGTTCTTGAGCGTATCCATCAAGGTTTCGTGATGGCCTCCCGGCAGATCCGTACGGCCTACCGAAAGCTTAAATAGCGCATCTCCGGCAAACAGGATATCCCCCCATAAAAAGCTCACGCTGCCCGGGGAGTGTCCGGGGGTATGGATTACCTTGAAGGTTTCACCCAGCAGCTTCAGCACCTGGCCGTCGTCCAGGCCATATTCCGCCGGATCGGTAACCACAGGCGGCCCTACCTCGGGCCACATCAGGGAACCGTTCTTTTTGGGGGTGGTAAGCCAATCCGCCTCCAGATCATGCAGATAAACCGGACAGCCCTTCAGCTTCCGCAGCTCATCCACCCCGCCGATATGGTCAAAATGGGCGTGGGTCAGCAGAATAGCGGTTACCTCCAGGTCCTGCACACGACGGAGCAGCGGCTGGGGATTAGTCCCCGGGTCAATGACCACCGCTTGTCCCGCTTCGGAGTTGGTCAATAAATAGGCGTTGGTCCCCAAGGGTCCCAAGGGGATAGTCTCAATCTTAAGCAAAACGGCAGCCTCCAATACAAAAATCTATCATTCTAAAAGGAAGAAATCAGCTCACGCAGCTCCGACACAATCATCCGGTGATACCCGGTGCCTTCACCGTAGCGGCGTCCCATTTCCTGGCGTGCTTCTCCAAGCTTCTCTTGGTAATCCGCCGCTTCCCGGTCCGGATTGGCCAGCTTGAAGGCAGTCATCGCCTCCTGCACATGTTTGGGCCGCGGTCCCCAGTGTCCCAGGACATACCCGCCCGCATCGGTAAAAATCACAATGGGAATCGCTTTACCGCCCATGGTCAGGAACTGGTCCATAACCTCCGGATGCTCCTCCATGATCAGAATCCGCACCGGAATGCCCGATGGCTCCAGAGCCTTCAGCACCACGGGAACATTGCGCACCACATCTCCGCACCATTCGGCAGCCAGAATCAGACAGCGCAGGTCATCCCGGTTGCGCAGGGATTCGAAATAAGCGCGCTCCTCCTCCTGCCAGCTGAAGCTGTCCATCCATTCCAGGAACTTCTCCCGGTTCTTCGTCATCCCCTCGATAAATTGCTGCGGCTCCAAGCCTGCTCCCAGCAGGGAATACAGATTTTTGCTCATTGGATCTCCTCCTGATCGGTTGGGTACTGAGGTTTTACCGTATGGGGGAGCCGGATTCCTCCAGCAGCCTGGCCACTCTTTGCACCTCTTCGGGAGCCAGACCGCGTTTGGTCTGATGGCTCCGGATGGCATCTGCCAATTGGTCCGGCTTCACGGCTGCAAAAGCTTGGCTCTTCCCGGTCAAGGTACAATCCGGGTTACTAAAGCACAGCACCCCCGTCACATCCGCCTCTATCCTATTGTCCCGCAAAAGCTCCTTCAGCACAAATTCTTGGCGGTATAATTGTGCCGTAGGGTCCTCCTTATGTCCTCCATTACCGCGCTCCACCCCACCACCAGTAAATGTAACGGTGCCGTTCCAGTCCTTCTCCTCAATATGGAACACCCCGTTGGGGCCAACCACCAGATGAGCAAACTCCCGGGAAGCGTTGCTGGTGCTGACGGATCTGTCATGCAGCACCCGGTAGCCGCCGCCGATGGCATCCAACCGCCCGGCGATGGTTTCTACGTTTATCGGAGAGTCGGTATCCGCTGCGGAAGCGGGGGATTTTTTGCGGAAAATGACTTTATACAGGACATATAAGACCGTCAGGGCCAAGGCGCCCCAAAGTATAGGCTGGGTGTAGGGCCCTGCCTTCTCATCGATGCTTTCCCAATTTTCGCCCAGCTTTTTGCCCAGCGTAATAAACAAAATAGCCCAAGGGATAGAGGCCAATCCAGTATAAATCAGGAACTTCGCCAGGTTCATTCTGGCAATACCCGCCGGGATGGAGATGGCCTGCCGGACCACTGGAATAAACCGGGAGGTGAATACCACACCCGCCCCGTACTTGTTGAACCAGCGTTCGGTCAAATCAATGTGTTTGGGTTTGATATGCAGATATTTGCCGTATTTGTCCACGAAGGGCCGTCCCCCGTAAATCCCGATGGCATACAGTACAATCTGCTGGAGCAGACAGCCGATGGTGCCGAAAACCACGGCCTCCACCATATTGATCTGGCCCTGATAGGCCAGATATCCGGCATAGGCCAACACAATTTCACTCGGGATCACTTCAATGGCCAGACCGATTAAAATGCCCCAATAGCCCATACCTGTAATGACTTCCAGAATGCGGTGCACAAGCTCTCCCATCTTCATCCTACCTTTTCCGGTCCTGACGGACATTTTGTTTTCTTTCTAAAGTGTTGCTGTACGTAAAGATTTCCGGGGGCTCCCCCAAAAGTACTCCGTATTCCAAAGCATCCCTTCACTTTTGGGGGATTGCTTTGGGGATGATCTATCCTATTCTATCACAAAACCGGCTAGTACCCAATTGCTGCCAGACCGGAAGCGGCCCGTACTATCCCGCCCAGCGCCAGCATAGCTTTAAGCATAGGACGTGCCCCGCGGCGCAGGGGGCAATAACATCTGCACGGGAGAGTGAAACCCTATGTCAATGGTAGTCATATTGAAACGCCGCCATCTGTGGTCCGGTGCCCTGGCTCTCATGATCCTCGCGGGCGGGCTGTTCTTCTACCGGCTTTACCGCTCCGGCGACCAGCCGGTTGACGGCCAGCCGGAGGGTCCCCGGACCATTCATATGGTCACGGCGGAAGCCAAATCCACCAGGGAGGACGGCACCGTCATTGAGGCCTACCGCTGGGACCCGGGCACCGTTTTTGTGGAAAAGGGTGAGACCATCAACCTGGTGCTGTACGGCGTCAACGGAGACAGCCATCCTTTTTATATCGAAGGCACCCGCATCAAGGGGGAAGTGAAAAAGGGCAAAGAGACTACTGTAGCCTTCCAAGCCACCAAGGAAGGGGTTTACCGGCTGATCTGCCTGACCCATCCGGATAAAAACCACAATGGGCCGATGATCGGCTACATTGTGGTGGATTAGGGCAAACCTTGGGGTTTGTCGCCCATTGGGCCCCCGCCGCATACACTGCTTATGTCTTCCAAGTTACGATTAGGCTGGTGGTATCCATGCAAACCAATCCCATGCGCAATGCCAAGCACGAAAAGCCTCTTCCCACTGCCCGTCAAATACGCCGCTCCTGCCAAAAGGAGCTGTACCGGACCATTAAGAGGCTGAAAACCTATATCGCCCCCGAACCCTTGAAGCAGGCGGAGGAGCTGTATTTCAAGAAGGTAGCCATGAATCTGCTGTGGATTGTGGAGAACGGGAGCAACCGGAGGGTTTTGGCGGATTGGTGGGAAAAGGAAGTAAGCCCCTCCATCGCCCCGCTGTGGAATGTGGGGGAGGAGGAGCTGAACCGGGCGTTCCGCGACTCCTTCGGCGGATAACCACGGACAGCGGAAAGCGGGCATGCCCCTCGGCATCGCCCGCTTTCTACTCCTTTCGCCCGGTCAGGTCAGTTTCCTCTGCCGGTGGTGGTAATATGAGGAGGACACGCTTGAACCGTGGGCCTGGCTTCCGGCAAGCCCCCGCACACCTCTGCGTCCAGATCCTCCGACAGCTGGCGGAAATTCACCGGAAACACAATTTCCACACAGGTGCCTCTGTCCAGCTCGCTGGTAATATGCAGCCGCCCCTTATGGTTGGCAATGATCTGCTGGCTGACCATGATCCCCAATCCGGTTCCATTCTTCTTGCTGGTCAGGAACGGCTCCCCCAAACGGCGGAGCATATCCGGGGGAATCCCGGACCCGTGGTCCACGAACCGGAACTTGATCCGTTCCTGTCCCTCAAGAGCCGCATCGATCCTCATTACTCCCCCTTCGGGCATAGATTCCATTCCATTTTTGATGATGTTCAGAAACACCTGCTTCACAAGATTTTCCTCACAAAGCATCCG
>JAEWMH010000161.1 GCA_023393235.1 Bacillota bacterium | reverse complement strand
CGGTCACAAACTCCTTTTTGGCTTGAACCGGACATCGAAATCTTCGTTTCATGGACGACTTCCTCCACTTTCTTTTAGTGTATCTGAAGTGGATTGTGGTGTCCAAGTGGATTAGGGGGCTTAATAGACTGCTTCCGTTATTTCACAAGAGACTAGTTTGAGCCCCCTGCCCCTATCACAGCTGCTTCCGGTAAAACAGCGGCGGATGCCCCGTCACCTGCCGGAATACCCGGCCGAAGTGGGTGACACTGCCGAAACCCACCTTCCGCGCGATCAGACTCGCCTTCAGGTTGGTTTCCTCCAGCAGCTTCATGGCCTCCTTCACCCGTACGCTGTTTACGTACTCCACAAAGGCGAACCCCGTCACCTCCTTGAAGAAACGGCTCAGATAATACGGGCTGATAAAAAACCGCTCCGCCAACAGCTGCAAGGACAGCTCCTCCATATAATGCTCGTTGATGTACCGGACCACTGCCGAAATCCGTTCATGCATAGGACTGGGGTACTCCGGCGGCTCCTCCCCCTTCTCCGCCATCCGCCGGCAGCTGAACAGAAGCAGCTGCTGCGCCAGCGTCAGCGCGAACATCTCAAACCCCGGCTCCTTTCGCTGCACCTCCCCAATAATCCCCCGGGCCAGTTCATCGGCGTACAGCCGCTCCTGCAGACTGCACCGGACAATCCGGTAGTCCGCCCCGAACAAAGGAGCCAGCACCTCCCGTCCCCCCTCCTGTCCGGGCAGCATCAAATCACGGTGAATATTCACGATCAGCCGCTCATGCTGGGGCTCCGCCGCGTTGGTAGTGCGGTGCAGCACATTGGGGGAAACAATCATCACATCCCCCTCCTGGATCACCAGGGTCCGGTCGCGGATAAAAAACTCCCTTTTGCCCGAGAGCAAATAATAGATTTCATAAGTCGGATGAAAATGGCTTTTGGCCATATGATGGGATAACGCCTGCCGGTGGGTAAGGGAAAAGGTTCCCTCCCGATTCTGATACGTCACGTCCTCCACGCTTATTCCCTTCCTTTCAATTCAATGGCCGCTCATACTGGGTTCCCGCCGCACCGATGACCGATGAAATGTCACCGAAGGCCCTTAAATCGGCTTCTCCGATTTCGAGGCTTCCATAACACATCCAGCCTGAAGCTCGGACTGTGTTATTTCAGGGCAGCAGATAAGATGGCTCTTGCTTCATGGTATAATTTTGCACACAAACCCGCAAGATATAAGAAGATTTCCGTCCGTTCCGCAAAAAATGTGCATTTTCATATGGTATCATCATGAAAGAAGAGAATCAATCTCAAGGAGGAACATTCACACATGGCAGAAAAAACAGCTTTGACCCCCATCGGCTGGGCAGAAAAAGCCTGCGAAGCCCTGATGAACAAATTCGAGCCGGAGCAATTGCCGCCGGACCGCTTCCACTACCACCAAGGTGTCTTCCTCTCCGGTATGGAGAAGGTTTGGCAGCAAACTCATAAGAAGGAATATTTCGATTACATCAAGCGTTGGGTGGATTCCCAAGTACAGCCGGACGGCAGCGTTAAGAAGTTCAACCGCGACGAGCTGGACGATATCCAACCCGGCGTATTGCTTTTTAATTTGTACAAGGAAACCGGCGACGAACGCTACAAAACCGCTCTCCACACCCTCGTTCCCCTCCTGAAGGACTGGAATGTGAACGAAGAAGGCGGCTTCTGGCATAAAGGCCGTTATCCGAACCAAATGTGGCTGGACGGGCTGTACATGGCAGGTCCTATCGCGACCATGTTCGGCAAAACCTTCGACCACCCGGAATACTTTGACATGATGACCTTCCAGGCCTTGCTCATGCACAAACATACCCATGACGAAAAAACCGGCCTGCTGTTCCACGGCTGGGATGCCAGCAAACAAACTCCTTGGGCTGATCCGGTTACCGGACGTGCACCGGAGTTCTGGGGACGGGCTATCGGCTGGTATCCGGTTGCTCTGCTGGAAATGTTCGAATATATGCCGGAGGACCACAAGGACAAGGCCAAGCTGGTGGAGATCACCAAGGATCTGCTGATCGCCCTGACCAAGTTCCAGGACCCGGCTACAGGCCTGTGGTACCAAGTGATCGACAAGACAGACCGTCCGGACAACTGGCTCGAAAACTCCTGTACCGCTCTCTTCGTCCACGCTATCGCCAAGGCTGTCCGCTTCGGATACCTGGATGAAAGCTACATGGAGTATGCTTGGAAAGGCTATCAAGGCGTCATCGACACCCTGAAGTTCGACGACAACGGCTTCGTGCGCATCGGCAATATCTGCATCGGCACCGGCATCGGCGACTATGCCCACTACATCGCCCGCCCCACCAGCGAAAACGACCTGCATGGTGCAGGCGGCTTCCTGCTCATGTGTGCGGAGATGAACCTGGCCAAGCCCCGCGGCTAAGCTTAAGGCTATATAAGGTAAAAGACAGACCTCTTGAGCATTGAGGTCTGTCTTTTTTATTGCGTGTTCATAATCCGGTACGCCTCCAAGGCCCGTTCCCTGGCAAAAGCATGGTCCACAACCGGCTTCCGATACGGGCTGTCCGGGGCAAGCCCACACTGGTCCAGCACACCGGAAGCGGCTTTCCACGGCTCGTGGATAAGCGCGTCCGGAAGCTGCCTCAGCTCGGGAACCCATCTGCGGATATAGCTCCCCTGCGGATCAAACCTCCTGCTTTGGGCGCCAGGGTTAAAAATCCGGAAATAAGGCGCCGCGTCAAACCCGCTGCCCGTTACCCATTGCCAGCCCATGGCGTTGTTGGCCATATCCGCATCCACCAGCGTCTGCCGGAACCACGCCGCCCCTTCTGTCCAGGGAAGAAGCAGATGCTTCACCAAAAAGGATGCCGCCACCATACGCACCCGGTTATGCATCATCCCCGTCTCCCACAGCTCACGCATTCCCGCATCCACCAGAGGGAAGCCGGTCTGTCCGGCTTTCCAGCGGGCCAGCGCCTGAGAATCATCCGCCCACGGAAAAGAGGCATAGGCCTTCCGCATAGGCGAATCCACCATATGCGGGAAATGGACCAATTGATCATAAGCAAATTCCCGCCACACCAGCTGCCTCAAAAAAGCCCCGGTATCCGCCTCACAGCCATCAGCACCGCCAGACCTGCCAATACCGGACGATAACGCTTCGCCGGCTTCATGCAGGACATGCCAAACTCTCCGCGCACTTACATTGCCCCAAGCCAGGTACGGAGACAGGCGGGAGCTGCACCCGGAATCCGGATAATCCCGCCCCTCCGCATATCCCGTTACATGCTCCCCTGCAAATTCCTCCAACTGCCGCAGCGCTCCCTGCTCTCCCGGCTGCCAATGAGCAGACAGCTTGCCGTACCAGTTTGGGCCCTTCAATAGCCCCAGCTCCTCCAGGCTCAAGGAATCTCCCTGGACCGGACTGGGGGCAAGGGCCGTTGGAGGGGGTAAAGGCGGATACACCTGTTCCTGCACCAGTCTCCGGTGAAATGCGGTAAAGACCCGGTATGGCTCACCGGCCCCGTTGACAATACTCCCCGGCTCGAACAGCAGCCTGTTATGGAACCACACTACTTCCAATTGAATGGCCCCCAACCGCTGCGTAAGCTCATCCTCCATACGCTGACTGTCCGGCTCATAGCTCCGGCTTGTATAGATTTCCCTGGCCCCAATCCCTGCGGCCAGCTCCACCAAAACTTCGACCGGCTCTCCCTGCCGGAGAAGAAGAGACGCACCCAACCGCTCCAACGCTGCCGACAGCTCCTTCAGGGACTCATGCAGCCACCAGCCCGAGGCCGTACCCGATAACCTCCGGTGCTCCTCTGCCGAGAGGATAAAAACAGGCACGACCCGGCCTTGGCTGGCCGCCCAAAAAAGCGGTTCATAGTCCTGAACTCTCAATTCCTGGCGGAACCATACGATTATTGTATTTTCACTCATGCTCCCATGGCTCCTAAATAAAATTTGCAATAAAAAAACATCTGTACTATTGACCTTTTGTATAACTTTTGAGTAATATTTGTATAAGATTATACGGACTTTTGTATAACTTGTCTATGCACCACAACCGATCCATAAAGGAGAATCCGCTTCATGAAGAGAAAGGTTGCCATCGTCGGAGCAGGACCCGGAGGACTGGCTGCGGGCATGCTGCTTTCTGCAAACGGTTATGACGTCTCCATATACGAGAAACAGCCTTATATCGGAGGAAGATCCTCCCTGCTCCAGCTGACCTCCTACCAGTTTGACCGGGGCGCCACATTTCTCATGATGCCCCAAAAGTGGGAGGAGCTGTTCCTCCTTGCCGGACGCCGGCTTGACGATTATGTCAAGCTTCTCCCGCTGGACCCTATGTACCGTCTCCAATTTGGGGAGCTCAGACTGGAGGCTACCACAGACCGGCAGGAGATGCACAGCCGGATCGAATCGCTTTTTCCCGGAGAAGGGGCCGGTTATGAGCGGTTTATGAAAGAGGAAGCGGTGAAGTTTTCCCGGGTTGCCCCGCTGCTGGAGCGCCCCTTCGGAAGCTGGCGGGATTACCTGGGCGGCGATCTGCTGCGGGCCCTCCCCAAGCTGGATGCCACCACCACTGTTCACGGGCGATTGTCCGGCTACTTCCGCGACGAGCGTCTGCGGACGGCATTTTGCTTCCAGTCCAAATATCTGGGCATGTCCCCCTGGGAATGTCCCGGCACCTTCACGATCCTCTCCTATCTGGAGCATGCTTACGGCCTGATGCATCCCATCGGGGGCATCAACCGTCTCTGCGAGGCGATGGCCCAGGTTATCCGGGAGCATGGCGGAGCTCTATACACCGGTACAGGCGTAAGTCAGGTGCTGGTAAATGGAGGCCGTGCCCATGGGGTGCTTCTGGAGAATGGAGAGAAGATCGAGGCGGATGAGGTGATTATCGGGGCGGATTTCGCCCATGCTGCTGCAAATTTGTTTGCACCCGGCGTGCTGAAGAAATACTCACCGCAGAAGCTTAAGGAAAAGAAATATTCCTGCTCCACGTTTATGCTGTATTTGGGTATCGAGGGCAAGGTTGCACTCCCCCATCACACCATCCTGTTCGCAGAGGATTACCGCAGTAATGTGGATGACATCACCAAACATAAACGGTTATCCGAAGAGCCGTCCATTTACATTCATAACCCTAGTGCGCTGGATCCGACCCTTGCCCCGCCCGGCCATTCAGCCCTGATGATCCTGGTGCCGGTCCCGAATACACTGGCTTCGATCCCTTGGGAGGATGAGGCGGCAGCCTTCCGCCGGCGGGTGCTGGACCGGCTTCATACGATGCCTGAGCTTCAAGGGCTGGAGGGCCGCATCCGCATGGAGCACATGGTGACTCCTTGGGATTGGCGGGATCAGATGCATGTGTATAACGGCGCAACGTTCAGTCTGGCGCATTCTCTTGATCAGATGCTGACTCTTCGTCCCCATAACCGTTTCCAGGAGGTGGACCATTGCTGGCTGGTAGGAGGAGGCACCCACCCCGGCAGCGGGCTGCCCACCATTCTGGAGTCGGCGAAGATCAGCTGTGCGATGCTGATGAACGCCCGTAATCCCCATTTTACCGGCTTCGGCAGAAGCATCGGGAAAGGAGCGGCATCATGGGCGGCGCCAGAGCGTTGAATATTGCCGTCGCAGGGGGCGGGATCGGCGGAATCACCGCTGCCCTGATGCTTGCGAAGAACGGCCACCGGGTTACGCTGCATGAGAAGTCGGACCGGCTGGGCGGACGGCTTTGCTTCGAGGAGCTGGGACGCTTCCGCATTGATCAAGGCCCCACCATCGTGCTGCTTCCCGACATGCTGCTGGAGCTCCTCAGAGAAGCGGGGGTCGATACAAGCCGCATCAGCCTGCTGCCATGCGACCCCATGTACAAGATCCATTATCCCGACGGAGCCGTATTCGAGAAGTGGCACAACGAAGACAGGCAGCTGGCCGAGCTTAAAAGGCTGTTTCCAGCCGATACCGACAGTTATCGGCGGTATATGCAGGAGCACGATGAATCCTTCCCCCTTGGCAAACAGGCTTTCCTGGACCGTCCGTTCCTCTCTACCCGCCAAGCGTTCGCCACAGCGAATATACGGCTTTTGCTCAAAATGCGGGCCTACCGCAGTGTGCGCGCCAGAGCGGCTGCTTATTTCCAAGACCCGCGTCTGGCGGATGCCTATTCCCTGCAAACCTTGTATATTGGAGGCGCTCCGCGGCGGACGCCTGCACTTTATTCCTTTATACCTTACGCAGAGCAGCGTTTTGGCGTGTGGTACGTCAAGGGGGGTTACGCCTCCCTGCTTCCTGTTCTTCAGGAGGCCATGGCGGCAGCCAGTGTAGAGATGAAGCTGCGCAGTACCGTCACCCGCATTGTGGTGGAAGAAGGCTCCGTGAAAGGATTGGAGACCCAAGATGGCTTTTTACCCTATGATAAGGTCATATATAACGGCGATCTGCCCCTTCTGGCGGGACTGGTACCCGGTTACGGAGATGAGCTGAAGAAGCGCCGGTTTACCCCCTCTAGCGGCTGCCTGTTGGTATTTCTCGGCACCAACCGCCGATGGGATCATTCCGTTTCCCACCAGTTTTTTCTTCCGCCTGACTTTGACCGGAACCTCCAGCGCATGTTCCGCGAGGGAACCATGCCGCAGACTCCCTCCTTCTATTCTTTCCAGCCGGCGGCCATCGATCCGGAGGCTGCACCGGAGGGGGAAAGCGTTCTGTATCTGATGATTCCGACTCCTCCCGCCTCTGCCCCCTTCTGGCAGCAGGCAGATATGCCGAGCCGCATTCAATCGCTTGCCGATTGGGTAGTGGCGGAAGCGGAGCGGCGGAGCTTTCCGGGCCTCCGCGCCTCCATCGTTGAACAGCATGTGCGCACTCCGTTGGATGCGCAAGCCTCCGGCTTGTTCCAGGGCGGCAACTTCGGCATTGCCCCCGTTATGGGTCAATCCGGATGGATGAGACCCCAGTTCATACCTCTCCCTGTTCAAGGCTTGTATGCCGTAGGGGCATCTACCCACCCCGGAGGGGGTGTGCCGATTGTCATGCAAGGGGCAAAGCTTCTGGCCGATCACATACGAATGGAGTTGGAATTATGATGGACCGCAGCTTTCTGGACCCATGCGAAGACATTATCCGCATGTATTCATCCACCTTTTATAAAGCGTTCCGCTTCTTGGCAAGCCCGCAACGGGAAGCTGTCCATGTTATTTATGCCTTCTGCCGGATCATTGACGATTCCGTAGACGAGCCGGAGCGCTCCCCTTACACGGTTGCAGAGCTGGAGGCCCATCTGCGCTCCCTGGAAACAGCCGATGGGCATTTTATCTGGCCGGCCCTGCGTTGGCTTTTCCGCAGCTTCCCGGTTACACCCGAGCCCTTCTACCGCCAAATGGAAGGCCAGCGGATGGACCTTAGTCTCAACCGGTACAATACCTTCGAGGAACTGGAACGGTACTGCTACCTGGTTGCCGGAACCGTCGGCGAGATGCTGGTCCCTATTTTGCAGGGGGATCCGGCGGGTAGAGAAACAGTGGAATCAGCGGTTCAGTTGGGCAAAGCGATGCAGATTGTCAACATTATCCGGGATGTGGGGGAGGATCAGCGGCGGGGACGCCGTTACATTCCCCTTGAATTGATGCAACGCTACGGGTATTCAGAAACGGAATTCGAGCAGGGGCAGGTTACCCAGGGTTTCTGCGATACCGTGGATTGGCTGATGACCGTTGCGCGGCAATGGATGCTTCAGGGATTGCTCAGGCTGCAGGATTATCCGGTATCCAGCGCCTTCTGTATGGAGTTGGCCGCCCATTCCTACATGGCCATTCTGGATGAGGTTGTCCATAACCAATATGAGGTTTTTACGAAGCGGGCTATGGTTAATCCCTCCAAAAAGCTTGCTATCCTGCACAAAACAGTAAGGCGTTACCCCCACCTAACGGAAGAAGCCGCAAAGCACGCTGCACTCTGACCGCTTCTCGAAACAGAGAATTGCACAAAGCTGTCCCGCTTGATAAGATGGGTATTGATTTCTATGAATGACGTTATAAGGAGGTGGACGTATCTGTTGTATACCATCAGGAAGGTTTCCGAGCTCGTTAATATCCCCACGGTGACCATACGTGCTTGGGAGAACAGATATGGAATCGTCCATCCTCTCCGCACCGAAGGAGGCCACCGCCAATACAGCACGGCCGACGTAGAAACGTTAAAATGGCTGAAACGGCAAATCGAGGAAAACGGACTAAAGATCAGCGAAGCCGCCCGGCTCCTGAAGCAGCATAAGCGCGGGCAGCCCTCTCCGCCGGTCCAGCTTATAGAGGAAACAATTGCCCCGGGGGAACGCCATACCGAGCTGGCCGAAGGTTTATACCGCCGACTCATGGCGTTTGACCGTTTAGGTGCCAATGAATGGATCAATCTGGCCTTTTCCCTTTATAAGACCGACGATGTATTCCACCGGATTATGGTCCCGGTGCTGCACTGTATCGGTGACGAATGGGAGCAAGGCAAGATCGCCGTATCCCAGGAGCATTTCGCCAGCGAGGTTATCATGAGCCGATTTCATTTGGTCATGCGTGCGCAGCCGGCCGGCCCTCACAAGGCCCGGGCTTTGGCATTCTGTCCGGAGGGCGAGCTTCACCAGATGGGACTGATGCTGTTCGGCCTGTTTATGCAGGGCAAGGGAATCGACGTCATTTATCTGGGCCCCAATACCCCGTATGCGGGATTGACAAGCCTCATCAAGGCCAATGATGTGTCCATTGTTGCCATATCCGCCTCCCATGCCCGGCATCTTCCCGCTCTGAAGGAATGGCTCTCCGAATGCAGAGCGCAATTTCCCTATTTGACCTTCGTCCTCGGCGGCAGGGCCTTTCTCTCTTGTCCGGCCCCGCTCCGTCCTTTCGTACTGGACGGCAGTCTGGCAGCATGGAATCAGTGGTTGGAGGGGTTGGCGCTTACATCATCTACCGGTGATCGAGTATAGCCCTCACTGCTTGGTCCTTCAGTAAAATAGGATTTTTTGCTGTGTTCACCCCATATATAGTTATATTTTTTACAGAAGAAAAACCAAGTTCCCGAGAGATGGACAGAAGCCTGCTTTATATTGCGTGTACCAGGGCGATGCATTCCTTAACCCTGACCTGTCACGGCGAACAGTCATCTTTTTATGTATAAAATCCTGCACAGTACTCCTAATTGGTGTTGAACATTTGAAGAGTTTGCTGCAATTCCCCTTGTAACGCAAATATGGTGACAAACAAGATGAAGATGAAAAAAACGCCTGCCATCAATAAAACCGAACCTATAATTTTAAAGAATACACTCTTTGTCAGTCCTAATAATGTCTTCACGATTCATGACTCCCCATCGGTAATGTTAGCTGCATCGGCAGCCGCCCTTCCGCTAATTGGCACCATTTCTAATTTGATCATAACCTGTGCAGGAAAAGTTGATAATGTCCGGAAGGGCATACCCTTTTGGGCAAAATAAAAAGAAACCAGGCTCTGCCTTTAGGGGCGGCATAGCCTGGTTTCTTCGGAAAGAATTTATTTATTTCAACCACTTATGATCAGGATCATCATAGGGGTTGAGCTTGCGGCCGGATTCTCCAGCCATAAACCACAGGTAATACACTTCATAACCGCCCGCCGCGCTTACCGGATGGTAGCCCTTGTCGATGGCGAAGCTGTCGCCGTGCCGGATGATATGCGCATCGTCGATGCTGCCGTCCTTGGTGTAATGAACCTGAATGCCGAAGCCTTGGGAAGGATTGGTCTGGTAGTGGTAAACCTCCTCCAAATTAGGCTCCTCGGGAGCGAACTCTCCGTCATGCTTATGCGGCGGGAAACTGGACCAATTGCCCGCTTCATTGAAGGTTTCGCCCAAAATCATACGGTGCACCCGGCCTTCTGCATTGTCGGCAATAATATCATGCACCTCCCGCTTCCAGGAGTCCTTGCCCCGCTGGTGAACCACAACCTCGCCGGGGCGGACCACGAAGGGTCTATGCTTTTCCTCCGCCTTCACCTTGCACACGGCAATCACTGCTTTCCCTTCGGCGATCACCGTATAAGAGGATTGGCACGGGATGTATACCGTGGTTGCTTTCCCGGCAAACACGCTGTCCCGGCTGTCCAAACCCTCGAAGGTTACCCCTTCGCAGCTTACGGACATCTGGCCGGACAACAGGACCAGCGCGGTTTCGTATTCGCCTGTTGATGCCGAATACTGCTGGCCTCCCGCCAGAAACAGCTTGCCCAGCGCCAAAATCTTCAAATACGGATTATCCTCGGCAATGATGTCCACATACCCTTGTTCTTCCTTTGCTTTTACAAAACGTGACAACGCCTTCACCCTGCTTTCGGAGCAATTATCGGAATTTGGTGCAACACCACCTAAGCATAACAAATATCTGCATACGTGTGCAAAGTCTACCTCCACAATCTCCGGTTTTGTCAGAATACGCGATTGCCCAAGAAATATTTCCTATCCGCCAATTAGAATATTTGCAGTACCCGGAACATCATGACGGCGGCCTGAGCGCGGTTCGCCTGCAGGTAAGGGGCGAATGCCCCGTTTTCCATTCCTTCCACAATCCCGTATTGCCCCAAATTCCGGATGGCCTCCTCTGCATAGCTGCTAATGGATGCCTGGTCTGGAAATACCACAGAGTTATGAGTCACGGCAGGCTGCAGCTTCTTCACTTGAAGGGCGCGCTGCAGCATCACGGCCATATCCTGGCGGGTAATGCTTTCATCCGGACTGAAGGTATGATCCGGCTTGCCTTCCACGATTCCCCGTTGTTGTGCACCGGCAATGGCGCTGTAATACCATTGATCCTTACGGATATCCTGGAAGGTAGAGTCAGCAGCAGCGTCCTGCCAATCCAAGGCATTCATCAGCAAGGCTACAAACTCCGCCCGGGTCACATTCCGTCCCGGTTGAAACAACCCATCTCCCGTACCTTGGACAATTCCTCGGGCAGCCAGACCTTCTATGGCCTCCTTGGCCCAATCCACACTCTGCAAATCCTGGAAAGTGGAGTTTACATAAGCAGCCGTGTACAAGCTGAAGTGTTCCGGCCGGAATGTCAGTGCACCGACTTCCGGTTGATACTTTGCGTTTTTGACAATTTCCAACCGCCCGTCATCCCGGATATGGTACAGAATCACCTTAAACGGATTTTGCCCGGGTTTAAGGGAATACGGAAACTCAACCTCCACTTCATGTCCATCCAATGAGCTTTTGTGAATGCCATTAATAGTTAACTGCATATCATAAATGGCCGAACCGTTCTCCAGCTTCTCTCTTGTACCCGAAGGCAATGTCCGTGCATCAGCCTTGGCAATGATGAATTCCATAAGACCGGAGTTGTTCTTAAGGAATGCAGGAGTCAAATGAAGCTTGGCGAAGCCCGTATCCAACTGCAAGCCGTCAGGATTTTGCTGCCCCCATGCCGCAAGCTCCTGCAAGGGAACAGAAATCCGGATTTCCTCCGTCTCCTCCCGGGGTTCTGCTTTGATGACAATGGGGCCATTTCCGCCGTAGGATACGGCTTGGGCAAGTTGATCTGCATGGACGGCGATCCTCAGGGACGGTGAATCCAAGGCGGCTTTCATGATGATTTGTTTCCCCTCCACAATGCCGGCCGGCCTCTCAGGCTTGCCTGAATCAACCGGATTAGCCGGAGCAGACGGCCCCGGTTCTTCCTCCTCCGGTTCAGTGGGGACAGCCGTTACCACAACCGCTGCGCTGGCTTGGAAGCCTCCGTCCACGGAGCTTGCCGTAATAATGGCAGTACCCGGTCTAACGGCCGTTACCTTCCCGGTTGTATCCACCACTGCTGTACCCGGATTGCTGGTAGTCCAGCTTACATCCCGGTTGGTTGCATTGGCCGGTGTGATCGTGGCGATGAATTGAAGGGTTTGCCCTGTCACAAGGGAAACCTGCCCGTTGTCCAGTTCTATTCCTGTTACCTGGATAACCTGCGGCTCTTCCGGTACTGTAACTGTAATGGTATGAGTTCCGCCGGGAGTCAAGGAAACCCAGGTTCCTGCCGCATCCGTTACCCCGGTACCCGATAAATATACTGTCCCGGATACCGTAGAGGAGGGCAAAAGCGCTCCAAAACGAAGCTGCAAAAGCTCCATCGAGCCGGAATAACCCTGGCCCTGGCTTGCGGCTGCCAGCCTAACTTGGCTGGGGGAAGCGTAGACTTCACCGGTTACAGAGAGATGCTCCGCTAAAGGAACTGCACCCTTATAGCTGAACAGGGAAGGGTCATAATGGACGGCTAAAGAGGTGGAATATACGCTGCCTGTCACTCCTGTGAACCCGTAAATCAAATCGAACTCTCCGCCTGCTGCTGTCTCATTCACGCCTCTGAGATAAGCCACGGGCTGCGCTGATGGAATGACGGTTACCGTTGTCCGGGCTGTGAATCCGCCGTCCACCGTCGTCACCGAGATAACGGCTGTTCCGGCCGATACTGCTGTTACACGTCCAGAACTGTCCACAGCTGCCACACTCGTGTTGCTGGACTCCCAGTGGACCTCCCTGTTTGTCGCATCCGCAGGCATTACAATGGCGTTCAATTGGTATACTTCTCCTTCCGTTAACTGAAGGGTGGTTGCACTCATCTCCACTCCCGTCACCGGGATATGCTTTTCTTTCGCATGCAGCCTCAGCTCAGCCATATTTCCGAACCAAGCTCCTGAATTGTAGAGGCGGAGGTAGCGGTAAGGTGTCGGATCCGTGACCGGGAAGGTTTGCCATTCGGTTGTGGAGGCCGCTTGGACCGTCAGGTCTGTCCACGTCTGAAGATCGTGGGAGCCTTGAAGCCGGGTTCCCTTGATCCGGGTATAATACTGGTCCTGCCGGGCCAGAAGCTCCATATGTGACAGCTGTACGGTGTTGCCCTCCTTAAAATCAAATATTAGGGAGGCTCCGGTTCCCGAGCTGCTGCCCAGCCTGAAATCCGAGCTGGTGCCGGCATCCCCGTCAAACAACCGGTTGACCTGATTGCGCGTATCGGCTGCCGTTCTTCCCGTGGTGGAATCAATCAGTTCCGTCATCTCTGCCAAATGGGACAACAGACCGGTTTCATCGGCAATAAATAAAACGCTTGAATCTGAGGTAGCCGTAACCGGACTACCGGCCCCTCCATCCTCCCGCTTGTATTGGATAGAGAAGGTTATCGGTCCTGCTGCAGCATCCGGTCCTATTACAGCTTCAGCTGTATAATGTATGCCGTCTGCCGTGTGGACGGTTGCCGCCTGCCCCTGGATAACCGCCGTAACATCACGGATTGTTGTTTTTGCCGCTATATCCAGGGTTACGGTATTCCCGGCGGTAATCCGGTTCTTCACACCTTGCTCCGAACGGATGGAAACGGACTGTATCTGATTCAACGACACCACTGCTCCATGAAGCTTGACCTCAGCCATATTGCCGAACCAGGAGCCGGAATTGTAGATGCGTAAGTAACGGTAGGCTTGCTGGGATACTCCCTCTACATATTGCCATTCCCTGGTAGAGCCAGCGGCCTTGGTGAGGGTTTCCCAGGTCGCCAGATCATTAGAGCCTTGGACCACCGCACCTCTTAACCGGGTATAATATTGATCCTGTCTGGCCAACAGCTCCGCTCCGGTAAGCGCTGCCGCATTGCCCTCCCGGAAGTCAAAGATAATATAGCTGCCTGCCCCGCTTCCGTTGATGCGGTAATCGGAAAAGGTATTCGCCAAGTTATCAAATAAATAGCCGGTTTGCTTCAATGTTTCCGCCGCTGTCCGCCCCGAGCCGGCAGTGGAATCGATTAATGTGGTGATTTGCAGCACATTGGGGATTTCATTGGAGGTATCCGCCAAATAAAATTTTGAACCGTCGGTTGTCAGATAAACGGTGTCCCCCTGCCCTCCGTTCTGATCCATATAATCGATACGGAAGGTAATATTGCCGATGGGAGCTTCGGCAGTGGTCTTGAGCTCTGCCGACCAATTCAGTCCGCCGTCTGTGGTTACCGCTGTTGCTTCCGTGTCCAAAATCCTGACCGCTACTTGACTAATGGCCTCTTTGGCGCGGAACGATAACCGGATGGTGTCGCCTCTGGCAATTCTGCCGTTAATCCCCTGCGGAGAGCTGAGAGATACCGATTCCAGCTTGTTGTTGGTCTCCTGCCGCTGGCCGGTTATGCGGAATTCACTTAATTCCAGCATATTGGTGATGTTCCCCCGGAGCACATCCGGCTGCGGATCGATCATCTGGATTTTAATCATCCGGAAGGGTGTTTGCTTAAGCTCATCAGCCACTTCCAGCACCGACATGTCCGCAGTAAACTCCGTTTGCCCGGGAGTAAGCCGTTCCCAAGTCACACCATCATTAGAGCCGAACACTGTGGATCCCGCCATCCGGTCGTCAAAATTCATCCGCCCTTCCATAGCGAAGGCATCCGCAGTAATTTTGTAATCGGCCCCGAAGTCCAGAATATGAACCAGGTCAGGATAAGGCGCCAAGGAATACACAGGGAAGGTATTGTCGTTATCATCTACCAGAAGAGGCAGGGATGTGCCAAAGGTGGAGGTCACCAACTGGGAATAATCCATGGTGCCGTCCTTCAACAACGGAGTCAGCAGCTGAAGACGTTCGGCGGCATTCCGCAAAGCAAGCAGCTGCCGGGAAAAATCCTCGTTGGAAGCCGTACCGATTTGCTTCACGGTTTCCTCGTATGCAGCTTCAAAGGCCAGACGCGATGCGGTGACATAGGGGGTATCCGGATTGTACAGAGAAGCAATGGCCGTTACCGCCCCGCTCCGGTCCTGAGCTACAGAGATGCGGATATTTTTCGTTTCCAGCGTGGTTCCATCCTCTGCCGTTACAGTAAAGGAGTAGATTCCCGCCCGGGCGGGTTGCCATACGAAAGCCCCGGTCACTGCATCAAGCCGCGCCCCTTCAGGCAATTCCGCAATCGTATAGCGGAGACTCTTCCCGGCAGCGGAAGCGGATAGGTCCAGGCTAATGGAAGCACCGGCAAAAACGTCAATGCTCAAATCCTCTTTACCTTCTTTGAATACGGGAGGTGTCAACTGCTCCTTCGCCAGCACGTTGAAGTGTTCCACATCCACGAGAGCGCCGTTTCCGGCAGCTTTCATATAGACCAGACTGAAATCCGTATCCAGCTGCCCATAGCTCACGTGATTGATGCCCATATCGAAGGTGATATACTTCCATTGCCCCTCCGTATCCGGCAAGGTCAGGGTATGATACGGTGTTCCACCCAGGCGGGTGCTCAATTCCAGTGTGGCCGGACCGTCCGACCGGAACAGGAGTCCGATCAGTCTGGAGCTGCTGCGGTCGGCGAAAGAGAGATTCTGCACAGCAATATTGCTGCCGGCGGGAGTGGTATTAAATCTGACGTAGGAGGTGCTCCCTTCCTGCCGGGTTTCGCTCCGGCTGTCGAAGGCGGTATACCGCTCCTCCAGCTCCACCAATGCCGGGTTAGTCTGTTCCTTGGGAAGGTACTTGGCTCCTTCGGCAGCCGCCTCCCCGGGAATATAGATCCAGAAATCCCCGCCTCCGTCCACACTCTCCCAGGCCTGTGTCAGGACGCCTTTATAGTAATAATTGGACGGGCTCCGTTTGGTGAAGGCTTCATGGAAGTACGGGGCTTTCTCCTCCAGATTGAAACCCTTCGTATACGTATAGTAGTAATACATATCCCAGAACAGAGCGGTATTGGTCCTGCCTTTGTAGAGATCGGAAATTTTATAGTAGATGCCCTTAACCTCTCCATCCCGAATGGAATGCGCTACAGGCGTCCAGGGGGTATCGTAGCCCAGCATGAACTGCCAGAAGTAGTCGGTTGCCGCCAGCACCCGGTCATTCAGGAACTCATAATAGCCCACTGCATCGGCCTGTTCGGATACGGTTCCCTCTACAGGGTCCACCTTGGTATTCTGGGCCAGGAACATCCGCGCCAATATGGCAGAATTGGTCAGATCACCGGCGCCGTGGGCTTGGTCACGCCCCATCTCCACATGTTGAACCACCGGTTTGTCCAGCCTTTCGCCTGTTGCCGCGTTGGTATCCACCAGCCTATACAGCTGCTTGATGGAGCCGTTAAAACCCTGGTTCAAGGCTGTTTTATTAACAGTGGCCCATTCTACTGCTTCCTCATACCGCTCTTTGTTCCCGGTAAAAATATAACCCGCCATGGCACCCAGCAGGGGATAATTATGCTGGTTCATGAATTGGTTATTATCATGGAGAAAAGTCTCAATGACCGGATTAATCAGGTTGCTGCTGAAATGTACCGTATCCTCTTCCGTCCATTGAAGCGAGGCATCCTGGTAGCTCGAATAACGCAGAATCTCTGCGGCCGTCACCATCCGGTTCAGCGGGATCCCCGTATGAATATGGGCATCTGTGAAATAAACATATTGGGCCGGGTCCATCTGGGACCAGATGCGGATGATCTGCATAGCATTGGCCCGGTAAAGCTCTTCTCCGGTGATGTAATACATCAGCGCTTGGGTATACGCCTTCAGCCCGTCCTGAATAAACCGTTGATTGAAGCCTTGGCTGTTAAAAGCAGTAGAAGCAGGCACCTCCGGATTTGTGGAGCTTTGGTTGCTGGAGGTGACCGTTTTGGCGGCAGCCGCCGACCCTATCATGGCCTTGTAGTAGGAATACCAAGGCTCTTTGCCGTTTAAAACCTGGTTCCTCATATTTTCCAATACCGGTTTCGTCAGCCCCACTCCCGGATGGGTAAAACCATTGCTGAAGCTTTCCGTAATCTCCACCCGGTAAGCTGCGCTGCTGCTTGGGGCGGCTGCTGCCGGACAGACCGGGGCAGCTGCGGCCACTATCTGGATACACAGGAATAGGACAAGCAGTCTTTTGCACAATATTGCGGTTGATCCTGAAGAACTCTTCCTTTCCATCATACACCTCCGATATGAATAAATTACAAACTTTACCTGGTTTCCTGAAGCGCTTACATAATCTCTTTGTAAAATACTTCCTCTGATGCTTGCCAGATTAGTATAGCAAGAACCCGCATCATTCAGAATGCGGTTATTTAAGATGTTCATACGGTTTTTTAAGCTTTATGCCTAACAAAAACCGGTCCCGCCACATTTGCAGTGACAGAACCGGTATTATGCTGCCGCGGCAAGCCTGTTACGGCTGAGGGAGCTTTTGTACGTACCATTTGGCCACGGGAGTATTGAAGGTTCCCCGCGGGAAGGACACCAGACTGTTTAGAGTGATGCGGTAGACGCCGGGCTCTTCCGGGAGCGGTACATCGTACGCAAATGTGTTGTTTGCAACCGGGACATCGTATGTGCCGAGGATCTCATCCGGGTTGTCTTCTCTGGTTAACTTCACACTCAAGCTGCCTGTTGTGTCAGCAGCCGTTTTTCCTTTAATGGTAAAGGTACGGCCGGAGGTTTCTTCATAGGCTTGGGAAGGCGTAACTCCGCTGATCTTCACGAAGCTTCCCGATACATTGGTGGTATCCACTTCCGGCTTCACATTGCGGTAGGTCAGGTCTGCGGCGAAGTTTTTCACATACAACGGCCGATTGCCCACCTCCACTCTAACCTCCAGCTCATTCCTCCCGATATCCGTATCGGTGTAGCTGATATACGAATATTTGTACTGCTCCTGCAGTCCCTTAATATCTACTACACCCATGGATGAAATAGCATAGGCTTTTTTGGTGCCGTTAATACGGTTTTCCGCCAGAATCATAGGATTTTCATATTCTGTAAAATTCGCCACCATACGGATGGTATAATCATAGTTGTCAATGGTCTCCGGAATCCCATAATCCTCCGCCTGATAGATCCTATAAGTAATATCCAGATCCCGGGTTTCCGGACTCCAGACGGATTCATAACCCAGTATCTCCTTTAGTGCCATTTCATCCGCATACAGAACTCCGCCTTCTAGAAATGGTGCACGATACTGCTCCACAGACCGCAGCGGCGACCCAAACCAGCTTCTTTCCGCATCGGCTTGGACAGGGCGAAGGGTAATTCCGTAGCCGCCACTGTTCAAGCGAACAGCACCGTCGACCTCTTTTGCCGCCTCGTATCCGAGCTTCCCGGCAATCCATTCTACCTCTAGATAAGGCATCCCGTCCTTCACCGTACCCACCTGCTCCCCTTGATAGGTAACACTGGCTGCACCAATGGCGATACCGCACACCTTCACCGCTTCCAGCTCCTCAACGGCAACCATCCCTTCCATAGACACCGTCTTCGCCTTGGCCAGCTCCGGTACAAAAGTCAAGGAACGTGCCGCTTCGCTCCAATCCAGCATGCCGAAGGGAGCCAAGTCGTTGAGCACAATGGCGGTTTTGCCGCCGATATTAAAAGAGCGGATAACCCTGCCTTCATAGGTGGCGCGGATATCCGTATAATACACATCGCCCAGCTTCTGTCCAACGGGCAGTTCCTCCCGCGGGGCAGCAGCAGCTGGTCGCACAGGCTTCCCGGCAACGGGGGCTATCGCCACCTCCTTGTGTTGGGGAATCCAGGCCACGTCAAACCCGTACCCCCTTAGATCCTCCGCCACCACAGCAGTGAGTCCGTCAATATTCATGGAGGTGATAGTGCTGCCGTTTACATGAGCTTGAATATCCGTAGCCAAAACCTGGCCGACCACATCGCCTACCTGCGGTGCTGCTTCAGCCTGAACCGCACCGGTTACGCCGTAACCTGCCAGCATCGCACTAATCGCCAATCCCGCAGCCAGCTTTTTAATAGAAGGAAACATAGTGAATCACTCCTTGTTTTATAGGGCGCTGTTTATCCAATATTTAGACGTCATATTTGGAATAAAGTTACCATTTCGGGATGATAAATCTGGAATGAGGGATTTAAACGAAAATGCAGCCGGATCTGCAGCCGCTTCCGCTACTAACACTGGCT
>JAEWMH010000132.1 GCA_023393235.1 Bacillota bacterium | reverse complement strand
CTCTAAGCGTCTCGTGGTTCCGTTACTCCCCCAACAAGAAAGAGAGTGGAGTTCGAAGCTCCACTCTCCGTCCTCCGTTCCGTTAATCCACTACGGGGGTTACAGACTTGCCGGGATCGCTGTACGGTACCGTCAGCTTATCGGGCTGGGAGCTTCCATCCGCCGAACCTTGGACACCGTTATTGATTTTGCCGTTCCCGTTGGGGGAATCCAGCTTCATGCCGTCCCACTGGGTGGCTTCCAGATTGAAGGCGAATTTAATGCTGTCGCCCTGGAATTTATTCTGCAGGTATTCCCCCGGCTTCAGCGGGTTTATGGTGCTGTCCTGCTTGAATTTGATCTCGATAAACACATCATCCGTATCCACCGTGGGATCCACAGGCAAACCGCGGTTTGCCACTCCTCCGGGAGCGACCGTCAGGGGAGCCAGATTGATTTTGCCATTGGTGAGGTACTTGCTCTGCACCTTGCCGCCCAGATTATTGCCTACCAGATCAGCCAGGGTAAGCGTTGCACCCTCTACCTTCACATTGCCCCGGGGCTCCCATCTGTCCGATTCCGTATCCACCTGCATGAAGTTCACCTCGAATTGCGAGAGGAATTCCTCTGCGGTTGAAGCCAGAGTCCCGTCTACAAAATCCGAAGCTGCCGTGGTCAGCAGCACTTCCTTAATCGCCAGGGAGCCTCCGTTGGTCAAGGAGAAAATCCGCTGTACGCTGTCCCCCGGCTTCATGTTGGACAGGTCGAAGTTGATCGGCTGCGACTTGGAATTGGCCACCACCTTCAAATCCAGCGTACCGGAGGCAAAGCTGTTGTTGATGGTTGCCGTGTCATTGAAATAAGCGTATGTACCTCCCCCGATCATAGAGAACCCCAAAGCCCCCGTTGCCATACTCATCAGCAATTGTTTCTTGATCCCCATTTGCCCTTCTCCTCCCAGAAAATGAACTCAATTGTATTGGAATCCTACTCAAACGAGTAAGAGCATCCACTTCGTTACCCTACCGGAGGGACTTCCTTATGGGAGGGCAGCTCGAGACTTTTCAGGCCTTTCCAGATGTTCAGAATGGAATAGCCCAAGAGCAGAAGACCAGGAAGGATCATCATCAGCGCCGTACCGGACTTGGAGCGGGCAAAATCCAGGAAATATCCGGCATAGGGAACAGTAAATCCGGAATAAACCGCCGTCACATTATCCGACAGCACCGGCTCCGGGTCAGGTCCGTCATTGTTGTCGCCTTTGGTGACATATTGGGTTTGGCCGGTAACCAGAGGGACCGCCTTCACGATCCGGTGGGTGACCAGAATGGTAGCCGCATTCTTCACTTGGCGGAAGGTAATAATCTGGCCTTCCCGGAGCTGGGTCATATCTCCACCCGGTTTAACGGCAATGATGGAGCCTGTTTGGATCTTGGGCTCCATGGAGCCGGAAAGGACGGTTTTCAACTGATGCCCCAGGATCATCGGCTCTCCTCCGGCGGATCTGGATAATAATGTAACCGTTATCATAAAAAACAGCAGCAATGCCAACAAGCAGGTAATACCTCGGCTTAACCATTTCATCAGGGGTTACGCTCCTTCTGGAATTTGGGATGGGGATGGGGATTCGGATACACTCAGATCATTTGTATAGACGCTTTCCGTCACTGACGCAGGCGGCAAAATGGGAGTGTCGGAACAATAAACGGGAAGGGACGGATAACCATCAAGCAGGCCCGGCTCATACACGGAGACGGTGACGGCTTCCGGTTCGCCTAGGATAGCAGGTATGAAGGGACAGCCCGGTCCCGCTTTGGAAGCCAAACCGTATACTGCAGGAAACACGGCTCCGGCCGACAAGCTTCCCGAGATGGAGTGGACGCTGCTGTATTGGGAATAGGTAGGATGAACCACAGCATCCAACGCCAGCACCGTGAAGGTCATACATAAGGAGGACAGGACCAGTGACCGGGGGGCCATTCTTCGGAGCGAACTGTGCCTCCTAGCCCTTTTTTGACGCATAGGACTCCTCCTTTCCTTACTTGTCAGACACGGTTCAAATGTTCTCAAAACAGAACACTTCTATACTATATAGCAAGGAATTTTGGTTTAAAAGCGCTAAAAATCAATGCTGTACCATTTTTATCTTCATTTATCTCATGAAATCTCATTCAATCAACTATTTTCTCATCATTGTCCATAAAAAGCCATTCGTCATTTGTTCTATTTGAAGAACGAAAAAGGACAGCATCCGCGTTTCGAATGCTGTCCGAATCCTTTGGGGTCAGTCGAATATTCCCATACTGATATACCGTTCGCCCGTGTCCGGGGCAATACACAGGACCCTCTGGCCTGGGTCAAGCCTTGCCGCCTCCTGCAGCGCCGTCCACACCGAGGCTCCGGCGGAGGGGCCTACCAGAATCCCTTCCTCCGCTGCCAGCCGACGCACGGTTCTGATGGCATCATCGTCCTCCACCTGCACAATCCGGTCATAAATCTTTGTATTCAGAACCGCCGGAATAAATCCGGGGCTGGTGCCTACCAGCTTATGCGGGCCAGGTACACCACCGGACAGGACAGGGGACCCTTTGGGCTCCACCACCACGATCCTGATTCCCGGCAGCCGCGCCTTCAGCACCTCTCCCGTTCCGGTGATGGTCCCTCCCGTCCCTGCCGTAGCCACAAATACGTCCAGCCTGCCCTCCGTCTGCCGGAGAATTTCCTCAGCGGTGGTTAGACGGTGGATGTCGGGATTGGCCGGATTTTCGAACTGCTGGGGGATGCAGCTTCCCGGAATATCTGCAGCCAGCTCCAGCGCCTTCTTCACCGCGCCGGTCATTCTTTCCGCAGCGGGGGTCAGCACCACCTCTGCGCCATACGCACGGAGGAGCTGGATCCGCTCCTTGGTCATATTGTCGGGCATCACCAGAATGGCCCGGTAGCCCTTGGCCGCGGCATTCATCGCCAAGCCGATGCCTGTGTTGCCGCTGGTTGGTTCAATGATGGTCCCGCCGGGCCGGAGCCTTCCTTCCGCTTCCGCCCTGGCGATCATAAACCAGGCCGCCCGGTCCTTCACGCTGCCGCTGGGATTGAAGGCCTCCAGCTTAACGTAAACCTCGGCTCCCCCTGCCGGAGCCAGCCGGTTCAGGCGCACCGCAGGCGTATTGCCGATAAGCTCGGTGATGCTGTTCACGATTCGGGCCATGGGTTCACCGCCACCTTTTTTCCCCATTGTCCTCTCTTGCCCCGTGTTTTGTCAATTCAACAGCATTATCCGGCATTGCTCCGGGACACCTCTGCCGGAGCCTTCAGAAAATCCCGCATCAGGAACCACGTTAAGAGAGGGGAGCTGCCGATTGCCAGCATCAGCACATTAATGGCCAGGGTTGTCGGCGAGAAGGAGACCGTTAACAGAAAAGCCAAAGTCCCCAACAGGCGGCCCACGTTTAAGCCCAGCTCCCGCAGAACGACAAATTCCTCCCGCCGGCTGACACAATCCGGGTCTTTGCCGATCAGGTCGAAGGAAGTGGAGGTTACGGGAACCGTGTAAAAAGGGATAAAGAGCGCTGTGCCGATACCGAAGATCAGCAGTGTCACATACTCCACCTTCCAGAAAAAAGGTAGGATTACCAGTGTCAAACCCAGCACGGCCAGCAGCATGCCGCGTTTCCGGTGCCTGGGCTTATAGAAGCGGCCCGCCATATAGAAGCTGACAAGCCCCGCCGCTGATGTGATCAGGGCAAAGTTACCGAGACTATACTCGTTTCCGGTGCTGATTTACACCAAAATCCCGATGAGAAAACCAAAAACCCCTTCGCGGATGCCCTGAGCCAGCATAGCCAAAAACATTTTTTTCCAGACCCCGTTTTTTCTCCGCACACACTTGGGAGTGAACGCCCAGTCGTATCGGCCTTCCCCCTTGCGTTTGGCCAGAAAAAAGCTGGCGATTCCCCCACATACAAATACGGCCAGAGACAAGGTAAAGATTAGGCGGTAGCCGGTTTCGTGGGTCATCCGGGAGATCAGA
>JAEWMH010000095.1 GCA_023393235.1 Bacillota bacterium | reverse complement strand
GTATCGGCATGCTTCACGGCAATATGCTTATAACGGGGGTCTTTGGTTTCCTCCGCCGCCCAGAATAACAAGGACAAATTCATAGAGCAATCCACAATGGCCCAGCCGGCTAAATGTTCATTCCAGGCGCGGATGTAATTCCCCACAGGGTTGAATCTGCCTGCCAGGAAATTCGCTGCGGCAATTCCACGGCGCCGGGCTTCCCGGTCTCCGGTAATCCAGTATTTTATAACGGCCGTATTGAGAAATTGGAATCCCACATCATGATACAATTCGAGAGTGGTATTCATAACATGCTCAATGGTCTCATCCCATCCCCAGGCCCGTTCACGGAAATGAGACTCTCCGGTCATATCGTCTGCAAGCCACAGGATTCCCGGCCAGAATCCGGAGGTCCACCACGCAGCAGGCATATCATCGTACTTTCCGTCTTCACCGGCTGCATGGGGGCACCGGGTGCCCAATTGTTCAGCCATCCTGTCTACCTTGCCCATAACTTTGTTCCATATTTCAGCAAAATAGGTGTCTACCATTCTATTTGTCTCCTTTTATAGCAGATTGGAATTGAACTAGGTGAATGCGTGATCGATGGGAACGGAACCGCCACTCCAGATTCTGCAGGAGGACCAGGGAACAGGCTCGCCGGACCAGAATGCATCCTCCTCGGACAGACCAAGGGGAAGGAAAACCGTCGAACATAAGTACAAGCTTCCTGTCGAAATATACACTTCCCCCAACTCCGGCTGATGCCCGCAAAATCCGATTTGCAGCCAGCCGTTTGCATCCACATTCCCCGGAGCCTCCATGATTCTCCGGATCACCCGGGTTAATGCGCACCGGACCTGGGCCGGCTCTATATGGTCAGGCAGCCGGTGCTGCAGCGCCATTTGGGCAAGATGCTGAAAGGCTCCGAAGCGGTAAGCGATGGAACGTCCTGTGGCCGGAAATGCGCCTTCCGGTGAAATCATCTTCTCTAGAATATCCCCGTAACGGACAGCCCTCCGCAGGATGGGCTCACGTAGAGAGGCCCAATCCGGCTCAAGCTCCGCTACCGCTTCAATGATGTCTACGAGCATCGGCTGGATGACGAAGCTGTTGTAATAATCGCAATGGTATTCGGGCCCGTCCGAATACATGCCGTCTCCCAAATACCACTGATGATGCTGCTTTAAAGCGAAGTCAACCCGCATCCGGTCCCATTCGGCTCCCGCCTTGTACAGGAAGGTTTCGATCATGCCCGCAAACAAGAGCCAATTGGAAAAATAGGGCTTACGGCTCCGGGTCAGCTCCATGGCGCTTACCACATGCTTCTGCACCCGCTTATCCAGCTTCCCCCAAAGCTCGTTCGGCGCTCTTAGGAACGCATGCGCCAAAAAAGCCGCATCCACAATCGGCTGATAACCGTTGGAGAAATTCATATCATCCTCCGAGGACGGATCCACAGCCGCTTCTACCGCTTTGCGGGCAAGGGCCGCGTAATATGCTCTTTTCCTCTCCTCTTCCTGATCTTGGGACTGTGTCTCCAGCCAGGGAGCCAAACCTGCCAGAGATCTCCCTAATGCTTCAAGGTACGTATAATTCGGACGATCCTCCAATTTCCCCTCAACGGGCATTACCTTTTTCAGCTGCCCCTGTGATAATGCATCCAGTACGGGATGTACAATGCCAAGCATCATGTCGATCCAGTACCTGCGGTCTGATCTTCCATCCATTCCGGGACCCTCCTGTCCTTCATAAAAAAAGGGCACGGCACCGGATTCATACCTGCGCCGTGCCACATACATGTGTTGGGTTTATTGGGCTGAACGTTTCTTGTACGATTCGTTCATCTCGTTGGAGATTTTCACGAAATCGGCATCTGTCTTCAGCTTATTGACGTATTCATCCCAAGCGGTAATCGGCTCCTTGCCCATGATCACCTTTGTCTTCATATCCTGGGTTTTCTTATTCAGCTCAGGTCCAACCTTCAGCGAGGTCTCCGAAAAAAGTCCGATAGCATAATCAGGCACGCTTACCTTCTCGCGCTCGTCGATAATCTTCTTATTGCGCTCCCACACATCCTTCGTAATACCGGCCCGGTAAGCTCTGAAGTATTTGTCATACTTGGCAAAAAGCTGGCCGTATGAAGCAATGGATTCTTTGGTATGCTGCTCCTTCGTTTTGTACACGCCATCCTCAAGGGTAAAATAGGTTCCTTGAATACCATAATTACCAAGCTCATGGCCTTCATCGGAGGAGCCGAAATCCAGAAACTCCAGGATCTTCTTCATTTTGGCTTCCGGAACGGATTTCGGGATCATATACATTCCGAAGGAGCCCATTTCCCGGGCGGTATAATTGTTCAAGGAGGAGAGCGGAAGATAATCCGCACCCGGAATGGTCTTCCGCAATGTAGCCGTCGGCTCCCATGCCGCTTCCACCGTATCGGCAAAAGCCCCTGCCTTTCCGGAAATGACCAAATCCTTGGCTTGGGAATGCTTCATGACGGAAAAATCCTCCGGAATCAGCTTTTCCTTATACGCCTTGTTCAGCCACAGCAGGGCCTCTCTGGTTTCCGGGGTAAAGTCCACGCTGGATAATTTCCCGTTGTCCAGCTTCCAGCCGCCGGTGGTTCTATTGAACACCGCTTGCACCCACCCCAAATAACCCATGTTGTCAATATTCACATAACCTGACAGCCCCATGGTGTCTGCCTTGCCATTGCCGTCCGGATCTTTTTCTGTAAAGGCTTTCATCACAGTGTACAACTCATCCATATTCGTTGGAACCTTCAAACCAAGCTTATCCAGCCAGTCCTTGCGCAGATAAGGGAAGAGTCCTCCCTCCACCGGACGGACCCGGGGAACACCGTAATTTTTCCCGTCCGACTGCCTCAGATTGTTCCAGGTGTCCTTCGGATATTTGGCCAAGTTGGGATAGTTCTTATAGATATTGGTGAGATCCCAGAAGGCGCCCTGGGCCGTCATGGTCCGGACCTGCGGATGGAAGGTATCCAGGATGAGCATCATGTCCGGAATATCCCCGGATGCCAAGGTGACGTTGGCTTTATCGTTATAGTTATTCGGAGACACCCAGGTAATTTTCAGCTTGGTATTCGTCCGCTTTTCAATCTCCTTCAACACGGCGTTGTCATCCCCGGGAGGCTCCGGCGTGTAATAGGTGGTCATGATACTGATTTCAGTCGGCTTCTCGGGTGCCTTGCTGGCTTGCGCGGTTTGCTGTGCAGACGTGCCGGATACAGCCGGATTTTCTGTCCCGCTGTCACTGCCGCAGGCTGAAAGCACGGCTCCCAGCGCCAAGGTTCCTGTCAGCATAACGGACAGCTTCCTCTGAACATTCATTCTTTTCGTCCTCCCCCATAATACCGGTAATGGTTTGTGGCTGCTTCGGCCACGTCCACAATGTAATCCCGCCCTGTATTTCCGGCAATCATAACTTTTTGCATCCGTCTGACCATGGGATTACAGCCCCTTGCAATAAAATTATTATGACCGGAAATAGACGCTCAGGTGTGCAGCTCCCTATATTGTCCAGGCGTCATGCCTGCACTCTTCTTGAACTGGCGGATCAGATAAGAGGGCTGATACCCTACCTGTTCGGCAATCTCGTTAATCCGCAGGTCCGTCTCCAGGAGCAGCTTCTTGGCTTGCTCCAGCTTTAGTTCCGTCACATAATCAATAAAGTTGGCGCCGACGATCTGCTTGAATGCCCGGCTCAAGGTATACGGTGTTGTCCCTGCCTTCTCCGCGCACAGCTCCAGGGAAATATCCTTGGAGGGGCCATCGTTCAAAAATGAGATTACGCCGTCCACCAGCTGCTTCAAATGGATGTCCCGGTCCTTCATCATCCGTTCGCAGTGGGGGCGGATGATGTGTTCTTGGAGGAGGTGCGGAAAGGTAACCGTATCCTTGGAATTGGATAACAGCTCGAAGGCGCTGGTGCCGTTGCCCAGCGTTCTGGGGTTATACCCGGATTCCAGAATAGTGTGGTGAATGCTTCCCAGAAACCGCTGCATACCCTCCCGCACCTCCTGCTCATTGCCTGAGCAACGGAGCAATTCTGCATAGAAACGGTCTGTGAGCTCCAGTGATTCGCGGATCAATCCCATGCGGACTGCTTGAAGTGCTTCCTTTTCCACGTCAAAGGGATACCTCGCCTCCGATTCCTTCGGGGGAAGAAGCTCCTCCATGTCGAGTATCTGGTTGGCTTTATGAAGCTCCCGGTAGTGGAGCGATTGTCTGGCGGATTGGTAAGCATGATGCAATTCCTTCAAGGACCGGGTCCGCTTGCCGACCGTAGCCGTAACCTGCAGCTTCAACAGCGCCCCCAATCCATTGACACACTCATGGATAACAGCCAGAAACTCACTTTTCATTTTTTCCGGGGGGATCGACTCATGATAAGCAAATAGAACTCCCACCGTCATATCGTGGAAATTCACCAGTCCGATGCGCCCTTGACACCGGGCAGTCATCTCTTCAACAATATTCAACGCGGCGAAGGCCGCCAGAGGTTCGTCCCCCTCCGTAAAACTGCTGATATTCTGGCTGAATCCCCGAATCTGGATCACTGCCAGCAAAAATTGGCAATCCGAACAATCCCAGTCGAAATGCTCCATTCTTTTATGAATATCCTCTTCCGTAAAACGGATCAAATGCCCCTGCAGCAGCTGCAGCAAAAATGCTTCCTTCAGCGCAGGAAGATTCTTCTCCAATTTCTCCTGCAGCACCTGGCTCTCCCGGCTCAAATATCTCCAATGATGTTCGATGGCGCTTATCTCATCACGGGCTTCATCGGCTCCCGCAGCCATATCCTTCATGGAGATCAATCTGAGCAGCCTGCGGATCGGCAGATACAGCCGGTATGAGGCCAACCACGACAGAACCGCGGCCATAAGCAAACCGGAAGCACTGATTCCGAGGATCAGCCGGGACAACATATCGATAGGCTTGGTGAGCTTCTCCATGGAGGTAGCCGTTACGTAATTCCAATAGAGATTGGTCCGAATAAATGTGCGCAGCGAAACGGAATAGGTTTGCCCGTCATCCTTGATGTGAAGCGCTTCCATTCCCGGGCTCGCTTTCACCCGCTCTGCCAATGCCTTCTCGGTGATGATCTTGTTGCCGGAGATGCCGGTTGTCACAACGCTGCCATCCTGCCGCATAATAAAGGAGGCTCCACTGTCTCCGTCCGCATTCATATCATCCACCATCTTCTCGAATGCCCGCGAATTAATATGAACGATCAAAACCCCATAGGTGTTCCCGTAGGTGCCGGGCAAATCATGGAAAAGCGCTATCGTGTTCCCTTTCCTGTCCGGTTGGCCGGAATAGTCATCCACCCAAAAAAGAGGGCCGTTGCCGTCCATCAGCGAATTCAGGTACTGTTTCTGCTTTTCATTCAAATAAACGATGCCGTTGGTGTCATTAATGGTTGCTGAACGCTCAGCCATGTATACTTCGATTTTTTCAATCAGAGGATTGGTATTCCGCATGACCATCAAAGACTGGTACAGGCTGTTGACTTCAATATAATCCCTTTTTAAATCCAGATTCAGCATCCGGGCAGGCTCAAATATAGGGTCCATTGTCCATTGAGTGATGGTAAGCTCAATCCGGGCCAGCTGCTCTTCGATTCTTGCCGCGGATTTCTCCAAAAGAATGGTATGGGTGCGTTTAACCTCCGATTCGATCTGGCTCCTCCCGATGGAATAGGTGGCGGAGCCAACCAGCGCCGTGGGAATACTGGTTATTACCAGCACGATAATCAGGCTTTTGCGGAAAACTTTTTGTCTGATCAACCAAAAGCCCCTCCCATTCAATGATTCTGCTACTCCAATTATATCATTATTAAGGGGTTCCAGATGGGCAAAAACCTGCTGTTCCCGGCGGATAGCAGGTTCCCATACTCTTATTCTTTGACAGAGCCCACCATGACTCCTTTCGCGAAGTGCTTCTGGAGAAAGGGATATACCAACACAATCGGGATAGTGGCAATAACCACGGCGGCCATTTTCAGCGTTTCCGGAGGAATTCTCTGCTCGGACATCATCTCTTGGGCTGCGGACCCTCCCGCCGCTGTTGAAGCGTCGATGAGCATATTCTGCAAGAGGACCTGAAGAGGCTGCTTCTCAAACTCATTGATATACAGCAAGGCCGTAAAAAACGTATTCCAGTAGGCAACGGCGTAAAATAAACCGAAGGCCGCCAGGGAAGGAAGAGACAGAGGCAGGATGATTCTTACCCAAACGGACAGATCGTTGCAGCCGTCAATCCGGGCCGATTCCTCCAGGCTGGCCGGAATATTATCGAAGAAGCCCTTCATCAGGATGACATACCATCCGCTGGACAACACTGGCAGAATTAACGACCAGGTACTGTTAATCAGGTGCAAATCACGGACAAGCAAATAGGGCGGGATCAAGCCCGGATTAAACAAGGTGGTTAACAGAATCGCCAGCATCATGATCCTTCTGCCCTGGAGCCTTCTTCTTGAGACTGCATAGGACAGGCCAGAGGTAACCAGCAGGCTGAGCGCCGTTCCCACAATTGCGAGGAACGCGCTGTTCCCAGTCGCTCTGACGAAGGAATCCGTAGAGAGAAGATATTGGTAGGAGGCCAGCGTCCATTTTTCGGGAAACAGCACCAAGCCCTTGGTGGTATATTCCATCGGATCCGTAAACGAGACGACAAACACGTAGTATAACGGGAAAAAGGTGATGATCCCCACCATTCCCAACAGCAGCGAATTCACAGTGGCAAACAGTCTGTCATTTTTGGATAGCCGCATACGCCGTTCCCCCTTAATAAACTCCGTCTTCCCCGAATTTTTTGGCTAATTGGTTGGCACCGATCACAAGCAAGAGACCAATGACTGACTTGAACAGCCCCACTGCCGTGCTGAAGCTGAATTGTCCCTGCTTCACTCCCAACCGGTATACATAAGTATCGAACACATCCGCCACATCGGATACCGCCCCGTTCATCATCAGGAACACCTGCTCGAAGCCAACATCCATCATATGGCCGATCCGGAGAATCAACAGAACAACTACGACAGAGCGGATGCCGGGGAGGGTAATATGCCACATCTGGCGCAGCTTGCCCGCACCATCCATGGTGGAGGCTTCATACAACTGGGGGTCAATCCCTGCAATGGCTGCCAGAAAAATGACCGTGCCCCAGCCAGCCTCTTTCCATATGGATTGGATCGTTAGGATCGCCCAGAAATAGTTCTTGTTGGTCAGGAAATCGATTTTGCTAAAACCCAGCTCCACCAGGATCTTGTTCAGAATCCCTTCCCCCTGGGAGAGGAACAGGAAGGAGATGCCGACGATAATCACCCACGACAGAAAATGGGGGAGATACACCACGGATTGGAGCAGCTTTTTGTATGCGGCGGACCGCACCTCATTCAACATTAAAGAGAGTACAATCGGCAATGGGAAGAAAAAAACCAGATTCAACAGATTAATCGCCATGGTATTGCGGAACAGCTGGAGGAAATCAGGATTGGAAAAAAAACGCTGAAAATGCTCCAGTCCCACCCATTTGCTCTGCATCACCCCCAGGTAAGGGGAGTAGTCCTGAAAGGAAATGAGAATCCCCCACATGGGCACATATTTGAAGAGCACAAAGTACACGATCCCCGGAAGTGCAAGGAGATAAAGGAACTTGTCTCTTTTGATACCGGCCCATACTCTGTTTCTCCTTGAATATGTGGCAACGGATAGTTGTGTAGCAGCTTTAACCGGCATGGGATGGTTCCTCCGTTCATGTTTGTTGTAGCTCTAACTTTAGGAGAGCCCTTCATTTCCGGCAATAATAAGTTCTTGCAGGACGGGAAATCTGCGTTATCCCACACAAAAAAAAGAAGCAGGCGGCCTGCTTCTTTCGCAATTATTTCAGCCTCTTGATATCTCCGATCAGTCTATCCACATTTTCCTTTTTGGTCGCCCAGCTTGTGCAAAACCTGACGACACTATGGGTGTCATCATACTTTTCCCAGAAGGAAAAGGAATAGGTTTTGCCCAGCTCTGCCAATACTTCATCCGGCAGGATGGGAAACTGCTGATTGGTTGTGGAATCATAGCGTAGGGAATACCCTTTTGCCGTTAAGGCCGCACGGATTTCCATGGCCAGCTCCACTGCATACGCGGAGATTTCCTCATATAACCCATCCTCAAACAGGGTTTCAAACTGGATGCCCAATAATCTCCCCTTGGCCAGCATTCCGCCCTTTTGCTTGATGAAATACCGGAAATCCTTCTTCAGAGCATCATTGACGATGACAACGGCCTCACCAAACAACGCACCTACCTTGGTTCCTCCGATGTAGAACACATCACAGAGCCGGGCAATATCCGCCAAGGACAAGTCACTGCCCTGCGAGGCCAGCCCGTATCCCAATCTGGCGCCATCCATAAACAGGGGCAACCCGTACTCCCGGCAGACCTGGCTTAATGCTTCCAATTCCGCTTTGCTGTAGGTTGTCCCATTCTCAGTAGGGTGGGAAATGTAGACCAGCCCCGGCTGTACCATATGCTCATGAGCGCCGTCGCTCCAATGTGCCTCAACCAGCGCTTTTACCTGCTCCGCCTGAATTTTGCCGTCCTCACTGGGGATTGTCAGGACCTTATGGCCGGCAGCCTCGATAGCTCCTGTTTCATGCACGGCAATATGGCCGGTTGCTGCTGAGACGGCTCCCTGATGAGGGCGCAGGATGGAAGCGATAACCGTGGTATTGGTTTGGGTGCCCCCCACCAAAAAATGCACATCGGCATTCGGAGCATCACAGGCTCTGCGGATATACGCTCTGGCCCTTTCACAATGTTCATCCACTCCATATCCGGGTGTCTGCTCTTCGTTCGTCTCCAGCAGCCGTTCCAGAATCCGCCTATGGGCGCCTTCTGCGTAATCATTTTCGAAACGGATCATGATTCGTTGTCCTCCAGCCGATGTAAGTGTGTTCCAGCAGGTACCCCCGCGGCAATCTTTCTATCCGCATTTTATTACATCCTTCCGATTCTCTCAAATATGAATTCCGTACATCGGACAGGTTTAGTATAAAACAAGTTTCATCCGGCAAACCTATTAAGGATTAAGATATTCATCGAGGTGGCTTTAATGGACAACTATACCAACGACAACACAGCCAGAAGATACCGTGCGCATGTCAGTATCCTGGGAACCACCCAGATCCATCTCCGGAATCCTTATATCATAGCCTGGTGGAGTGCAGCCTTTCCCGGCTTCGGACATCTTCTTTTGTCTAAATACTTGCGGGGCCTTGTCCTGTTTATGTGGGAGGTTGTTGTAAATTTAAAGGCACATGTGAATTTAGCCATGATTTATTCCTTCCAAGGAGATATCGAGAAGGCCAAAGAGGTTTTGGATACCCGCTGGCTATTGATTTATATTCCCGTTTATATCTTCGGAATCTGGGACAGTTACCGGACGACCGTAGACTTGAACAAAATTTATATCATGACGGACCGGGAGGAGCACCGGTTTAACTCCTTCAGCATCGGGGCAATGGAGATCAATTATCTGGATAAGCGGAGTCCCGCCATGGCCATATTATGGTCCTTCATGGTGCCGGGGTTAGGGCAGCTTTATATCCACCGGATTGTGACCGCCTTTTTCGTCATTATCTGGACGGTCATTTTTTGTTATTACTCCCATGCTCTTGAAGCCGTTTCGCTTTTATTCCTGGGGAAAGTGGAGGAGGCTACCTCCGTTCTCCACCCCGAATGGCTTTTATTTTTTCCTTCTATGTATGGCTTCTCCTCCTTTGATTCCTATATCAACACGGTGGAAAACAATAAATTATACGATAAGGAGCAGCGCGCCTTCTTCCGTATGAACTATCAATCCCCATCCTTCCGGATTCTTAAAGGGAGAAAGGTGACCTGAAGCATGCAGCTGTTTTCCACATTTGAGCATACCTCCTATATCGAAATGGCCATTGCCACTCTGGAAAAAAAGGGGATTCCCCAAAAAAACATTTTTATCGTTCCTCTAGATAACCGTATGGAGGACCATAAACTATTCGATACGCTTCGCCGGTCCGACGGCACCTCGCTGATTGATGTGGGAGCAGCGTTAGCTACCGTGTTCTCCGTTATTGGAGCCAGCATCGGGTTCAAGCTGACATGGGGCCCCATCTATTGGGGGCTGATTGGAGCAGCCGGCGGTTTCCTCGCGGGGGTGGGCATCCGTCTTTTTACGGAGATGGTTCTGAAGAAAAAAAAGCGGCTGCTGAAGGGGCTGCATTCCGAGCTGATCGTGATTGTGGAGTGCGAGGATAACCAAGGGGAACAGGTGGAAAATATTTTGTTCCAGCATTTCGCGTTGGGTGTCGCCAAAATAAAATGAACCGGCCAAAGGGAAACTCCGGCCGCTGCTGTAGGATTACTGATGCGGTTCTCCACATGCCAAAAAAAGTCATAGCCGGCCGGGCTGATAGGCCGTCTGGTATTGCTCAGCCTCACCGGAGTCCATCCTCCAGCTGAACCGCGGATTTGCCTTGTCGATCCCCAGAGGATTCACTCTATATTCGACCTTTAGCTGAACCAATTGAGTATGCTTTGACAAGGACATTAGAGCTCCCTCCTATTCACATAACTAAACAAGATTAGTTTACTACACACTTAACAAATACACAATATACACTTTTTCTAACTAAACTAAACTGAATACCAAAAAAAGCCGCTCTGCTGGATCAGCAGATCGGCTTATATGTTTATCATTCTTGCCAAATTTATTGTTGCCTCTCCTTAAAGAGACGCAACTCCGATTAAATCGCATTCCATTTCTTCGTTGAAATAAATGCCCGGCATTACAATTTGAATCATCATCGTATCGGCTTCAAAATGGCAAATCAGCATGACCATCTGGACGGTGTCCAATAGATGCATATGAATAATGCAGGTTTGTCCGTCTACCCAGGTGGCTGCGCTGCAGCAGGACTCCGTGCCGCTGAACACCCGGTCCGTCCCGGTCACCCAGTGGTGGATGCCGAAATCCAGAATCACCTCTTCGGCGCCCGGGGCACGGGTAAAGCTCAGGATGGAGGTCTGGTCCGCGAACTCGAACCTGCAGGCGGTGAAGCCATAGCGGTTGTCCTGCAGCCGGTAGGTTCGGCTGTTCACTTCAGCTTCCGTACCGGAATGGGCTTGCCCTGGAGGCAATGAAAGCTGCAGCGATGCCAGCCGCTTGGCCAATTCTCCGTCCGCGGCAGAGCCAGATGCTCCTGCCAAGCTTACTCCGTTTGCCAAACCGGCAGCGTCAGACGCCGTCTCCTTCATTGCCGGATACAGAGCCTCCCAGAGACAATCCAGAATCTGCTGTTGGCCGTCCCGGACAAATTGGGTATTGGCTGTGGAGACAAAAACCGCATCACAGTCTGGCATCACCACCACAAATTGCCCGCCCAACCCAAAGGCGCAATACGCATTGTTGCGCAAACGCCAGAATTGGTAGCCGTAACCGGGTTTGCCGTCCAGCATGGTTTTGGCTCCGGAATTATCCACCTGGCGGGCTGTACTCCGGTCCACCCATCCCTCCGGAAGCACCCGTTTGCCGTCCCATATGCCGTCCTGCAGATAAAGCTGGCCTAAGCGGGCCAACCCATCGGTGGTGCAGCGGATGCCGCTGCCGCCATTGTTGATGTTTCCCGCACAGGATCTCCACTCGAGGGGACCCATGCCAATGGCGTCGAACAACCGGGGCTGGAGGTATTCATGTACGGTTTGGCCGGTGGTCTCCTGTACGATGGCGCACAGCATATTGGTTCCCGCCGTATCGTACGCGAAGGAGAAGCCCGGCGGATGCTGTGGAGGGGAAGTCAGATAAAGGTTGATCCAGCCCTCTGCCTCAGAATATGGAGCCCTTCTGTAGACCGTCGCCATCTTCAGCAGATGCTCCACTGTCATTTGCGCCGTATACGGGTGGACTTCTCCGGTGACATGCCTGCGGAGCAGATCCGCTGCTTTATCCTGAAGCCCGAATCTTCCTTCACCGATGGCGATGCCCACAGCAGCGGAGGTGACACTTTTGCTAATAGAAAAAATGTGATGGAGCTCTCCTCTGCGGAACGGCGCATAATAGGCCTCCGCCGCCACCTTGCCGTGCCGCAGGAGCATAAAGCTGTGCAGCGCGATTTGTCTTTCGTATACCAGCTCCATAAATCTTTCAATGCCCTTGGGGTTTATACCAACCGCCTCAGGCAGCGCACGTTTAAGCTCAGGTGCTGCAATCATGCTGCCCTCTCCTTCCTATGCATCAGTGTCACGCTCCTGCCGCTTCCACCAGAGCCATCGCCATTAGAAAAGCGCCGATGCCCTTTAGATCATCCTCGCCTACCGGCTCATGAACATAATAATCGTAAGAACCGGAGCGGTATGGATTGCCGCCAAGTCCGGCCACCAGACAGACTGATGTCAAATGATGCTTCCCCTGTCCATCCTTGCGGAGCATCCGGTTAGCCAAGCCGTGGCAACCCCGGCGAGCAGGCTCTAGATAGCGGGAGGGCAGGTTCCCCGCCGCCACTCCCTTCGCCAAGGCATACACCAGCATGGACGAACCGGAGGATTCCAAATAATTGTCCTCACGGCCCGCTTGATCCGTTACCTGGTACCACAGCCCGGATTCCTGGTCCTGCACCTTCACCACCGCTTCAGCCAAGCGGTTCAGAACAGCGGCAACAGGGGCGTAGCCCGGATGCTGGCGGGGCAGGTGCTCCAGTGTATCCACAATCGCCATGGCATACCAGCCGATGGCCCTGGTCCAGAAGTGGGGCGAGCAGCCTGTCTCCTTGTCCGCCCACTCTTGACTGCGGCTTTCATCCCAGCCGTGGTAGTACAAGCCCGTATGCGGGTCGCGGTTATGCCGGTCGATCAGCAGAATTTGCTGTGGCGCTTCATCCAGCAGTTCCGGCCTGTCGAAGATGCGGGCATATTCCGTCAGGAACGGCATGGCCATGTATAAGCCGTCCAGCCACATTTGATGGGGGTAGATTTTCTTATGCCAGAAGCCGCCCTCTGCGGTCCGGGGATGGCCCTCCAATTGTTGGACCAGCACATCCGCTGCCTGCTTGTAGCGGTTTTCCCCGGTTTTTTTCCACAAATACAGCAGCAGCTTCCCCTGATTAATCTGATCCAGATTATAGTCCTCCAATTTGTAGGTACGAATAAAGCCTTCATCTCCCACAAACTGGTTCATATTGTGGAGCACATAACGAAAATAACGGTCCTGTCCGGTGAGGCCTTCCAGCACAGAAACAGCCTTAAGGAACAGTCCGATTTCGTAATTCCATTTGTTGCTGGTGCGCGGATGCTCTCCGATGGAGTCCCAATCCTTGATCCATTGATCGGCCATCCGCGCGGACAGCTGCAAGGCCAGCTTGGGCTGATCCTGCCCCGCAGTCAACGGATTCCAGCCGTCCGCCCCCCGGAGGATGGTGGGAATATCATAACCGGCGGCATCCTCCGGGCTGAGAGTCTTGGCCCAATCCACACGATCGGCCAGAAGCGCACCTGGGCCGCGGGTGCCAGCCTCTCGGTAGCGGGTGGTCTCCTCCCGGTTGGGAAGGCTCCAATTATGCCAGCCTGCCGGAGCAATAGAAGCGTCCATCCAGGTGCGGATAAAAGCAACAGCCGCATAGTCCCGCCAGGGCCTGCCCAGATAGACATTCTCGGCTGCGGGAGAGGAGGTCACGGTACAATCCAGAAACACATAACCGTAAGCCGCATCCTGGGGAGTGGAGGCGGCGGTCAAATAACCGCCATCCCGTTTGCAATGGATCCGGCAGCGTTCGAATACTGCTGTGGCAGGACCGAAAATAAAGTCCACATCCCCCTCCAGATAGCAGTCCGCATAATAGTGGCGTCCCGGGCCGGTATATAGCGTATCCTGGTCCCCCAAAAACCGCACATGGCGGAAAACGGCACGGTCACCGTTAATAAAAGCGGCAACAGCCTGGCCGGTGCCCGGTCCAGAGGAGTTGCGGATGGTCAGATTTTCGGCGGTGAAATCATCTGCCGATACAATCACACTGCCGCTCCGGAAGGTTCCCATGGGTTTGCCTTCCCCGTCCGGGGTATAAGCATTGTCCGAAAAGGTGAGAATCGTTTCATAGGCATCCTCACCCAAAAAGCGGATATTGGTCTTTTCCTTGGGCACCGCCAGCTTCTCCTCGTACACACCTTTACGGATGAATATGGTAACCGGCTCTGCGGAATAGTCGGGAACTGCCAGCACCGCTTCTTGAACGGTGGCGTAATCCCCGCGACCCCGGGCGTCCACATTGATTTGCATCGTCATTGCATGAATGCTCCTTTCTTTTCTTTAGCACACAAGAATTTCATCCAATCTGCTTATATGAATCATTATAGAACAAAAATGTGCAAGATTTTTGGATGTTTACTTGTCTATTTTTTATAAACTTAATTATATTTGTTCATTCGGTAAAACATGATTTTCACCCTTCACCGGCTGCTGCAGCACCCACATGAAATAGAGGGCCTTGGCGGCCTTCTCCCGGGTGACAAGCTGCAAGGGCTCCAGCTCCAGACCGTTCACCAGTTTACCCCTGGCAATCCCTTTTTCCGAACGGAACAACCCCAGCTCATAAGCATCTTTGATTTTGGCGGCGTACTCCGGACTGAGCAGATGGGTGTCCAGCAGGTTTTCATACGGAACCAGCGGATAATAGGTCAACCCCTGCACCCCGGTGTCCAAATTGGGATCATAGCCCGGATCTCCGGGCAGCAGCGTCTTGCCGTTATAGTCGGTCATGAATTTCGGGGCTTCTTTGAATTTGGCATGATAGGCATCATCCAGCAGCACCCCCATGACCTCTCTTGTCAGAAGGCCCTCCGGGTACGCGGGAAGCAGCTGCGGACTCAGATCAAGGGCTTTTGCCAGAGCTTCGGAAAAGGCGGAAACCGTAATAGGCGCCTCCGGATGGAAGCAGCCGTTGCTGTCCTTGTCCAGTATGCCAAGCTGGAGCAGCTTTTCGATTTGGTTGCGGTAATATGCGCCTCTGCCGGTTGTGGTGTCCACGGCCATTTCCGGGAATATGTTGGACCAGTCCTCTGAGGTGGCCGCGCTTAGGACCTCTTCTGTCAGCCAAGCTGCGGGCTCCCCGATGCGGGTATCGCCGGACGCTGCACCCTTATACAGCTCGGTCACCACCAGGCGGGCAAACTGCTTGGACAGCTCCTCCTTATAGTGGGTGCCGTCCACCTTGTTGGCAGGATGTCCGTTGGCATAGGTGCCGTCATTGGTTTTACCGGGAGTTTCGCCTGCTTCAATGGACATGACAATAGCGGTAACCGCCTCCACGCCAATCTGATTATAATAGCGGATGCTGGCTTCGTTCAGATCCAGGACCGGCACATTCAGCTCCTTGCCCATACGCCGTATAATATCCGGGAATTTGCGGTTGACGAAGGAGCAGGTATATACATGCCCTTCCGCTGCATCGCCCGGTGCTCTGGACATAGCCGTCACAAAGACCGGATGTATGCCTCTCGCTCTGATGGCAGGCAGATATATTTCTCTGATATACCGCTCATACGATTCCTCTGTGGAGCCCCTTCCGAAACGGCGGTACTTATCCAGGCTTTCGTCATTATGGCCGAACTGAATGAAGAGATAGTCCCCCGCGCAGCCGGTCAAAAGAATATCATTGAAGCGCCCTTCCCAATAGGAATTCTTAAAGGAACGGCCGCCCATGGAATAGTTGATGACCTTCACCTTATCCGGGTCGAACATACGGTGCACAATCTGCCCCCAGCCGCTCATTGGAGCTTCATCGAAGGTATAAGTCTTCACCGTGGAGTCTCCCAGCAAATATATCACCGGCAATTCTCCTATGGGTCTCCGGTTTATCAGCAGCGGAATAAGTTCAATGGATTCCAGGCCAACGGGAACTTTCAAATGTTTGGGCTCCAGTTCGATGTCAATGAACTCCCGTCCGTTCACATAGCTGAATATCCATTCCCTCTTATGAACAACGGGGGCCATACCGACCTTGACCAGCTGGGCCGCATCCCATGCCGCACCCCGTAAGGCCAGCAGCCGTTCGGCATGCATGGCGGACACAGCAATAGTAACCTCTTCCGCAGGGCAGGTTGTCCGGACACGGATCCCATAAGCCCCAGGCTCTGCAGCAATCCGGAAAGCGAAGCCGTACCTGTTATAATGGTCCGCTTCAAAACCTGTCTCCACCATAAACTCCGCTTCACGGATCGTTACACCTGCACCGTCCGCAGCAATTTGCGGAAGGTGGACCTCTCTGGGAGGCATGGAGCTGGTTTCGGTAATAAAGCCATATCCGGCCGTAGAATCATATAACGGAAGACTCCTGCCATCTTCGCCGGTCACCTGGACAAACCCCTGTTTGGGCACAGCGGAAAAATTGAATTTCTTAGCGGTCATACATTGATTCTCCTTTAAAAGTCTGCCATGCCGTCTTGGAGAAGATACCGCCTTTAAATCATAAAATCAACCCTGAGAGCCGCTTTTTGGGGTGTCATTGGGCAAGAAAGAGGATCTAGAGACATGATTATAACGGGCTTAATCCCTTGTTTGGCGCGGGTTTGTCCACACTCCGCGCCTACAAAGCAGGAGTTGTCAAAGTGATTGTAGATTTTCGACAGAAAGCGCGATATCGTAGATCATGCAAGGGGGATGCGCATCCTGCAGCAATGAAGGCAATAGGAGAGGAGGGACTGGCTTGTCGGTAGGCAAAGTCACCATACCAACCGGAAGTGGCGTCTCTATAAAGAAAAAAACCTTACCCAGATGGCTAAAAAACGCCATCCGCAACCGGTATCTGTACCTGCTGATTTCACCAGGGCTGATTTACTTTTTTCTGTTTAAGTATGTCCCGATTTGGGGTTTGATCATCTCATTCCAGGATTATTTGCCCTTCTTGGGCATATCGGGCAGTGAATGGGTGGGATTCAAGCATTTTGAGCGTTTTTTTACAGAACCGACCTTCTGGATGCTGTTTAAAAACACCTTGATTCTGTTTGGGCTCAATTTGGTTTTCGTATTTCCCGTTCCCATCATTCTGGCTTTAATGCTTAATGAAGTCCGCCAGCCCTTTTTTAAGCGGACGGTGCAAACGATGGTATACGTGCCCTATTTTTTGTCCTGGGTGATTGTGGTATCATTAACCTTTATTCTGTTAACCCCTGAAGGCGGTATGATCAATAAATTGATCGAAGCCTTAGGCGGACAATCGACCAACTTCCTCGCTAGTGAATCTTGGTTCAGGCCTATCTATATTATCCAGATTATATGGAAAGAGGCAGGGTGGGGAACCATTCTGTACCTGGCCGCAATGGCAGGCATTGATACACAATTGTACGAAGCGGCAAGAATGGACGGAGCAGGGCGCCTCCGCCAGCTGTGGCATATCACGCTTCCTGGAATTCGCGGTGTAATCGTTATGCTGCTGATCCTTAAGGTAGGCTCTGTATTGGAGTTGGGCTTCGACCATATCTTCCTCATGCTGAATTCTATGAACCGGGAAGTTGCCGAGATCTTCGATACATATGTGTACACCACGGGCATCAAGCAGGGGCAGTTCAGTTACAGTACAGCCATCGGAATGTTCAAATCCGTTGTCGGTTTGATTATGGTGCTGATTGCCAACCGCATCGCCAAGCTGTTCGGCGAAGAAGGAATTTACTGATGAGAGGAGGAAGTGAAGTTGGAGCACCGCAGCTTATCCGGACGGCTGTTTGAGGCGGTCAATCTGTTTTTGCTGGGATTGATAGCACTGATAACCATCCTGCCCTTTGTTAACGTCGTTGCCGTATCCTTTGCCACGCCCGAGGAATATCTGAAGAGTACCTTTATGCTGTTCCCAACCAAGTTCAGCCTTGAGGCGTATAAATTCATTTTTAGCACCAGTACCGTATCCCGCAGCCTGATCGTCACAGTAGGGATTACATTGGTAGGAACAATGGTGAGCATGGTTTTCACCTCATGCATGGCTTATGGTCTGGCCCGCAGGGATTTGGGCGGCCGTAGAGTATTAATGTTCCTGGTGGTATTCACCATCTTGTTCAACGGGGGTATGATCCCCTCCTTCATGATTGTCAAGCAGCTGGGGCTGATCAACAGCTATGGAGCGCTGATCATTCCAAGCGCCGTGAGCGCCTTCAATTTGATTATTATGCGGAACTTCTTTATGGGCTTGCCCGATGGACTGGAGGAGTCAGCGAAGATCGATGGCTGCAATGATATTGGCATTCTGTTCCGTATTGTTCTGCCACTCTCCAAGGCTGTTCTTGCTTCTGTTGGGTTGTTCTATGCCGTAGGCTATTGGAACACCTTCATGCAGGCGGTCCTGTTCATCGATGATTACGACAAGTGGCCGATTCAAGTTCTACTGCGCCAAATTGTCATCATGGCGGCAGGACTCTCCACCAATACGGAGGCGATGAGTCCGGATTATGTTCCGCCTCCGGAGCAAACCATCAAGATGGCGGTTATCGTTGTCGCGACCGTGCCGGTGCTGTTGGTATATCCGTTCCTGCAGAAGCACTTTGCCAAAGGGGCGCTTCTCGGATCTATTAAGGGCTAAGGGATTCATATGAGCAGTCTATATCTGATTAGGGGGAAGCAGGCATGGCAAATTGGAGAAAAACAACAACGATTACTGCGATTACAGCCGCATTGGCGGCAGGAACGCTGGCGGGCTGCGGCAGTTCCGATAAGGCAGCGGAGAATTCTACCGCTAAACCCACTTCTAATGAACCTCTAGAAATTACAATGTTGGCTACCATGTATGGGGCCAATCCGCCGTCTGGTCCTTTACAAAAGATGCTGGAGGAAGCCACTAATACCAAGCTTAATTTTACTTGGGTACCCGGATCCGTATATACGGACAAAATGACCACAGCCATTGCGGCCAATACAATGCCGAAGGTCATTCAGGTCCACAGTGTAGAGATGAAAAATACAGCTGTGGTGAATGCCATCCGTTCCGGCATGTTCTGGGAGATCGGCGACTTGATCAAGGATTATCCCAATCTGGTCAAATACCAGGACCCTAAAGTCCTGGAGGGAACCAAATATTTTGGCAAGCTCTACAGTCTGTTCTATGAAATCGATCTGTCCCGTACCGGGGTGCAATACCGGAAGGACTGGCTGGATAAGCTGGGGCTGAAGGTACCGACCAATCTGGATGAGCTGTATGAAGTGATGAAGGCATTTACGTATAATGATCCTGACGGTAACGGGGTGCAGGACACCTACGGCAACGTTGACCGCAACGAGCTTCCGTATGGCGCGTTCAAGAATATCGCCACCTGGTACGGGACCCCCAACGAGTGGGGAGTTGACGATTCAGGAAAGCTGATGCCAGACTTTACCTTCCCTGGTTATATGGATGCTATGAAATACATGAAGCGGCTTTATGATGAAAAGCTGATTAACCAGGATTTCACCGTTACCACACCGGCTCAACAGGATGAGAAGTTCTTAAATGGCAAGGGCGGCATGATGATCGGCAATATCTTCGCCAAGCCGGACAATATCAAAAAGGTCAATCCTAACGCGGAATTGGATGTCTTCAATCGGATTCAAGGCCCCAGAGGGACATTCAATTACGGCGGTACCGGGGTAGCTACATTGTATCTGTTCCCCAAAACCAGTGTGAAGACGGAAGCGGAGCTCAGACAAATCCTCTCTTTCTTCAACAAGCTGTTGGAGCCGGATGTGTACAAGCTGTTTAACGGCGTTGAGGGTGTCCACTACAAAAAGTTGGATGATAAGACCATCGAATTCCTCCCGGAAGCAGCCGATCTGCGTACCAATGAGATTAGCCCATGGTCCAATGTTCTCCACTTTGCCAACTTCAACGTATATAAGGTGAAACAATTGCCCTTGGCACAGAAGCAGTTGGATGCCATTGCGGATAATAAGAGCATTGCCGTTATGAACCCGGCCGCCAACCTGATTTCTACTACTCAGGCGGAGAAGGGAACGGAGCTGCAGAAGATTATCACCGATGCGACCTATAAGTTCATTCTGGGTACGATTGACGCCAACGGCTTCAATAAGGAAGTCGAAAAATGGCGTAAAGGCGGCGGAGACAAAATTATTGAGGAATTAAACTCGCAATATAAAGGAAACAAGTAAAACACAAGGGACTGTCCAATAAGCCCCAAAATAAAAAGTTGGGCGAGAAAACATAATGTTTTCCGTCCAGCTTTTTTTGCATGCCTGCTTATACATAAAAAAGTGGCGAGGCGGAGGCTTGCTACCTCCAATTTTACGCCGGGCATAGCTCGCGGATTTCTCCGGCTTTTGCGCTTTTTTAACATTTCACTAAAACGGGGCATCCAGAAAGCCAGTTTTCACTGACTTTCTGGACAGCCCCTTTTGGAGTACCTGTTATGCCTACTCCTTACGCAGCTTCCTGTATTCACCCGGTGTGATACCTTCCGTCTTGCGGAAGGAACGGATGAAGTTCTGCGAATTGTTGTAGTGCAGCCGCTCGGAGATTTCCTTGACGGACATATCGGTCTCCGCCAGCCACTTGACGGCCATCTGGTGCCTGTATTGGGCCAGATAGGCCCCGAAGGGCATATTCATTTCCCTGCGGAAAATCGTATTCAGATAGTTGGCGTTATAATGAAGCTCCTTCGCACAGGAATCAATGGTAAGCTCCGTCTCAAACTGCTCCTGCACCATCTGGAGCATAAATTGCGTGAGCTGCTGGTGGCGGGATTCCGTCCGGTCCCGGATATGGCTAACCAGCGGCTGAACCATGGCGGCATCGAACCAAACCGTAGCTTCATTCATCGTTTTCAGCTTGAACAGCTGATCGAACAAGGACTGCTCCAAACCCTCGTACCGGTCAGTCTTGATGCCGAAGCTCTGCATAAGGCCCAAGAGGTCGATGAGCAGCCGGATCAGAATGAAGGGCTGGGAAAAGCCCTGACTGGCGCTGTAGCTTACAGGCGGAGCGAAGGCATAACCGACGATTTCCTCCAAACCCTGGCGGGCTGCCGCATTGTCCCCTTGTTTAATGGCATCGAAGAGCCGGGTTTCGATTTCATGGGGAAAGGCATTATGAAGCCCGTGATCCTCACCCAAATCCCTGAAATAAAGAACGGCCTCCCCCTGATTCCGGATTCCGTGATGCAGAGCCTCCATCCCTTCCTCGAATGCCCGGGGCGCCATGCTCCATTCCTCAAACGGGCTGCTGATGCCAATCCGCACAGAAAGGTCCAAATATTCCTCGGCCGCTGCAGCAATGCTTTGGACAATGCCGTTTATTTCCACTGTAAAACGCTCCGTCTCCATACTCTCCACCAAAACCATCGTCACCTGTGCCTGCCCCAGTAATATGGGATACAGCCGTTTTTCCGGAGGGATCAGCTCGCCGACAATATTATTGACTGCGAACATCAGAAGGTCCCTGTCCTTTTCTTCAAAGCGGGTATGATCCAGGTCCTTGATCTGCAGGGCAATCACTGCAAAGGGTCCATGGGCAGGCATATGCCGGAGCCCGAAGGTTTCCAGATGCCGGTTGATTTCCTCCCGCTTCAGGTACCCCTGGAACAGCCGCACCATAAACAAGGTCCGGGACTGCTCCAGATGATTGTGGAGCTTACTTTCGAGCTCCGATTTGGTGTAGATCAGACGGTTCAACTGCTCCCCGATATATCGAAGCTCACCCCCCCGTTTGTTTTCAGGGTCGTTGGAATGTTTGCTGACCAGCTGATACAGATTCAAAATGGGAAGATATAATCTCTTAGTGCCGTTCCAGGATATGAAGAGAAACAAAGTTAGCAGGCTCAGGCATATATAGAAGGTAAACCATCCGATCTCCTTGGACTGCCAGGTCAATTGTGTCAACGTAATCACCGAAACATAAACCCAGCCGTTATAGTCCGATCGGTTGTAGGATATGCTGTACTCCCTGCCGTCCAGTTTGACCTTCTTCTGTCCTGAAGCATCGGGACTCTTTTCCTTGGTGATGGCCGGACGGAACTGGCTGATCAACCCCTCTGCCAGATTCCCGTCCGAGGCAATCACCTGTCCGCTTTGGTCCAGAACAGCAACAAATTCCTTCTGTTGGTTCAAGGCAAATAATTTCTCCAGATTGCAGGAAGGAATGGTCACCACATAAAGCCCCGTCTGTTCATAAGCGCCTACCGGAAGCCTGTGTATGAATTGAACAGTGGATTCGCAGCCTGCGTCCGTGGAGCCGGGAGATGCGGGCAGCACCTTCCATTCACTTGTGAGCGCTTTATTCGCAAGTTCGAGATAAGGTGCTGCTCCAGGCCATTCATTCACCCGGTTCAGTCCTTTATTATTAATGATCCAATTACCATCCTTGCTGTATAAGGCAATATCCGAAATGCCGCTGTCAAGGGTCTGCAGATGATTCAGCTCTTCCTTGATGGTATTGAACATATCGAACTGGCCCGGAGACAACGGTTCATAATATGCGGTGCGCACAGTGCTTGACCGGAGAAAATGGGTGGAAGACCGCTCTACAGTTACAAGCAATTGCTCCATATTGGCTTGCAGCTGCCTCATGTTCAGGATTTTCTCTTTGCTTACATTGTCGAGTACAATGCTGGAGGATTTCATATAAGAGAAGATGCCGAGGATAATAACCGGTAAAGCGGCTATCGCGAAACAAAATACAGCGAATTTGCGGTGATCATTCAATAGCAGCTTATGAAAAATACGCGCGATCAAACCGCTTTGTGACCCTTTCATTCCAATAAAAGCCCCCTAATCGATTCTATTCTTTTCCCTCCATCATAACATAATTCGGCAGTAAGGGAGGTCAAAAGTTCTTTATAAAAGGTCTGTTCATGGTGTCATTTCTCCATAAATTGCTTCTGCAAATATGATTATATAGACCCTTTTTACTAAACAAAACATAATCTTACATGAAGGAAATGAATTGTTTGCAAATAAACTCCGCCCATTGTAAACTAAACTTACTAAACTCATTGCAGGAGGCTTCAACATGAAAATGGATGACATCGCCAGGCTGGCGGGGGTTTCCAAAGCGGCCGTTTCCCTGGCCTTCAGCGGCAAACCGGGCATCGGCCCCGAAACCCGTGAGCGCATCCTTCAAATCGCCCGGGAGAACGGCTACCAGCCCAAAGCTAGAGCCTCCCTGCGGGAGCAGCAGGCCGGCTCCATTACCTTTCTTGTATTCGCCAATTCGGGCATTGTGTTGGAGGAATATTACCAGCAGCCCTTCTTCCGGGAGCTGCTTCATTATATCGAGGAGCGGTGCCGCTCCCATGGCTATTCCCTTCTGTACACCTCCGCAGACATGGGGAGTGTCCAGGAAAACCTCCGTACCATCTCCGGCGAGAAGCGCAGCGAGGGTATCATTCTCCTGGGAACCAACCTGGATAAGGCTTTGCTGGAGCAGGTAGCCGCCCAATGGAAAGGGCCGTTGGTAGTGCTGGATACCTGCTTCGAAACGCTGCCCATCCCCTTTGTCCATATCAATAATATTCTGGGCGGGTATCAGGCCGGCTCCCACCTGTGCGGTCTCGGTCACCGCCACATCGGCTATATTGCCTCGGATATCCGGATCCGCAACTTCGACGACCGCCGGGCCGGTTTTATGCAGGCTTTACAGGAGAACGGCGTGGAGCTGGCGGCGGAGAATGCCTTTTCCGTGGCCCCAACCATACTGTCTTCCCAAGAGTCCCTGAAGAAACAGCTGTCCGCTTATCTGGAGAAGGGCCATGCCATGCCCACCGCCTTCTTCTGCGAATGCGACTACATTGCCATCAGCGCCATCAAATCCCTGACGGAGCTGGGGTACCGGGTTCCGGCGGATATTTCGGTGGTCGGCTTCGATAACATCTCCGAAGCGCGGATTATTACCCCCGAGCTCACAACCATCCACGTGGAAAAGGAACGGATGGCCCAATTATCCGTGGACATGATCATGGATATTATCCAGTCCAATTCCGCGGTGACAGCCAAGATCCTGGTGGATACCCATCTGGTGGAGCGGATGTCCACTGCGGAGCCGGGTGCGGAGAGAAGCTGAAGCCAGTTTCTGCATTTGAATAAAAAGAGGAGCCGATTAAGCCGGTTCCTCTTTTTGCTGTACTTTTAATAAAATCTCAACATTGGCACCCTCCCATCAGTGATACAATAGAAGCGGTTTTTGTAACTTGGAGATGAGGTGAGGCAGAGATGCGGCAAAAGGGTTCCTTTTTAGAAATTCTGGGGGTGTCAGCCAAGCTGGGATTCACGTCCTTCGGCGGACCCATTGCTCATTTGGGATATTTTCGGGACGAGTATGTCAAACGCAGGAAATGGCTGGATGAAAAAAGCTATGCCGATCTGGTTGCCCTATGCCAGTTTCTTCCGGGGCCGGCCAGCAGCCAGGTGGGAATTTCTATCGGGATTATGCGTGGCGGATTATGGGGCGGACTTGCATCCTGGTGCGGGTTTACCTTGCCCTCTGCGCTGGCATTAATGATGTTTGCCTTTATGTTAAAAAGCTACAATGTCAGCAGCGCAGGTTGGCTGCATGGGCTGATGATTGTGGCGGTTGCTGTAGTAGCCCAGGCCGTGTGGGGTATGGCCCGCTCCCTTGCGCCGGACCGGACCCGGGGAAGCATTGCAATCGTAACGGCCATCCTATCCTTGTTATGGACCTCCCCATATAGCCAACTGGTCCTTATCGCAGCCGCCGGATTATTCGGCCGGTTCTTTCTGGGAAAATCAGAGATTCCGGAAGCTCCGCGGCTGGGCATTCCCCTTAGCAGACGTGTGGCGGCTGCCGCTTGGATATTATTCTTCGGGCTGCTGGCCGGTTTGCCTCTGCTCAGGCAAGGGATTCAATCACATTTTCTGGCTGTGTTTGACAGCTTCTACCGGGTTGGCTCGTTGGTCTTCGGGGGCGGGCATGTTGTGCTGCCTATGCTGCAATCCGAAGTGGTGCAAGCGGGATGGCTGACCGATTCCCAGTTTCTTGCGGGTTATGGAGCGGCCCAAGCGGTACCCGGCCCCTTGTTCACCTTTTCCGCGTACTTGGGCACTGTTATGAACGGCTGGTTAGGCGGGCTTATTGCCCTTGCCGCTATGTTTTTGCCGTCCTTCCTATTGGTCACAGGCTCTTTGCCGTTTTGGGAAACCATTCGCAGCCGCTCCCATTTTCAATCCGCGCTTAAAGGCATTAACGCCGCAGTTGTAGGCATCCTGCTGGCCGCTTTATACAATCCGGTATGGACAAGCGCTGTCCACACGCCTCTTGACTTTTGCCTGGCGTTGTTGGCATTCGGCCTGCTTATGCTGTGGAAGCTTCCCCCTTGGGTTGTTGTACTGCTGTCGGCAGCTGCCGGGCAGGTAACGTCCCTTTTCCTCTAAATTCCAGCTTATCTTCCCGGTTATCCTCACCGGCTGCAGCTGCAGCACATCACATACGCAGGAGGGAGGTTTCTCATTTCCCGGGTAATCTCAATCTTCTTGAAGTAGGCTTGGAACAGCCCCTGTTTGGTCAGGGAATATTGAAAGCTCAGAAACCTTCCTCCTTGGATCAAATGCTTCTTGCTCTGATGCAGAAGGCTTGTTGCCTCATGAATGGATATGTGGGTAACCGGTACGCTGGACACCGCGTAATCAATCCAGGGGATATTGTGCTTCTCCATATATTCGCCAATAGCCTTAGCCGAGTCGTGGATGATATACAGGTTAGGTTCATGCCCAAACTTCTTTTGCAGCAGCTCACAAAATTCCCTGTTGCTTTCGAAAAGCAGCACAACGGTTTCCTTTTTTCTTGCTTTCAGCAGATATCCGGTAAAAGCCCCTGTACCGGGGCTATATTCCATCAAGTAGCGGGCATTCTCAAAATCTATCTTTTCCATCATCCTCTGTGCCACATATTTGGAGCTGGGGAGCAGTGCCCCTGCGGTTCTTGGGTTTTTCAGATACTGCCTCATGAATGACAACAATTCCGATCCCATCATAAATTCCTCCCCGCTTCGCTATTGAACACTAGCCTTGGCGGCAAACTGGCTGTTATACAGCTCTTCATAGAAGCCCTTTTGGGACATAAGCTCATGGTGGCTTCCCTGCTCGATAATGGTCCCGTCCTTCATGACCAGAATCCGGTCCGCATCCCGGATCGTGGACAGCCGGTGGGCAATCACGAAGCTGGTCCGTCCTTGCATAAGCCGCTTCATCGCCTTTTGAATCTCCGCCTCTGTCCGGGTATCCACACTGGAGGTTGCTTCATCCAGAATCAGAATAGCTGGCTTGGCCAGAATGGCTCTTGCAATGGTCAGCAGTTGGCGCTGTCCCTGGGACAGGTTGGAGCCGTCCTCATCCAGCATCGTCCGGTAGCCCTGGGGCAGGGTCTGGATAAAGTGATGGACACGGGCCGCCTTCGCCGCCTCCATGATCTCCTCCTGTGTGGCATTCGGATCCCCGTATGCGATATTATCCAGCACAGTTCCCTGGAACAGCCAGGTATCCTGCAGCACCATCCCGAACATCCTTCGCAGATGCCCCCTGTTCAGGCGGCTGATGTCATAACCGTCCACGGTAATCCGTCCTCCCTGAAGCTCATAAAAACGCATCAGCAAATTGATCAGGGTGGTTTTGCCTGCACCTGTGGGTCCTACGATGGCTACCGTATCTCCTGCATTCAGGGACAGATGGATATCCTTCATCAGAAGGGAGCCTTCCTGATAACCGAAGCTGACATGCTGGAATTCCACTTTGCCCTTTGGGTTTACAATCATGCTGTTGCCGGCGGTATCCGGCACTTCCTCTGGAGCATCAAGCAGGTCAAATACCCGTTCTGCCGAGGCCACCGCAGACTGCATCATACTCATGACGTAAGCAGCCTCATGGGCAGGCTCAAGACACATATCTACATATTGGATAAAGGCTTGTATCCGTCCAAGAGATAACGTCCCGTTGACTGCAAAAACACCCCCGATGACCGCTACAGCAACATAACCGGTTTTGCCCAAAATCTTAACGAAGGGAGAAACCGCGTAAACGGAGAACTGCGCCCTCCAATTGGTCTTCACAAGCTGTCCGTTTATCTCCCGGAAAGCCGCCATCGAAGCCTCTTCTCTGTTAAAGGCCTTCACCAGGGCCATACCGGTAAAGGTTTCTTCAATCACACCGTTGAGGCTGCCCAGTGTCTGCTGGTTATCGGCATAACGCTTTTCAATTTTGGGGGAGAGCTTCCCGGTCACAAACAAGGAAGCGGACAAAACCGCAATGATGATAAGAGTCAGCGTAGGGCTGATGGTCATCATAATCACCACAGCAGCCACAATCGTTATCACAGCGTTGATGAATTGCATCAAACCTTCCTGGAGACTGTCGCCCACCCGTTCCAGGTCATTGGTGGCCCGGCTGAGAATGTCGCCTTTTTGGTGGGAGTCATAATAATGCAGGGGCAGCCGGCTCAGTTTGAGGCTGATTTCCTGCCGCAGCGTCAAGGTTAGGGTTTGCGAGACACCCGCCATGAAATATTGGGCGATATACGAGAACACGGAGCTGAACAGGTACAAGAGACCCAAAACCGTCAGTATTCTGCCAATATCCCCGGCTAATGCGGAAAAGGGCATTTTGCTCTGAATACCCTTGAACAGGATATCGATGGCTTGCCCCACTACCAACGGAGCGGCAATCATCAACCCGCAGCTTATGATCAACGAAAGCAGAATCACAATAAACTTTGCTTTTTGTTTGAACAAATACCGGAGCAGTCTTTGGGTGGTCAGCTTGGGGTTCCGTGCTTTTTCCACTGAATATTCGTCCAACCCGCCGTCATTCTGCAGCTCAGCCTGGCTCATATGTTCACTCATCTGCTCCTCCCTCCGTTTCAGCAAGCTCATCGTCACTAAGCTGGGATTGGGCAATTTGCCGGTATACCGTACAGGCTTTCATAAGCTCCCGGTGGGTGCCTGTTCCGGCAATCCTTCCTTCGTCCAGAACAATAATCCGGTCGGCATCGAGAATGGTGCTGATCCGCTGGGCCACAATGATAACCGTGGCATAGCGGGTTTCACCGTGTAGAGCCTTCCGCAGCATCGCGTCTGTTTTGAAATCCAGCGCAGAGAAGCTGTCATCGAACACATAGATGTCCGGCCGGCGCACCAATGCCCGGGCAATACACAGCCGCTGCTTTTGCCCGCCTGAGAAATTGCTCCCCCCTTGAGCGACAGAGGAGCGGTATCCCTGCGGGGTTTGCCTGATGAACCCGTCTGCCTGGGCCACCGCGGCGGCATGTTCAATCTCTTGACCGGTGGCATCGGCTTTGCCATGCCGGATATTATCGGCAATGGTTCCGCTGAACAAAAATGCCTTTTGCGGGACGTAGCCGATTTTATCCCGCAGCTGCTTCTGCGGCATGGTGCGGATATCCGCTCCGCCCACCCGGATGGAGCCTTCCTGAATATCAAAAAAACGGAGAAGCAGCTGGGCAATGGTGGATTTTCCGGATCCTGTCCCGCCTATGATTGCCGTCACTTCTCCCCGTTTGGCTTCAAAGCTGATCCGGTCCAACACGGGAGCTTCCGCATTCGGATACTGGAAGGTCACTTGATTAAATACCACGTGGGCATCAAGCGGATTCTCCTGCTTATCCGCTGCCGCCTCTGTTTCCTCTGGCTGCATGTCTAACACTTCATTAATCCGGTCCGCGGAGGCTTGGGCCTTGGGAATGTACATAAACATCAACAGCGCCATCACTAAGGCGTGGAGAATGAGAAAGCAATATTCCACCATGGCAATCATATCGCCGATTTGAACCCCACTTTTTCCGCCTATCCATATGATGAAGATGACACATACATTAACAATCAGCAGGACCGCCGGCTGGAATGCGGCGAAGAGCTTATTGATCCGGATGGAATTGCCCGCATAATCCGCGGCGGCTTCATCCAATCTCCCCTTCTCATAAGCCTCCCTGTGAAAAGCGCGGATGACGCGGACCCCAATGATGTTCTCACGGAGAATCCGGGTAATCCGGTCCATTTTGACCTGCACCATTCTGAATAAGGGAATCACTTTTCTGCCGAAGAACAGGGTGAACAGCATAAAAAGCAGCATGGTGCCCACAATCATCAGCGCCAAGGTCTGATTCTTCGTGAAGGCAAGCACCAAACCCGCGATCACCATAAGCGGAGCAGGAAGCATCATCTGCAGGAACATCACGGACATTTGACCAACGGAGCTGACATCTCCGGTTGCCCTTGTAATCATGGAGGCGACGCCGATCCGGTTAAAGTCGCTGGTGGTAAGGGACTGGGCTTTGCCAAAAACCGCCTCACGTACACTTCCCGAGAACTGCGAGGCCACCTTGGTGCCCAGCCATGAGCCCAGAATGGCGATGGCCCCGGCAAGAATAGCAACACCCAGCATCCATACGCCGTACCTGACAATATGGCTCATGCTCCCTGCCATAATACCGCGATTCACAATTTCCGCGGTTAACGTGGGAATATATAAGGTCCCGAAGGTATGCAGGAAGGTAAGAAGAATAATTATCCCCAGCATAAGCCGGTGTGGCCTGAAAAACCGAAGCAGTCTAAACATAAGCTCTCCTTTCACTCATATTTTCTTAAGCTTGAGCTTCGATACCATCAGGATGGAAAGCACCAGCAGCAAAACCACCGACACAAACAGGAAAACAGGGCTGCTTGGCACCATCAGTGAGTATACCGAAAGAATAAGTCCCGCAATGGTAATCGGCACCCCGCTGAAATTGCCGTCGAAGGTGCTGGCGTTATAACGCCCCAGCCTGTAACACCCGCTGATGATGTACAGCAGCAGGAACCCGACTCCCGCCAGCTTTAGACCATGAACATCGGAGAAAGCGAACTTATGAAAAATCAACAAGGCAGGCGCAACTCCGAAGGAAACCAGGTCGGCCAGGGAATCCAGCTCTTTTCCGATATCGCTGGTCACCTTTAACCGTCTGGCGATCCTTCCGTCATACCTGTCAATGAGCGCCGCGATAATGATGTAGACCGCGCTGGCAATATAATTGTCTTTCAGAACCGCCAGTAGCGATAGAACACCGAAGGACAAATTGGCAAATGTAAGCAGATTAGGCACACTTTTTTTAAACATGATTTCCACCCCGATTTAGGTTGTGTCTGATAACTCGCTTGAGGGCATCTTTCACACCCTAGGATTTACCCGTGCTTTTGTTCAATTGCGATAGCTTCTGAATGAGCTTGTCCTTATAGATCAGTCCGAGGATGAAGGAAATGATGGCCACCCCGGATATGATGATCGTGGACAGATAGTTTTTGTGGTACATATTCGCTCCGATGCTGACGGAGGCCAACAGCCAAGGGAACCGCGCCACAAGCAAAATGGTGAAAAACCGGAGCGGCTTTATGGGCGTTAATCCTGCGGCGTATATGAACATATCCTTGGGCAGCCCCGGTATGATGAATACGATGAACAGAAAAACCGAAAACTTCTTATTGTCCAGCATGTCGGCCATCCACTTGAATTGGCTCTTGTCCAGCAGCCTCTGGACATAATCCCCTCCCAAAAAACGGGTAAAGTAAAAAGCGATCATAGCCCCCGCCAGAAGCCCCGCAACGGTATAAACCGTTCCTAACGTCACCCCGTAAATATATCCCCCGGCAATCTGTATCACCTCTCCCGGAATAGGGGCAATGACGGTTTGCAGAATCTGAAAAAGCACAAACCCGATCGGACCGGACTTCCCTAATGAAAGAATATAATTGCGGAATTCATCAATGGACAAGGTCATTTTCACGATTTGCGGAAAGTACCGGATCACCAGAAATACCAACAGGATCGCGATAACCGCCAAGATCACCTTACAGACAAGTTGTTTTTTTGCATTCTCCACGCCATGTATCCTTTCTCATTGGTCTGGCCTTACGTACAACATGATTGTAGGCCCGGGTTCTTAAGAAGCCACCAAAGGAGATCTTAATAATTCTTAAGTGCCGCCGGAATCATGGTTTATTCGCAACCTGCACATTATACTTAAGGGGACCTTGTTATGTTTTGGGGGGAGGAGATTGGATGGAATCGGATAAGAAAATACTGATTGCGGACGATAATCAGGAGATCAGAGAGATTGTCCGTGTGCTGCTGGAGAGTGAGCAATACCAGGTGGCAGAAGCCGTAGACGGGGACGATGCGGTGGCCAAAGTGGATGAAAGCGTGGATTTGATTATTCTGGATATTATGATGCCGGGGAAATCCGGGTTTAAGGCGTGTGTGGAGATCCGGGAAAAAACAAGTGCTCCCATTCTATTTCTTACGGCCAAAACAGATGATTCGGACAAGTTTATGGCGTTTTCCGCGGGAAGTGATGATTACCTGTCCAAGCCGTTCTCCTATACGGAATTAGTGTCCAGGGTCAAGGCTCTGCTGAGGCGGTATTACGTCTATAAAGGCAAGGACAAGCCCAATCCGCCGGATGTCATTACCATTAACGGGCTGCGGATAAATACGGTGACCAACGAGGTTTATATGGAGAATAAGGAGATTTCACTCACTGATATTGAGTATAAAATCCTGCTGCTGATGGCAACGTACAGGAAGAAAATATTTTCCGCCCAAAATCTGTACGAAAGTGTCTGGGAGGAGCCCTATTTTCACAGCTGCAACAATACAGTGATGGTTCATATCCGGAACCTGAGGATGAAGCTGGAGCATAATCCCCAAAACCCGGAGTATATCCGAACAGTATGGGGAAAGGGGTACCGGATTGAATAGAAAGCCATGTAAAGGAAAGCTGAAATATAAGCTGATGCTGGCTTTGGTCCTCTCCCTCGCCGTTTCCGTGGGATTATTTATCGTGCTCCAAGTCACCAGTGAGGATATCATCGTCAATCATTTGAACAAAACCTCCCTCATCACCAAACAGCAGGAGGAATCGATTACGGAATTCCGGGAATTCGTTGCCCAGAATGGAATCACAACTTCGGACCATGAGAAAATGAAAAACTGGGTCCGTCACGCCAAATATATAAACATCTTTATTTTCCATGAAAACAAGATGATCTTCTCCACAGACGGTTTCGACACCGCCATTGAAGGTAACGAGTATCTGTTCGATATTATTCTGAATAATGAACCCTTCTATGATGTTTCATTCGCCGATACGAATACCAAGGTGTATATGGAATGTTTTTTTGAATACAAGTACTATTACATTGTCATGGTGTTCAATGTAATCATAAGTGTTGTTTTTCTGATTATCTTGATATCCTTCTTTATTAGCCGGAAAACCTCCTATATCGGTGTGCTTGAGAATGAAATCAAGATTCTGGAGGGCGGCGAGCTCCATTATCCGATCTCAATCCGGGGAAATGATGAGCTGTCCTCCTTGGCGGAGAGTATTAATGAAATGCGGGTTTCTTTCATTGAATGGATGGAATGGGAGGATAATGCCAAAACCGCCAATAAGGAGCTCATTACAGCCATGTCCCATGACCTGAGAACTCCGCTGACTGCGCTGGTCGGGTATTTGGACATTATCATCCACAACAAATACAAATCCCAGGACGATATGATGAAATATATCCATAACAGCAGGGACAAGGCTTACCAGATCAAGGAGCTCTCCGACAAATTGTTCGAATACTTCACCGTATTTAAAACGGATGAGGATGATTTGCAGCTGGAGTCCTTTAACGGGAATGAATTGATCGATCAGCTTCTGGAGGAGCAATTGCTTCACCTGCATAACAACGGATTTCAATACCGGCTCCATACCTGCGCTGAACCGTATCAACTCGAAGTCCATCTGATTTCCATGCGCCGAGTCTTCGATAATCTCTTCTCCAACATTATCAAATATGCGGATCAATCGAAGCCTGTAGTCGTCACCAGCTATCTGAAGGACCGCCTGTTGGTGATGAGCATTGAAAACTACATCAACAAAGAGCTCAAGGAGGCGGGAGGCACGGGAATCGGCATCAAAACCTGCCAGCGGATTATGGAGAGGCAGTACGGGCATTTTTCCGCGGCAAAAACAAAGGAAGTTTTTACGGTGCATCTTTCCTTGGCTGCTCATGCCGGGCATATCTAACTACTCCCTGACTTGTCCCAGCATAGCCGTCGAGGTCTTGGTGATCACGGCCCGGCACATACAAAAAAAGACTCCCCCTCTTGAGGAAGAGCCTTCTCCTGTTCAGCGGAAAGTTACCGATATTGTCCGCCATATTAATTTGCACTTTAGCAATCCGTTGCAATTGGGAGGACATCGCCAAGCAATTCTATACCAGCAAAGGCCACCTCAACCGCCGGGATAAACAGGCTGCACCTCCCGCTTACGGCGCCAAATAAATATTGGGGGTGGGCGGTGTTATCATGCCGTCTCCCAGATAATAATCCAGCAGATGGGATTGCTTATATCCGGTAATCGTCATGCTGTTGCGGTACAAGGGATTTTGCGGAAGCGTGTAGAGTCTGGTGTTGGTAGGGATATTGGTGGTGAAAATCACCAGCTCGGAGTAATCCCCGCCTTTGGCCAATACCACTTCCTCGCGCCAATCTCCGAAGAGATCGGCATAGAACATGGCTGCGCCCCGTTCGCTGCGGGTGGCGCTGTGGTAATTCCAGGTGGTGACCAAGCGGGAAACGGTGCTGGAGCTGTAGTTCCACTTTTCGATTTTCCCGTCATTATAGCTTTCACTTAGCAGGTCACCGTCCCACCATAACCGGAAAGCGGGATACGGGCGGGTGGGCTCTGAGGTGATTTTGGTGTTGGTTGCCCCGTTATAAATGCCGGAGAAGGACCAAACCTCATATCCCGGATACCGGGGGTCAATGTCTCCCACATCACCGCGTCCCACATCGGGTGCCGGTGGGGTGGTGGTGTGCTGCCAGAACATGGCGCCTGAGTTGGGATTGTAATAATACTCCAGCAGCCCGTAGGGATTATCCTGTTGGATGCCGTAGGCTTGAAGGCCGGAGCGGTTGGGGTCAAGCTTCCCGATGTAGAACCGGTCTCCGTGGACCACATTGCTGCCGGCCAGGGAATAACGCAGCGTGCCGTCCCCGTTCAGGACAAAGCCGATTTCTGCAATCTCATCCTTCCCGTCACTATCCACATCGGCTATGCGCATCTGATGGCCATCCGGTGCATTCTGCGAACCGCGCAGCCATTTCCACTCCATGCTCAGGTTGGAGCCACTCCACCGGTAGGCGCTAACCACACAATTGAAGGATTTGTCCGCATTGCGGTTTTTCGCGAACACTACAATACTGGGGGTGGTTCCGTTGAGGTAGCCGATGCCCAATTGAACACCCAAGGGCCCTACAGAAAGATAGTCATCCGGCAATGCGGCATAATTCTTCAGCTTGCCGGTCATACCGTCCAGTACGGCCAGCCATTGTTTGGTATCGCTGCTGTTGGTCCATACAGTGCCGTCGCCGAAGGTCACCCCATTGGCGATCTTCAGCACCACCTCGGCTTTGCCGTTGCCATCCAGATCATAAACCGTCACTCCGTCCCACATGCCAACGCTGATGGTGGCGGAGCCGGGAGAGATGTTATCCTGATTGGTGCTGTTGGGCCCCAGGTTCACCGACCATAAGAACGTACCGTCCCGCTTATAAGCTTCCAGCGTTTGGGGTGTTCCCGCCCGGTCCACCAGATAATCATACTCATGATCCCCGTCAAAATCCCCTACCCACACATTCTTAATTTCATTCCCAGCGCGCAAGGGGACCGTTACCACCGGCTCATCGGCATGATTAGCCGTAAGGGTGAAGGAGGCACTGGCTGCCTGCTCCGTGCCGCTGACCACAGGCTTCACATAATAGGTGTTCGCTTTGGTCAGATCAGCCGTGGTATCGGTATAGTTGGTTCCGCCGGTAAGCACCGAGCTGTTCAATTTCACTGCTGCGCCGCCTGCCGCCGAACGGTACACATTAAAGCCGATTCCCGCAGGGTCCAAAGCTAGCAGACGCCAGCTGATAAATACCTTGGCGCCGGCGCGGACCGCCACCACACCCCGCCCCAGATTTTCCATCTGTCTGGGTCCCGCTGCCGCCTCCACCGAACCGGAAGGCAGAATAAGTGATGAAGCTGTGAGCACCAAAGCAACCAAAATGCTGAATAATCCTTTCCATAACCTGCTGCATGTCATTAACGATCATCCTCTCTTTTAATAGTAGCTTGCGTCTGTTCTGCTGACTGGGCATGCTGCAAAGAACCCGGCTTCATCTCCTCCCCCACACCCCTGAATTAGGGATGTAAATGCTTTCATTGGAATCTTAATCCTGCAGCTCCCCCTTGTACATATTCACTTTCACCAAAGCATCGGCAAAATGTACAAACTGCCCGTTTCAATCGGTATATCAGAATCAGACTTTTTTGGATAAATATCACTTTTAGGCGAAAACACCAAAAAAGCCATACCGCATTGATCACGGCATGGCTCATACGCTTTTTCTTTATTCCTTCGCCTGCAAGGCCCAGTCAAACCGGGCTTGGAAATCACGCAAAAATTCCTCACGCCACATGCTTACGGTTTTGGCTCCTTTGTGCGGATGCTCCTCGTGTTCGGGATCCAGCACATCCGCCCACCAGTTGGGGTAACGGGCTTCTTCCCCTGTACGGCCTTCCCGGGTTTCCTCCACGCAGGTGAAAGTGCCGCTCTGTCCATCCAGCTCCGGTAAGCTGCTCTTCGTCGTATACGTCCAGCTTCCCTGGGACTTGGGCATAAAGCGCACCCGGTATTCCGTGCCGCCGCAGTAAAAGCCCTCAAACTCCTGCCCGTCCACCACCAAGTTGAAAACGGACACCTCCGTGTCCCTGTCCAGCTTCGGACCCAGGAATACCAGCTCCAGCACGGCAAACACTTCAATTTCGTCCTTTTCGGTGGTAGTCCGGTGGAAGACCGCTTTGGGCCGGTTGCCTACTTGGACGAAGCTTCCGCCCCAGCCCGGCTGTTCCGGCTCCTCCGGCGTACCCTTCATGAGGTAGGTCACCGATGGGGTATCCCCCATCTTGATCACTCCCCCCAGATGTTTGGCGAAATAATCTCCCAAGGCACCGTGATGAAGGGCGTGGGTCATGACGAAGCTGAGATTGCCCAAATCCCCTTCCTGATTGCCGCCCACAAACCAGCCGCGGTAGGTAGAGTTGTTCTCGATGATCCATAAGTCGGGGAAATTCTCCCGGATATATTCATACGCGTTCAAACCCCACTTTTTATTGGGTCCGCCGATATAGTATACACGCAGCTTGTCCTTGATTCCGGGATCGTCGTGCAGCGCCTGCGCCACATCCTCCAGAAGCCCCCATACCAGCACATATAACGGCCGGTCATCCTCCTTGCGAGCGCATTGGATAATCCAATCCGAACCCTCGGTGCTTTGGCTGTAGCCCTTGAAGGGAGCGATGTCCATTGTGCCCTGTTTGGTTATGGACCGCAAATATTCCGGCTCCGGGTAACGGTCGGAGTGGGTGCGCAGATTGGGGTAGTCGGTCTCGTAATGCCCGATTACCTCCAGAATATCTCCGGCAGTGCCTGCACCCCACGGAGAGGAAATCAGCCCCTCGGTATCAAACAAATCGGAGTAGAGCAAATAATGCGCCATGGACTGGAAATCATCCGGATCGCTGCCCCCGATATCTGTGGAAACAATCACTCTGTACCGCTCACCGGCTAATGCCCCGCCGCTATTATGGATCATGTTGTCATCACCTTTACCAGAACATTTTGGGATAAACAAAACTAAACAATTTCAAGATATTTAACTTAAAACACATTCCAAACACTATGTAACTAGAGAGTATCATCAGAACAAGGACATCGTCAATATATCTTTAGTAAACTTAAATAAAATATAACTTAATTAATGGTTTTATTTTAGTTAATCTTTTCTTATCATCCGTTTGTCCCCGCACAAAAAAATCCTTCGTCTATGCGAAGGATTAAGAACTGATTATGCTTCTGCCATCTCAATTTCCAGACATGCCATAATAAAAGGACCCACACCCTTGGGATCGTCCTGGCGGATGATCTCGCCAATGTAATATTCGTAGGAGCCGTCCCGGTAAGGATGATTGCCCAGCCCGGCTACGCCGCAGATATGATTCAGATGCAGCTTCCCATCCTCCGTCTTCTCCACGCAGCGCGCAAGCAAACCTTCGTGCCCACGGCGGGCGGATTCCAGAGCATTGCGGCCCAGATATCCCAGACGCGCACCTTTGGCAAGAGAGCATACAAACATGGCCGTGGCCGATGCCTCCAGGTAATTGCCGGCACGGCTTCCCTGATCCAGCACCTGATACCACATGCCGCTGTCCTCATCCTGAACCCGTATCACCGCTTGGGCCAGCCTGTGGAAGATACCGATAATCTCCCCGCGCTTAGGATGGTCCAAAGGTAGATCGTCCAGCACATCCACCACGGCCATCATAAACCAGCCGACAGCCCGGCCCCAGAAGTGGGGCGAGCAGCCTGTCACCTTATCCGCCCAGCGCTCCTCCCTGGACTCATCCCAGCCGTGATAGAGCAGCCCTGTGGACGGGTCCCTGGAAACCTTCTCCATCAGGAGAATTTCATGGGCTACATCATCGAACCACTCCGGGGCGCCGAACATCCGCCCATAGGCGGACAATAGCGGCGAGGTCATATACACCCCGTCCAGCCACATTTGGTAGGGATAGATTTTTTTGTGCCACAATCCGCCGCCGCTGGTCCGGGGATGACTCTTCATCTGGACAAGCAGCACCTCCAGCGCTTGCTTGTATTTCTCCTGGCCGGTGGTTTCGTACAGCACGAACAGGCCTTTTCCTTGATTCACCCGGTCCACATTATAATCATTCAGCTCATACGTATGGATGGAGCCGTCCTCCTGCACGAACAGATCCATGTTCTCCTTGATGTACCGGTAATACCGCTCCTCGCCGGTTTCCCTCCACAGCCGCTCCAGCGCCGTGATAATGACACCGTTCTCATAATTCCAGCTGCGTTCTCTCTGGTAGGGCATGTCCGACACGATGGGGTAGTGCTGCATGAAGGAATCGGCCATAGCCATGGACCATCTTTGACTCATATTGTTGGCTCCTTTCACATTCTTGTTTATACGAGTGTAGCATATCCCGTTTGGCCGCCGCTGGTCAACAATGGGTCCGGATCATAGCAGTCCTGCTTCACAAAATTTTGTTTTGGACAAAATGCCTATACTTTTGGGCATAATGCCGAGCTTATTGGATGTACTGAAGATATACAGCGGCCAATTAGGTGGCTTATAGTAAGAAATGACCTGAGGACATAAGTTTATTTGAAAGGCGGAATTCACCTATGGAAGCAAAAAAGGATCCGGGCAGCAGGGCGTATTATGAAGGCCTGCTGCTTTCCATGATAGAGCCCTTAAAGGGGCGGTTCAGCCCGGGCAAGGCAAGACTGGAGCTGGGTGCGGAAACTGCAGGCTACGGAAACCGGGTAGCCGGAATGGAGGGATTCTCCCGGCTGTTATGGGGAATGGTTCCCTATTGGGCCGGCGGCGGTACGGATGAAAGCCTGCTGCCCGTTTTTCGGGAGGGGCTGGCCAACGGGACCAATCCTGCTTCACCTGAATATTGGGGCGATCTGCAAAACAAGGATCAGCGGATGGTGGAGATGGCCGCCATCGGCTATGGATTGCTCCTGATTCCGGATAAGCTGTGGGAGCCTTTATCCGAAGAAACCCGGACCCATCTGGCGGAATGGCTGGGGCAGATTAACCGGTATTCTCTCGCGGAAAACAATTGGCAGTATTTCAACGTCATCACCAATATGGCCCTCAAGCATGTAGGCCGGCCCTACAGCACGCAGCGGATGGAAGAGGCCATGGCCAAGTATGAATCCTTTTATCTGGGGAACGGCTGGTATTCCGACGGTCTGCGGCCGCAGAAGGATTATTACATCTCCTTCGCCATCCATTTCTATTGCCTGCTCTACGCGAAATTGATGGACGGTGAAGACCCGGTCCGTTCGGAATTGTTCAAGGCACGGGCCCGTGAATTCGCCGGCACGTTCCTCTACTGGTTTGACGATGAGGGTAAAGCTTTGCCCTTCGGACGGTCCATGACCTACCGCTTCGCGCAGGGAGCCTTCTGGAGTATGTGCGCCATGCTGGAGCTGGATGTGCTGCCCATGGACGTATTGAAGGGACTGATCGGACGGCATATGGAGCAATGGTTCCGCCAGCCGATTTTTGACAATGGCGGGGTGCTCTCTATCGGCTACACATACCCCAACCTGAATATATCCGAAGGGTACAATGCCTCCGGTTCCCCTTATTGGGCCTTCAAAACCTTTGCGCTGCTGGCCCTTCCTGCGGAGCACCCCTTCTGGAAGGCAAAGAGCCAGCCGCTTCCGCCGCTCAAGGCCCGCAGGGTTATTCCCGAATGCGACATGCTTATGCTCCGGCGGGGCTATGATGTTACGGCGCTTACGGCGGGGCAATATCCGGTGCTGCAGCTGACCCATGCGGCGGAGAAATATGCCAAGTTCGCCTACTCCACCCGGTTTGGCTTCAGCTGCCCCCGGTCGTATTGCCAATTGCATGAGGCTGCACCCGACAGCATGCTGGCCTTCCATGTGCACAACATGATTTATGTGCGGAGAGCCTGCCTGGAGTATTCCGTTACGGAGACGGAGGTGTATTCCCGGTGGAGCCCTGTGGAAGGCATTGAGGTGGAAACCTGGCTGATTCCCACGGATAACGGCCATATCCGGCGCCACACCATTACCAGTCAGCTGGAATGCACCGCTTATGACTGCGGCTTCGCATATCCGGACTTGATGGAGCACACCCGCACCAACTGCAGCCAGGGTGTGGCGGAGGTGGCGGATGCCAACGGAAGCAGCCGCGTCGCCTCGGATACCGGTAAGGCCTTGGTCATCACCAGTGCGCCCAATACCAATCTGATCTTCCCCACAGCGAAAATTCCGGCCGTGGAATACCGGATTCCCCAGGGGACAATCAGCTTCGAAACCCGGATCGAAACGGAATTCAGAGAGGTTCAAATCCAGATAGGGAGAGGGAACGGCTATGAAGTATGCAATTCATGAAGCGGACCGCCAATGGGCGGCCGGTATCTGGGATAAGCTTGTGGTCAAATTAAAGGAAGAATGCCTGCGGGTCGGGCCGAAGATGCCCTATATTCCGGAGAACGGCGCTTATGGGGATATGGCGGAGCGGAATCTGGTTTGGTGGACCAACGGCTTCTGGGCGGGCATTCTCTGGCAAATGTACCATGCCACCAACGACCCGGCCTACAAGGAAACGGCTGAGCAAATCGAAGCTCGGCTGGATCAGGGGCTGGAGGATTACACGGGTCTGGATCATGACCTGGGTTTCCTGTGGCTGCATACGGCAGTGGCCAATTACCGGCTTACCGGAAACCCCAAGTCTCGGATCCGCGGGCTTCATGCCGCAGGTATTCTGGCTGGGCGCTTCCAGCCTGCCGGGGAATATATCCGCGCCTGGAATGAAGGGCAGGACGGCATCGCCATTGTGGACTGCCTGATGAATCTTCCCCTGCTGTATTGGGCGGCAGAGCAGCGCAAGGATTCCGGCATGCGGCAGATTGCCGTCAAGCATGCCGATATGGCCCTGCAGTACGTGCTGCGTCCGGACGGCTCCGCCAATCACCTGGTGGTATTCGACACGGAAACCGGCCAGTACCTGGACAACCCGGGAGGCCAAGGGTACGAAAGCGGCTCCTCCTGGACCCGCGGCCAGTCCTGGGCCATCTATGGCATGGCCCTGTCTTACCGGTATACCGGAAAGAAGGAGTATCTGGACGCCGCCAAACGGGCAGCCCATTATTTCATTGCCAATGCGGCGGTGAATGACTACGAGGTGGTCATTGACTTCCGTGCGCCGGAGGAGCCGGTTTATTATGACACCACTGCCGCCGTATGTGCCGCCTGCGGACTGCTGGAGCTCTCCGAATTCGTCGGCGAATATGAGAAGCCGCTGTACGTGAAGGCTGCCCTCCGGCTGCTGCGGAAGATCGACGAGAAATTCTGCCAATGGGACCCTGCGGTGGATTCCATCGTATCCCACGGTTCCGGCAGATACCACCGGGAGTCGGACCGGGAAGTGCCCATCATCTACGGCGACTACTTCTTCCTGGAGGCTGTGCTGCGGCTGCTGGATAAGGATTTCTTAATTTGGTAACCGAAAACACATATACGTGAACCAAGAGCCGGATGGGGATATGCCCATCGGGCTCTTGGTGTATAATGGAGTCGTTTAAGAAAGGACGGTGACCCATGGGCAAGCTGTTTTTGATCGGGGAAATTTCCAAGCTCTTCCGGATCGATATCCGGACACTGCGTTATTATGATGAAATCCGGCTGTTCACCCCGGCCTTGGTGGATGAGCAGACCGGCTACCGGTATTATGCCATTGAACAATTCGAGCGGTTAAATACAATTCTCTATCTTAAGGCGCTGAATATTCCGCTGAAGGAGATCAAAACGTTTATCGACAACCGGAATATGGACGATGTTCTCGTTTTACTGAAGGAGCAAAAAAACAGAACGGAAGAGAAGCTACGGGAATTCCGCCGGATTGAACAGAAATTGGACAAGCTGATCCACCAGATCGAGGATGTGTCCAAACCGGAGGAGCTGTTCAGGATCCGGGAGGTTTGGCTTCCCGAGCAGAAGCTGATTTTGCTGAAGCAGCGGATTCGCCCCGGGGACAATCTGGAAATGTCCATCCGGCTGCTGGAGAATAACAGCAACTTGACATCCAGTATCTTTCTTGGGCAGGTCGGGTTAACCGTATCCGCCGCTCATCTGGAACAGGGGCAGTTCGACGAATACAATTCCATCTTTGTCTTCGTGGAGCCGGATCAGCCGCCCCCTTCGTCAGAGGCGTTGAAGATTCTTGCCGGGCAGCAGTACCTGCTGGTCCGTTTCATCGGTACCCATACGGATGCTGCTCCCCATTACGAACGGCTGCTGGCCTATGCCAGGGACAAGAGTTACAGTCCGGCAGAGGATGCGCTGGAAATCACTTATGTGGACTATGGGCTTACCCAGGAAACCTCCCAATTCGTAACGGAAATCCGCCTGCCGGTAAAAACCTCTTGACCCTCCAGCTGCTGGAGGGTTTATGCTCTTTTCAAATAGGATAGAGGAGAGAGCAGCTATGATCGGAACTATCGTGAACACCGCTACAATTCTTGCGGGGAGTCTGGTGGGAAGTGTTTTCAGGAAAGGAATGAAGGAAAGCAGCCAAACAGTTCTTATGCAAGCTATGGGGCTGGCAGCGGCGGCGCTGGGGATAAACGGGATTGCTTCTTATATGCCGGAAAGCCAATATCCGGTACTGTTTATTGTCAGCCTGGCAGTAGGCGGGTTGATCGGCCAGCAGCTTGATCTGGAGCGGCGGTTTAAGGAAGCCGTGGCCCGTTTTTCCAAGGGGAATTTGGCTGAAGGTCTGTCGACGGCCATATTGCTTTTCTGTGTGGGAACCATGTCCATTCTGGGACCCATCGAAAGTGCACTCCGCGGCAACCATACCTACCTGTTCACCAACGCCATTCTGGACGGGGTCACCTCGATTGTGCTGGCGTCCACCTTCGGCATCGGCATTATGATATCCGCCGTGGTGCTTTTTTGCTGGCAGGGGGCTCTCTACATGACGGCAAGTGCACTGTCCGGCTTCATTACGCCGGAGCTCCTGACCGAAA